>JBFWIP010000069.1:0-8938 GCA_050255935.1 Desulfobulbus sp.
AACCGCTTTTCAGCACTGTTGAAGAGCCGATCATCTCCAACGAACAAAACTACAAGCCGGAGACTTCCATGACCAGGCTGCTCTCGTTGCTGCTCCTGTCCGTGCTCCTTTTTTGTTCCGGACAACCAGTGCATTCCACCGAGGTAAAATCTATGAAGAACGGACTCGAGGCCAAAATTGCCATGAAAGACGGGCTCTATGCCAAAATCGCCACGGACAAGGGCGACATCGTGCTCCAACTGTTCTATGCCCAAACACCGCTGACCGTGATCAATTTCGTCGGTCTTGCCGAAGGAACCCTGAAACTGGGGGGAGCGGACCAACCCCTGGGCAAGCCGTTCTACGACGGCCTGACCTTCCACCGGGTGATCGCCAACTTCATGATCCAGGGCGGCTGTCCCCTGGGTACCGGTACCGGCGGCCCCGGCTATACCTTCCCCGACGAGTTCGATCCCAACCTCCGTCACGACGGACCGGGGATACTCTCCATGGCCAATGCCGGTCCCGGGACCAACGGCAGCCAGTTTTTCATCACCCATGTGGCCACACCGCATCTGGACGGCAAGCACACCGTTTTCGGCAAGGTGGTTGACGGGCAGAGCGTGGTGGACCGGATCGATCGCGGCGACGTCATCAAGTCGATCACCATCCTTCGTGTAGGCAAGGAGGCCGAAGCCTTCAAAACCGACCAGGACGCCTTTGATGCGGCCCTGGCTTCCATCAAGGAACGGGAGGCCGAGGCATTGAAAGCGCAGAAGGAAAAAATCGAAAAGCTGATCAAGGAACAGTGGCCCAAGGCCGAACGGAGCAAATCCGGCCTCTATTCCCAGGTGGAGCAGAAAGGTGAAGGGGATCCGCCCGCCGCCGGCACGGTCATCAGCGCGCACTACACCGGCCGCCTGTTGCTGGGCAATCGGAAGTTCGACAGCTCCTATGACCGTGGCGAACCCATTTCCTTTCCGGTGGGCACCGGCCGGGTGATTCGCGGCTGGGACGAGGCCTTGAGCCAAATGACTAAAGGGGAGAAACGCACCCTCATCATTCCGCCGGAACTGGCCTACGGAGAACGTGGAGCCGGCGGCGTTATCCCCCCCAATGCCTGGTTGGTCTTCGACGTTGAACTGGTCGATTTCTAATCCATCGTCTTCATCATCACCCCAATAAAAAAGGCGGGACCCGGTCCCGCCTTTTTTATTGTCCCCCTTACCCTTACAAGCCCAAGGACCCTCCGGAGCGACCTTGGGGCCTGGGTTATCAATCAATATTTCAGCCCCATCCGGTCGCGCACCAGGTCCATGGTCCGGGTTGCCTTGGCGCGTGCCTTCTCCGCCCCTTTGGCAAGGATTTGCCGCAGGTGGTCGGGATGGTCGAGCAGCTCTTTCTTCCTGGCCCGGGCACCGGCGAAGTGGCCGTTGATCAACTCAAAGAGATCCTGCTTGAGGTATCCGTAGGCCGCACCGCCGTTCACATAGAGTTCGTGCACCTCACGCATCTTCTCCTCCGGAGCAAACAGCTTCAACAGCTTATACAGGTTGCAGTTGTCCGGATCCTTCGGCGCCTCGACCGGGGTGGCATCGGTCTGAATGGCCATCACCCGTTTGCGCAGCGCCTTTTCCTCAAGGAAGATAGGAATAGTATTGTCATAGGATTTGGACATCTTTTGCCCGTCGAGACCGGGAACAATGGCGGTGGATTCGCTGATCGCGGGCTCCGGCAGGACAAAGGTCTCGCCAAAGGCGGTGTTGAATCGTTGGGCGATATCGCGGGCCACCTCGACGTGCTGTTTCTGGTCTTTGCCCACCGGCACGATTTCGGCCTGGTAGAGAAGGATGTCCGCCGCCATCAGGACCGGGTAGGCGAAAAGGCCGTGGCTGGCCGGGATATTCTTGGCCACCTTATCCTTATAGGCATGGCACCGCTCCAGGAGTCCCATGGGCGTCAGGGTCGACAACAGCCAGGAAAGTTCGCAGACTTCGGGGACATCGGACTGCACCCAGAAGATGCACCGCTCGGGGTCAAGGCCCAGGGCGAGAAAGTCGGCAGCCGCCTCCAAGGTGCCCTTACTGAGCCGCTCACGGTCATGGACCGAGGTCAGGGCGTGGAGATCAACGATGAAGACATACAGCTCCGAGTTGTCCATCTGCTGGAGCATGGGCTGCATCATCCCAAAATAATTGCCGATATGAAGTTTTCCTGATGGTTGTATTCCTGACAGTGTTCGTTTCATGGGTCTCTCTTCTTCTCTTCTGATGATCGAATGGGGCAAACCGAACCCTTATAGCGCAATTCCCGGGAAAAAGGCAAAAAAAATGGGAGCGCGGCTTGCGCCGCACTCCCTGTCCTTCCGTTTTCGTCCGGATCGTTAACAGATGGCCCGTTATTTGACTTCTTCGAAGTCGGCGTCGACCACGTCATCGTCGTCCTTGCCGCCCTTCTTGGCCTGGCCGCCGGCTCCGGCAGCGCCACCGCCGGTCGCACCGCCCTCACCGGGGCCCGCACCTTGGGACTTGGCCTGAGCATACATCAACTCGGCCAGTTTGTGGGAGGCCTGGGTCAGGGCGTCGGTGGCGCTCTTGATGGCAGCGGCATCATCACCCTCCATCGCCTTCTTGAGATTCTCAATCTCGCGCTCCACATTGGCCTTGGTTTCAGCGTCCACCTTATCGCCCAGTTCAGTGAGCGTCTTGGTGGTCATGTGAATCATGGAGTCGCCGTTGTTCTTGGCCTCGACCAGTTCCTTGCGCTTCTTGTCTTCCTCGGCATGCAGTTCGGCATCCTTCTTCATCCGTTCGATCTCTTCCTCGGACAGACCGGAAGAGGCGGTAATACGGATCGACTGCTCCTTGCCGGTGCCCAGATCCTTGGCGGACACGTGAAGAATACCGTTGGCGTCCAGATCAAAGGTGACCTCGATCTGGGGCACACCGCGCGGTGCCGGCGGGATGTCGGCCAACTCGAAACGGCCGATGGTCTTGTTGTTGGTGGCCATCTCGCGCTCTCCCTGGAGGACGTGGATGGAAACCGCCGGTTGGCTGTCGGCCGCGGTGGAGAACACCTGGCTCTTCTTGGTGGGCACGGTGGTGTTCTTCTCGATCAACTTGGTCATGACCCCACCGAGGGTCTCGATACCCAGGGACAGCGGGGTGACATCCAGGAGAAGTACATCTTTCACATCGCCCTTGAGCACACCGCCCTGGATTGCGGCACCGATGGCCACGACCTCGTCGGGATTGACGCCTTTGTGCGGGTCCTTGCCGAAGATGGCCTTGACCTTTTCCTGGACCTTGGGCATACGGGTCATGCCGCCCACCAGGATAACCTCGTCGATCTCGGATGCGCTCAGCCCGGCGTCCTTGAGGGCGGTGCGGCAGGGACCCTCGCAACGGTCGATCAGATCCTCGACCAGGGCCTCGAGCTTGGCCCGGCTCAACTTCACGTTGAGATGTTTCGGCCCGGAGGCATCGGCAGTGATGAACGGCAGGTTAATGTCGGTCTCCATGGCGGTGGACAATTCCTTCTTGGCCTTCTCCGACTCTTCCTTCAACCGCTGGAGGGCCATCTTGTCGTTGCGCAGATCCACGCCCTGGTCACGCTTGAATTCATCGGCGAGCCAGTTGACGATGCGCATATCAAAATCCTCGCCACCGAGGAAGGTGTCACCGTTGGTGGATTTTACCTCAAAGACACCGTCACCGATTTCAAGGATGGAAACATCGAAAGTACCGCCGCCCAAGTCGAAGACCGCGATCTTTTCCTCACCCTTCTTGTCCAGACCGTAGGCCAAGGAGGCGGCGGTCGGTTCGTTGATGATCCGCTGAACGTTGAGCCCGGCGATCTTGCCGGCATCCTTGGTGGCCTGGCGCTGGGCGTCGTTGAAGTAGGCCGGTACGGTAACGACGGCCTCGGTCACCGCCTCTCCCAAATACTCCTCAGCGGTCTGCTTCATCTTGCCCAGAATCATGGCCGAAATTTCGGCAGCGGTATACGTCTTGCCGTCAACCTCGACCACGGCATCGCCCCCCGGTCCTTCAGCGATGGCAAAGGGACTGACCTCGATGGATTTTCTGACCTCCGGGTCGCTGAACTTGCGGCCGATCAAACGCTTGATGGCAAACAGGGTCCGGGTCGGATTGGTCACGGCCTGGCGTTTGGCGATCTGCCCGACCAGGCGCTCGCCGCTGTCGGAAAAGGCGACAATGGACGGAGTGGTCCGATTTCCCTCGGTATTCTCGATGACCTTGGGATCTCCCCCCTCCATGATGGCCACACACGAGTTGGTGGTCCCCAAGTCAATGCCTATAATTTTGCTCATAATTGGTTTCTCCTGTCTCTCCTGTATTTATTTTATATCCGGTAAAAGTCCGAAAATTTCACAATATCAAGTAGTACAATGTGCTCAAACCGCCGCTTGTCAAGCCGCTTTTGCCGGGCCGCTGGAAACAACGACCTGGGCATGGCGGAGAACGCGGTCCTTGAAGCGGTAGCCTTTGGCAAATTCGCGCAACACATGATTGGCCGGCATCTCTTCACTGGCTTCCATGGTCAGGGCGTCATGCTCGTCGGGGTTGAACCCCAAACCGATGGCGGTAAGGGGCTCAACGCCATACCGCTCCAGGGTGGAAACCAATCCCTTGCGGGTCAGCTCGATTCCTTCGAGCATGGACTGCAGTTTTTTACCCTCATCCCCGGTCCCGGCACTTCCCTGCTCCATGGCACGGTCAAGGTTGTCAAGGGTGCTCAACAGGTCGCGTAAAATATTTTCCCCGGCATATTTGAGCAGTTTGCTCCGCTCACGCTCCATCCGCTTCTTGTAATTCTCGAATTCAGCCGCGACGCGCATCAACTGATCCTGGGTTTCGGCCAGTTTCCCCTGCAATGTCTCGATTTCGCTCACCTGCGTGGCCTCTTCCTCCGTAATAGCCTCCACATCGCCCAGGTCTTCGGGGGTCTCGGTTGCCTGCTGATCACCGACAGGGTCCTGTTTGTTTGTCTCGTCTATCACCTACGCTCTCCTTTTCTGCTGTTGCTGTTGCGGGTTGTTCTTGTGGGATGAAATGGTGCGGCGGGCACCGTCGGCCCTTGATCTTCACGCATGCTTTTCTGGGCTGGGATGACCGGGCCGGTCAAATCTGGTCCGAACAATAAGTATGGCAAAATCCAGTGTCAAGGGAAGGCGACCGGCTTTTCCAAGAGATTATCGAATGAAAATTACCAACAAAAACAAGAACAAAAGAATACGCCAACAAAAAACCCCCGACCGGCGAAAAGGCGGCAGGGGGTTCGAAAAACGCGGATCAAGCACCGGGTCAGAAGCGATGGCCCCGTCCCTGGCTCGAATTGACGTACCGGTTGATGCTGTCGGCGATGGTCCGGAAAATCTGGACGAATTCCTCTTCCTCCTTCTCCAGGAGCGTCACCCGGAATCCCTGCAGATCGGTGGCAAAGGAAGACAGGGGAACCACGCAGATACCGGTGGCGGCCAACAGGTAATAGACAAACCGTTTATCCGGCTGGATGTTGGGGCCGGAAACCAGGCGTTCTATGGTTTCCCTGACCTCTTCGTTGGCGATGGGCAGGGTCTGCTGATGATTGAGCACCCACTCCTCGAACACCGCGCTCATGTAGAAGGCCCCGTTGGCGCGATTGACGAGCAACCCTTTGACATTTTTAAGGATATCATACGCCAGGTTGGAAAAGCGCTCGTACCGCTTGATCCGGCTCCGGAGGTGTTCCATGTACATCGGATGCGACTTGATCCGGGGAAGCACCATCTGCGGCAGGGTGGTGGAACAGACTTCCAGCATCTTGGCATTGAGGATCGACTGCACGTAGGTGGCGAACATCGGATCCCGGCGGCGGTTATAGACCTCTATCCAGCCGCAACGCCCACCCGGCCAGGGCATTTCCTTGGAGATGCCGCGCATGCAGATCGCCGGGACCTTGTCTCCGATGACCGTACACAGGGGGGCGGAGGTGGTGCCGTTGTAGGTCATGTTCTGGTAGATTTCATCACTGATGATGAAAAGTTCGTTCTTTTCGCAAAGCTCCACGATCGCCCGCATCACATCCGCCGGATAGACCGCGCCGGTGGGATTGTCGGGGTTGAGAATCAGGATGCCGGCCACCGCCGGATTGTACTTGATATGATTCTCGATGTCTTCCAGGTCCGGGTACCAGAGATGGTTGGGGTCGAGGATATAGGTTACCGGCTGGGTCCCGGCATGGGCGGCTTCCGCCGAACTGTGGGTGGTGTAGCTGGGCGTGGGCACCAGTATGCGGGCGGTGGGATTGAGCAGGCCGTACACCTTGGAGATGGCATCGCCCAGGCCGTTGAAAAACATGACATCTTCGGCATCGATCCGGACGCCGCCCTTGCTGTTGGTGCACTCGGCCACATACTGCCGGGCGGCGAGCAATCCCTTGGTCGGGCTGTAACCGTAACTGGCGTTCTCATACACCGCCTCGGCAACGATTTCCTTCATCCAGTCCGGCACCTGCTCGCCCTTGGCAATGGGGTCGCCGATGTTCTCCCAATTGATCTGGACGCCCATTTTCTGCAGCATTTCACCGACAATAACGATGTTGCGGATCTCGTAATTCAGCTCACCCGCGCCGACGTGTAAGATATTGGTACGCATTGTTCTCATGTTGTGCCGCCTTCCGCACAAGCCGTGAAGACGACACTTCCTGCTCCCTGACGTAGTATTGTTGTGATGACCTGTGGCTTCGCCTGCAAAGTGATACCGAGGCCACCAACGTTGATTGAAGAGGCGTGGAAATGTTCCCGGGTTCCCGGAACAAGAGGCGGGCCCTTTTTCGCAACCTCCCAATGGAGGACGGTCTCATCGAAAAGCAGGCGATCCGGAAGCGTACATCCACGAAAACATTCTATTGCGCAACACGAACCACCCTGTTTCTTTTTTTCCGAGATCGTCAATTGCAGGAAAAAGCCTACCTGAAGAGGAAAAAAACAAGCAGGGGTCTTACCACAGGGCTCCGGAGGCGTCAACAGCCCTTTTCAGGCAACCGGGAGGAGATCGCCGACCTGTTCCCGGCGAAGAAGGGCGGAAAAGAGCCTGCCCTGGGCCTGGTCACAGTTCAGCTGCCCAAGCCGCCGGCGGTGCTCGGCCTGATCGACGTCATCGGCCACCACGGTGAGCCCAAGGGCGTGGCAGAAGACAACCAGGCCGGAAAGCAAGGTTTCCGTCGCGGCATTGTGCGGAAATCCGTGGACGATATCCCGGCAGAGAACAACCGATCGCACCGGCAGGGATTGCAGTTGCAGGGGAAGACAAAGGCCGCCCCCCAATTCGCTGATCGTCACGCCCACCCCCATCCCGTCCAACCGGCGGACAGACTCCAGGAGTTGGCTGGTCGCCTCGACGATGGCCCGCTCACGCAATTCCAGCACCAGCATGCCCGGTGGGAGGTCAAACTGGCTGCAGAAACGCTCGAGCATGGGGAAGAAGGCGTCCTCAAGCAGCAGCCTGGAACTGCAGGGAAGGCTGAGCGGCGGGCAGTGGCGGCCCAGGAGACGCCAGGCGTGCAGGTCCCCGGCAAGCCGGCTGAAGATCCATTCGGCCAGAGGCCCGAGCATGTCACACTCCTGCCCTGCCGAGATAAAGTCGTCGGGCAGGAGTAGCCCCATGGAGGGATGCTGCCAGCGCGGCAGGGCCTGCAGAGCGACCAGGCTGCCATCACCGAGCGCAAAACGAGGCTGATACTCGACAAACAACTCCCCTGTGGCAAGGGCACGACGGAACTGCCGGGCGTTGAGTTGAGGTCTGATTCCGGTGGAGGGCAGGTCCCGATGGTAGAACTGATAGTTGCTCCTCCCTATTTCCTTGGCCGCATACAGCGCCATGTCCGCGCACTTGATCACCTCGTCAATGGAACCGGCATCATCGGGATAAAGCGCAATGCCGATGCTGGTCGATACCTGGATACGGTGTTCCTTGGCCTGCACGGGTTCGGCCAGGGCGGCCATGATCTTGTCCGCGACCACACCGGCGTCCTTGCGCTCGCCGATCGCCTCCAGGACAAAAACAAACTCATCGCCGCCGAGGCGGGCCACGGTGTCGGATTGGCGGCACTGCCGCTGCAGCCTGGCGGCAACCTCCTCCAACAGGGCGTCGCCGACATCGTGGCCAAAGGTGTCATTGATGGTTTTAAACTTATCGAGATCGAGAAAGAGCACGGCCACCCCGGTTCGATTCCGATCCGCCTTCGTCACCGCCTGCGAAAGCCGGTCGCGAAACAGCAACCGGTTCGGCAACCCGGTCAGGGTATCGTGATGGGCCAGACGGTACAGATGGGACTGACTCTCCCTGAGTTCCTTTTCAATCCGCAGCCGGTCGGTAATATCCCGGGCCACCTCGATAATGCCGTAAAGGGCTCCCTGGCGGTCCAGCAGCGGCGAAACCTCAAGCTCGAAGGTGTTTTTGATGCCATTACCGTGGTAAGGGTTATGCACCAACTTGACCTGTCTTTTCCGCTCCACCACCTCGGCCACGGGACAGGGAAAGCGAAGATCCCGGCACGGACGGTCGGCACCGCAAAACAGTTGATAGCATTTTTCCCCCTGCAGGACCCCCTTCTTGTCCTTGGGGCTCACCAGGCGGGCCGCGGCCTGGTTGATCAACAGGACATTGTAGTCCAGATCGATCACCATCACCGGATCGCCGGCACTGTCGATCACGGTCTGGAGAAAATTCCGCTCATGGTTGACCGCGTCGTGCAACTGCTGCTGGACCAGGGCAATGGCCTGATCCTGTTTCTTCTGCAGGGTGATGTTCTGATGGGTGCCGGTCATGCGAACCGGCATACTGTTGGCATCCCGTTCCACCACCCGGCCACGGTCCAGATACCAGGTCCACTCACCATTTTTTTCCTGAACCCGGTATTCAATTCGGTATTCATCGGTCCTGCCGGCCAGATG
>JBFWIP010000069.1:9038-12675 GCA_050255935.1 Desulfobulbus sp.
AGAACGCCCTCCGCGATTCCTTCACCAACCAAACGATCGCAGACCCCCTGGAGCAGATTGGTTAAATCCCGTTCCTGGAGAAGAAAACGGCTGACGTCATAGGCGGCTTCCAGCAGAGTTACGGTGGGTTGCATGCAGATTGGCACTTGTCTTCTCGGATGGAGGTTGGCAAAGGGGGGCGGAGCACTTATCGAGGGGGCATCGGCCTTACAATTGCCTCGAAACAGTTGCGATTTCAGCATTCATGGGTCACGTTATATTATAACTCTTCAGCTTGTTCAAGAGCGTCTTGCGGGTTATTTGCAAACGGCGCGCCGCTTCGCTCCGGTTGCCGCCGGTTTCTTCCAGGGTTTTCAAAATCAAGGCTTTTTCCGCATCCTTCAGGGTCGAGGGCTCTTCCACCTCCTTGGGTTCGTTCATTCCTGCCCAGCGCTGGATGGCCAGCGGCATGAAGCTGATATCCAGATAATCCCCGCGCATGAGGATCACGCCCCGTTCCATGGAATGCTCAAGCTCGCGGACATTGCCGGGCCAGGGATAGCGGTTGAGCACATCCATGCACTCCGGGGTGACGCCGCTGAGCGTCCGTCCGTTTCTCTGGGCGAATTTCTGCAGGAAATAGTTGACCAGCAGGGGGATATCCCCCTGCCGCTCACGCAACGGAGGCACCTCCAGCTCGACCACATTGAGCCGGTAATAGAGATCCTCCCGGAAACGCCCGGCCGCCACCTCCTCTTCCAGGTCACGGTTGGTGGCGCAGAGGATGCGGGCATCGACGGTGATGGTCTCCTGACCGCCGACCCGCTGCAGTTCGTGTTCCTGCAGGACCCGCAGCAGTTTGGCCTGCATGCCGGGCGAGGTCTCGCCGATCTCGTCGAGAAACAGGGTCCCCCCTTGGGCCTGGACAAAGCGGCCCTCGCGGCGGCGGTCCGCTCCGGTGAAGGCGCCCCGTTCATGGCCGAAGAGTTCGGACTCCAGCAGGGTTTCCGCCAGGGCGGCGCAGTTGACCGTGACAAAGGGCCCCTCGGCGCGCAGACTTTTATAGTGCAGGGCCGAGGCTACCAGTTCCTTGCCGGTGCCGGATTCGCCGTTGATCAGGACCGTGGCCTCGGTAGGGGCCACGTGAACGATCATCTCCCACAGGGCCTGCATCGGCGCCGATTGGCCGATAATGCGGCCGTCATCGCCAAAGGGTTGTCCGATATCCGCTGATTCCGTCTCCCGGCGGCGATGGCCCATGGCCACCTCGAGCGTGGTGCGCAGCCGATCGAAATCCAAGGGTTTGGTCAGGTAGTCATGGGCCCCCTGCTTGATGGCGGCGACGGCGGAATCCACCGAGGAATAGGCGGTCATGATTACCACCGGGATGGCGGGATTGAGGGCGTGAATCCGCCTGAGCGCCTCCATGCCGTCCATGGTGGTCATGCGCACGTCCATGAGGATGGCGTCAAAGGGGCCCTCCTCGACCGCCGACACGGCGGTGGCGCCGTCGTCGGCCTCTTCCGCCTCCCAGCCCCATTCGTTGAACAGGGAATGGAGCATAAACCGGTGCACCCGTTCGTCATCCACTATCAACAGTTTGGCCTTTGCTTGCGCCCCCATGAGACTGCCGTTGCTCCTCTCGATTTTTGTTGCATCATAACGCGAGCATGCTTGCGGAAAACGAGTATACTGCGTCCATGGAACATACGCTGACAATACACAAGCTCATCCACGGAGGCAAGGGGCTCGGCACCCTGGACGACGGCATGGTGGTCATGGTGGCCGGAGCGCTGCCCGGCGAGCGGGTAAGCGTCCGCGAAGCCAAAGTCCATCGCGGCTACATGGAGGCCGAACTGGTCCGGGTCGAGGACGCCTCCCCGGACCGGATCACCCCGCCCTGCCCCTATTACGGCGAATGCGGCGGCTGCAATCTGCAGCATGCCTCCTATGGTGCCCAACTGCGGATGAAACGGGAGGTCCTGCGGGAATCCCTGCAGCGGGCCCGACTGGATCTCCCCGCGGACCAGCCCTTGCCCACCCTGGAATCGCCGCTGGTTTTCGGCTACCGCCACCGCATCCGCCTCCATCTCGACCAGGAGGGCCGTCCCGGCTACCACCAACCGGCCAGCAATACGGTGGTGCCTATCCGGCGCTGCCTGCTGGCCACGGAACCGATCAACCGGGCGCTCGAATCCCTGATCGACGGCGATGGTCCCGCCCTGCTCCGGGATAAATGCCGCGAAATTGAATTACTCCACTCACCGGCTGATGACCGGGTGCTCCTGGTCCTCTACCCCCGGCCCGATGCCGGCGGGAAGGAGTTGGATCATCTGCAGGCAATTCTGGCGTCCCTGGTTGACGAAATCGTTGTCGCCCGCAAAAATTCGGGGCAAGGCGCACGGCAGGAGGACACCGTTTTTCTGTGCCAGGATTTTTCCCTTCATGATCAATCCTACCGGCTTCGCTGGGCGCCCGGCTGTTTTTTCCAGGTCAATGCGCTCCAGAATCCCCGTCTGATCACCCTTGCCCTGGACGCCCTCGGCCACCTGTCCTCCCCAAGAACCGTCCTCGATCTTTTCTGCGGCATGGGCAACTTTTCCATTCCCCTTGCCCTGAGGGGGGACCAGGTCCTCGGCATTGAACACAACCGCCGGAGCATCCATTGGGCAAGGGAAAACAGCACCCTCAACAAGCTTGCCCATCCCCGTTTTCTTGCCGGCGATGTCGGGGAACAGCTCAACAAGCTGGTAAAACAAGGGCGACAGGTGGACGGCATCCTGCTCGACCCACCCCGCCAGGGGTTGGGCAAGTCCGCGGCCCAACTGCCGCGGCTGCACCCCCAATCGATCGTGTCCATCTCCTGCGACCCGGCGACCCAGGCCCGGGACCTGCGGGAGTTCGTTGCCGGCGGCTACCGCCTCTGCCACATCACCCCGGTGGACATGTTCCCCCAGACCCATCACATCGAGTCCCTGGCCCTTCTTGAAAGGAATTGACATCCTTGACCCTGCGAACTATTCTGGTCGGTCTGTTCAAAAATCCCCAAACTTTCCCTTCCTGCCTGCACCGCAACCGGACCAGGTCCGCAGGCCGCAGGCCGGGCACACACCAACCGTTCTTCAGACCCAATGGACACAACAAGCAATCTTCTCAAGCAGCGGCGCGAAAAGGCCGAATCCCTGGCCGATGCCGGCGTCAAGCTGTTCAACAATAGTTTCAAGGCCCCGCAACCCATTGCCGATGTCGTTCCCCAAGGCGCCGAACTCACCGCCGAAGCCCATGATCCGTCCGGCCATCGTTTTCGCATCGCCGGCCGGGTGATGTCGATGCGCAAATTCGGCAAGGCCGCCTTTTTCCATGTCCAGGATTCGAGCGAACGGATCCAGGTCTATGCCCGCCGCGACCTGCTCGGCGAGGAGGCGTTCGCCCAGTTCAAAAAATGGGATGTGGGCGACATCGTCGGCGTGGAAGGCAGCCTGTTCAAGACCAAGACCGGCGAGTTGTCCGTGGAGGCCACCACCCTGACGATGATCACCAAATCGCTGCGGCCCCTGCCGGAAAAATTCCACGGCCTGACCGATGTCGAGACCCGCTACCGCCAGCGCTACCTCGACCTGATCGTCAACCCCGAGGCCCGCGAGGTGTTCAAGAAACG
>JBFWIP010000070.1:0-1565 GCA_050255935.1 Desulfobulbus sp.
GTGTGCTGCCCCATTCGGATGTCATCTCGACCAACGGGAGAGATCTCACCTTTCAAGCTGAGCTTTGGTGGTAATCATATTCCTTTTTATGGCTGCGCTGTTGATTTGTTCTTTGCGTTTTGAGGATTTTCGTCGTTTATTGACAGTTTTGTTTGCGCTATATGCGGGAAGAACGCTTTTCCATGCCCTGGAACAGGTTGATTGGCACTGGCAACGTCCAAGGACAATCTTTGCCGGCCACGACGATTTCCTTTTTTCAACGTATCCAATCCCATGCACATCGCCACGACCCACCGCAACACCGATTTTGACGGACTGGCCTCGATCATTGCCGCCACCCTGCTTTATCCCGGAGCCATTGCCGTCTGTCCGAAAAACGTCAATCCCAATGTGCATCGTTTTCTTTCGCTGCATAAAACCTCTTTTGACATCATTCTTGCAAATGAAGTGAAACCGGAAGAGGTGACCCGGCTGATCGTGGTCGATACCAATCAGTGGCGGCGTCTCGACCGGCTCGCTCAGCTTCGAGGCCGTGAGGATGTCGAACTGCTGCTCTGGGATCATCACCTGGGAATCGGCGACATCAACCCCCATTGGCAGTGCGTGGAGAAGGTTGGGGCCACGGTGACGCTCATGCTGCGGGAGATCAAGGCGCGACATATTCCCCTGACCCCGCTGCAGGCCACGCTTTTTCTTATCGGCCTCTATGAGGACACCGGCCAATTGACCTTTAATTCGACCACGCCGGAAGATGCCCGAAGCGCGGCCTATCTGCTGGAACAGGGCGCGGATCTGACCATTGTGGTCGATTTCCTGAACATGGCCTACGGCGAGGTGCAGAAGAAGGTCCTGTTCCGCCTGATGCGCGATGCCGAGTTGCACGAGATCAAGGGCAAGCAGGTGGGGCTGGGGGTGGTCCGCATCAACAAGCATGTGGAGCTGGCCATGGTGGTCCAGCTCTACGGCAGGATCGTCAATGCCGATGCGGTGTTCGTCATCTTCGTCAACGAGGTTGGCGGCGGGTATTTTGTGATTGGCCGCAGTGGTACCCCGGAGATCGACGTCAATGTCATTCTGCAGCGGTTTGGCGGCGGCGGGCATCCCGGTGCCGGTTCGGCGACCATTGGCGACTCCGCCATTTCTCCGGGTGAGATTCGCCAGAAAATCCTTGCCGCACTCCATGAAATACAACGTGGGGGAGCGTTGGTGGCGGACATGATGTCCTTTCCGGTGACCACCGTCGACCCGGCCACATCGATGTCCGAGATTCAGCAGATCATGGAAAAGGAGAAGATCCGCGGTATCGTGGTGGAGGATCAGGAGGGCTTGTTGGGTATTGTGGTGCTGTGGGACCTGAAGAAGCTGCGTCTGCAGAAACAGTGGGACAGCCCGGTCAAGGCGTTCATGAATCGCAGGGTGATCACCATTTCCCCCGATGCCCTGGCCAGCGAAGCCGCGGAACTGATGGTGCAGAAGAATATCGGCCATCTTCCGGTGGTCCAGGAAGGGAAGGTGATCGGCATTGTTACCCGGACCGACATCATCAATTACCTCTACGGCATGCT
>JBFWIP010000070.1:1665-5461 GCA_050255935.1 Desulfobulbus sp.
CCCTGGCCAGCGAAGCCGCGGAACTGATGGTGCAGAAGAATATCGGCCATCTTCCGGTGGTCCAGGAAGGGAAGGTGATCGGCATTGTTACCCGGACCGACATCATCAATTACCTCTACGGCATGCTTCCGGCGTAGGGAAAAGATATCTTCTACCGATAAGGGATCAATTTTTTTTCTTCATGAATAGGCTGTGACAGGCTTAGGATGACCTGTGCCGATTACTTTTGTCCTGCTCGTTCAATGTCCCGGAAAGGACATCTCCTGCTTTGTAACGCGCTTTATCCATGGTTGAATAAAAATTTTCCCTGATCGCTCAATGCAAAAAAGGCCAATTTCAAAACTATGGGGGATCGTCTTTGTTGCAGCCTGCACCCTTCTCCCCGGTCCGGGTAGAGCGGTGGAGCCCGAGGTCAACGAGTACCTCGACATGGATATCACCCAGTTGCTGAACATCATGGTCACCTCGGCGTCCAAGCGGGCGCAGAGCCTTTCCGAGGTACCGGCGGCGATTTTTGTCATTACCCAGGAGGACATCCGCCGCTCAGGCGTCACCTCCATACCGGAGGCGCTCGCCATGGCGCCGGGTATCCAGGTCAGCCGAATCAATGGCTATCGCTGGTCGGTCTCTTCCCGCGGTTTTTCCGGTTTCAACTCCACGAAACTCCTTATCCTGATCGACGGACGTTCGCTTTATTCCCCCGGCTACAGCGGGACCTTCTGGGATTCGCAGAACACCATGCTCGAGGATATCGACCGAATCGAGGTCATCCGCGGCCCGGGAGCCACGGTCTGGGGGGCCAACGCGGTCAACGGCATCATCAACATCATCACCAAGAAAGCCAAGGACACCCAGGGCACCCTGGTCCGGGTCGGGGCGGGGAGCAGGGGCATGTTCACCAGCGCGGCCCGTTACGGCGGCCAGCTCAACGAAACCACGCATGGCCGGTTCTATCTATCCTACGACGATTATCCCGGCAATACCCTGGCGACCCCCGATTTCACGACCGGCAGCAGCGATGCCCATGACGATTGGCGTCCGGCCCAGGGAGGTTTCCGGATTGACGGCACGCCCAACGACCGTGCGGAATGGACCGTGCAGGGCGATCTCCTGGTCAACAAGGAGGATATGCTGGTTTCGCCCTATTGGCTTGATCATTCCCCCTACCGCAGCTCCCTGTACCAGGGCGCAACGCTTACCCGGAGCAATCTGCTCGGCCGCTGGCAGCAGGAACTGGGAGGCGGACGGGCACTTACCCTGCAAAGCTATATCGACCAGAGCCGTTACGATGTGGATGGGGATTCCTTTGAGCAAGACTTCAATACCCTGGATGTGGATCTCCAGTACGAGACCCCGGTGGGATCGCGGCAACACCTGAGTCTGGGGGCAGGGTATCGTTTGACCGAGATCGATTTCACCTCCACTCCCTTTATAGGCTTTCCCGATCGCGACGACTGTTTATACAGCGCTTTTGTCCAGGATGAAATCAATCTCCTCGCCGACACCTTGTGGTTGACCTTGGGCACGAAGTACGAACACAACGATTACAGCGGCAGCGAATTGCAGCCCAGCGCCAAGCTGTTGTGGAAACCGATGCCCCGCCATTCCCTGTGGGCCTCGGTGGCACGGGCGGTGCGGACACCGACCCCCCTGGAGCAGGAGGGACATCTCACGGTCGGTACCTACCCCACCCCCTGGGGAGACGGTCGGGCTTCCCTTCTCGGTACGAGCGGCTTTGATTCGGAGACGGTTGTGGCCTATGAAACCGGATACCGATGGCAGGCGACCGAAACCCTTTCCCTTGATCTGGCTCTTTTTTTAAACGATTACGACAAATTGTACTCTTTTTCCGATCGTCCTGCCTGGCCGGATTACGACGTGTTCTTTATCAACGGCATGGCGGGAACGGGATACGGGGTAGAAACCTCGGTGGACTGGAAGGCCGCCTCCTGGCTTTCGTTCATCCTGAGCTACTCCTATCTCGAACTGGATCTGCACCGAATCGATTCGAGCGGCAGGGAGGATCTGGTCGATTTTTTCGAGGATCTGAGTCCTGCCCACCAGATCTCGTTCCGTAGCTCCGTCTCCCTGGCGAGAGACTGGCAATTGAACCTCTGGTTGCGCTATGTGGGCCAGACGACGGGCCGGGACGGGAACAACCTGCTTGATTCCCCCAAGATCACTGTCGATGGGTACACCGTGTTCAATGCCAACCTTATCTGGACCCCCTTGCCCACTCTGGAGGTGATGCTTTCCGGGCAGAATCTCTTCAATGCCTCCCAGCTTGAGTACACAATGGAGTATGTGGTCCCCCCTACCGAAATCGAGCGGAGCATCTATGGTAAAATTACCTGGAGGTTCTAAGGGGGGAAGGTCGCTCCGTCTTGACGCTGCTTTGTGGGGTCTGGGAGTGCTTTGCTTGTTGTTGCTGGGGGCGGCCGGTACCGGGCTTGCCGGGGAGGCGAGCACGGAGAACAAACTCAAAGTGGCCTTTCTCCTTAATTTTGCCAAGTTTACTTCCTGGCCTCCTGCCGTTTTTTCTCCCTCCGCGGCATCGTTCCACTTCTGTGTGAGCGGGGAAGATCCTTTCGGCGCAGCCTTGAATGGTTTGGAAAAAAAGCAGGTCGGCGGACGATCGATTCAAATTGAGCACGTCACCGACATTTCCAGGGCGATGGATCAATGTCACCTCGTTTACCTCAGTCCCTCGGAAAAGCATCGTCTCGGACAGTATCTCCAGGCTGCGAAAGGGAAACCGGTCCTGCTGGTGAGCGATCTTCCCGGATTTGCGAGAGCCGGTGGTACCATTGAGTTGGGCAAGGACCAGGGGCGGCTGGTCTTCATAGTGAATAACCAGGCGGCGAAGTCGTCCGACCTGCAGCTGAGTTCCGCTCTGCTGCAACTCGCCCGGGAGGTGTTGTGAAGCGGCATGCAATCTCGAATGTTCAACCATCGTCCTGACCTACAGTCCAAAACAAAACGCAGCCAAGGGCAAGCAACCTGACTTTCCCCGCCCGTTACGGAGTTGCACCCAAATGCCCACCTGCGGTCTGTCCAGGCGGCGCCATCTTTGGCAATATTCTTGCACTGAAGAGAGTACTCTGATTGATTGCAGGAAATCGTTGAATCCGCCACCGCCCGAACGGATGGGCAGTGGTGTCCTTTCCGGCGGTCAACAACAGGGAACAGGGACAATGCCGAATGCTGTCTGTCTGCCGATCCGAAGGGGAGAGCCTCCTGCGGATTCTCGACATGGTCAGCGGTTAGCCGGTGGCCACGGTCAGTGACATCGCGGGGCTTGTTGAAGCCGCCGGCACCTTCGAGTTGAAGAATCAGGAGGGGCGACTTTCTTGTATTGTCAATAATTGTCGTTCTTGTAAAAAGCCATGAGAACGGCGTTTCGAGCTTCGCAACATGCTGATTTTACGATGCGTTATTTCCTGGTTTCTGATTTTTTATGAGGTCGTCGATAATTCAGGGGCAAAGGTGCGGGGGGCAGGGCAAGATCGGTTCCTCCCTGCTCAATCTGGTGGCTGACGTAGAGTAAACACGATGAAAACCTGGTTCGCTCATCTTCCAATTCGTTTCAAGCTGCACCTGATCGTGCTGCTGGCCTGTACCATTGCCCTTGTGGTGGTCATGGTGGGTTCCTTTGCCAGTCAATGGTTCATGGTCCGTCAGCAGGCCGCCGACGAGGCTCGGGCACTGGGAAGGGTCGTCGCCGGCAACTGCAGTGCCGGTGTGGCCTTCGAGGACCGGAACGCCTTGCGGGGGATCGTCCGCACCCTGGCGGCCA
>JBFWIP010000070.1:5561-12668 GCA_050255935.1 Desulfobulbus sp.
ATGGTCCGTCAGCAGGCCGCCGACGAGGCTCGGGCACTGGGAAGGGTCGTCGCCGGCAACTGCAGTGCCGGTGTGGCCTTCGAGGACCGGAACGCCTTGCGGGGGATCGTCCGCACCCTGGCGGCCAAATCCAATGTGATTCTGGCCCGGGTCTACAGCGGGCAGGGAGAGCTGTACGCCAGCTATGAAAATCCGCAGCTTTTTGTAAAAAAGGATGATGTCGACGGGCTGAAGGCGCTGTCCTCTGCCAGGTTTCGCTATCATGGTCGGGCCGTGGAGCTGCTTGAGCCGATCATCCTGGAAAAGGAAACCATCGGGTACCTTTATCTGCGCATCAGCATGCGAGAGATGGATCGCAATCTGTTGTGGCTGGGCCTTCTGATGACGGGGATGTTGTTGGGCGGTCTGGGAATAGCAGCCCTTCTTTCCAGCCGACTGTTGCGGGTGATTATCGGCCCGATCAGTCTTTTGTCCGGGGTCATGCAACAGATTTCCCGAAACCGGGATTACACCGTCCGTTCACCCCTTGTCGGCAAGGATGAGCTGGGCCTGCTTTCAGATGGCTTCAACGATATGATCGAGCAGATTCAGCAGCGGGATCAGTCTCTTGAAGAGCAGGTTGAGGAGCGGACCCGTGACCTGCGGGTCGCCAAGGAGGCCGCTGAGGCGGCCAATCAGGCAAAAAGCCTGTTCTTGGCGAACATGAGCCACGAGATCCGCACCCCGATGAATGCCATCATCGGCATGACCCGCCTGGCCCTGGATCAGCAAATTGATCCTTCACAGAGGAAATTACTGCAGACGGTCAAGAACTCTGCCGACAGTTTATTGGGAATACTCAATGATATTCTTGATTTTTCCAAGATTGAAGCCGGTCAGTTCCAGCTGAGCAAGAAATCGTTCGTTCTCCGGCAGATGATGGACACCGTGCTTTCCATTATGCATGTGCCGGCCCTCGACAAGGGGCTGCAGCTCGAATTTGTCGAAAACCAGACCCTGCCGGTGGTGTTGGTCGGCGATGACCTTCGCCTGCGGCAGATTTTTTTTAATCTGGTGGGCAATGCGATCAAGTTCACCGAGCGGGGGGGAATCATCCTCCGCATCGAAGAAGTCGTGGATCGAGCCGTTGTGGATGGGCCGGAATCCGGCGAATGTGTGCTTCATTGCAGTGTCAGCGATACCGGCATCGGGGTTGATCCCGATAACCAGGAGAAAATCTTCAACAGCTTTGAACAGGCCGATGGGTCCTATGTCCGGAAGTATGGCGGCACCGGCCTGGGGTTGGCCATCAGCAGGCAGTTGGCCGAGATGATGGGCGGCCGGATGTGGGTCGAGAGTGTTCCCGGCCAGGGGAGCACCTTTCATTTCACCATCAGGATGGAACGAGGTCGGGAGAGCACTGTCCAGGCTGCCTTGACGGGCGGCGAAGACGCGGGGCGACCAGTCGTCGGCCTGCGGATCCTGGTGGTGGACGATAATGAAATCAACCGCGACCTGGCATGCATGGTCCTTGAACATGATCATACGGTGGAGTTTGCCGATAACGGCATGGCCGCCCTGCAGACACTGGCCGGCGGTGCTCAGTTTGACGTGGTGTTGATGGACGTGCAGATGCCGGTGATGGATGGTTTGGCCGCCACCAGGATCATCCGTGCCATCGAGCAGGGCGAAAGGAGTGTGCCGCCCCTGGATGCGGAGTTGGAGAAGAGGCTTGAAGACCGTCTTGCCGGCGGTCACCTGCCGATTATCGCCCTGACCGCGCATGCCATGGGCGGCGATCAGGAAATGTGTCTCAAGGCGGGCATGGACGAGTATGTGACCAAGCCGTTCCATCCCGAGCAATTGGTGGGCGCCCTGATGTCGATCAAGGGGATGGATCCCAGTGCCTGGTATCCCCTGGCCGGGATGCCCGCCCCGGAAGTCTCTGTGGAAACCACGGAGGAAGGGGAGGAGCCGGCCACGGTGGGCCAGATCCGTGCACAACTGCAGGCCTCCCCCTATCTTTCGCGGGAACAGGTGGAGCACATGTTGACCGCCTCGCGGAAAAGCGTGACCAAACTGCTGGCCAATGGCGGGGAGGCGCTTGCGAACAGGGATTTCCAGGAATTGGGGCTGACGGCGCATACCCTGAAGGGCACCTTGTTGCAGTGCGGCCTGAACGACTGGGCCAAACGGGCACAGCATCTTTTTGAGTTGGCCCAAAAGGAAGACGAGCGGCTCGCGGAAGAAGAACTCGCCTTTTTGCGTCAGGGTTGTGCCGAGCTGATTCTCGATGATCAGTCAGGCGGTGCGGTCGATGTCTTGCCTCAGCCCCCGCCTGCCGGGCAGCCGCCGGACGCACGGGCCCGTATCCTGGTGATGGACGATGAGGAAATGATTCGGGACGTGCTTTCCGGCATGCTCCGGTATCTCGGATTTGCCTGTGACCTCGCCGCCAACGGCGAAGAAGGGTTGGCACTCTATATCCGGTCGCTGGAACGGCATGCACCTTATCAACTGGTTCTCTCCGATCTCCACGTTGCCGGCGGGATGGGGGGCAAGGAGATGGCCCGACGGATTTTGGAGCGTGATCCGCAGGCAACGTTGCTTGTTTCCAGCGGTGATCCGGAGGACCCGGTGATGCGGCATTGCCGCGACTATGGCTTTCAGGGTACGGTGAAAAAACCGTACTTGATCCAGAATGTCGCCGCAATGCTGGAGGATTTTTTCGGCAAGGCGTGATTGATGGCCGCTCAGAACGGAAAAACAGCCCGTTCAGCCTGGCGGCCAGGCCATGTTGCGGCCACCGAGGATGTGCATGTGCAGGTGGAACACGGTTTGTCCGGCTTGGGCGCCGTTATTGAACACTATCCGAAAATCGGGGATGCCTTCTTTCCGGGCGATCTCGCTTCCCACCCGCAGCATTTTCCCCACCACCCGTTCGTCTTCCTCGCTCACGACGGCAGGCCCGCTGAGGTGTTTTTTGGGAATCACCAGGAAATGGACCGGTGCCTGCGGGGCGATATCGCGAAAGGCCAGCACATCGTCGTCCTCATACAGTTTGGCCGCCGGAATGTCCCCTTGGATGATTTTACAGAACAGGCAGTTGTCTGGCATGGGGGTACCTCTTTGCGCGTCAAAAGGTTATCGTGGTGTGCCGACTCGCGGCAGCATGTGAAAAACAAGGGAGTTCTCGATGCCGGCAATCCTGACCGGCTCCATGGTAATCGGAATGGACCTGCCGCCCACCCGGATGTTGAAGGACTCCAGGGCATCGAGATCGACCTGATATTCCCGCCCCCCCAGGGCTCCGAGAATGGGCGCGAGGCTGTCGCCGCCGTTGGTGGAATCGGGAAAGGAGGGCGTGACGTAGAGTTTGCGGTGTGCCGGATCAAATCGGGTTTTCAAATTGCACAGAACCGGAAGACGCACCTCACCCACCCTGAGTTGGATGTCCTGACCGGCGAGTTGGGTGGTCACCACCATGTTACGGCCGGAGAGCACCCCCCGGATGGTGATGACGTTGTCGGCAATGGCCAGGTAACTGAGCGATTCAAGGATGATGTTTCCATGAAGGCGCCTGCTTTGCGAGGGAATCTCAAGTGGAAGCATCTTCTGCACCGAACTGAGGACCGTTGCCGCCGGCAGGGTGAGGACGACGCTCTTGTCCTGCGCGCAGGTGGCGCTGTCCGGCTGGGACAGGGTGAGGATGAAGGCAAGAAGCAGGGGCCCGAGGAGACGAAAGGATGTATGCTTGACCATGAGGTGAAAAGAGGAAATGGTGGAGGCCACGAAGCCTCCACTCCCGTGTCGGCGGACAGGGAATCAGGCGGTGCCAACAATAAATGCATGCGAATGAGGCCGTTCAGCAATCCTGGAAACAGCCTCCGGAAAAGATTTATTAAAATGCTCTATTTTCACGACGCTGTCAAGTTGGCCTTCATGGCCGCGATGAAAAAGACCCTTTGGAAGGATCGGTCCGTTCATGGCTGACACCGCAGGTGCACATCCGGTTCCACCGGTGCTGACGGTGACCCATGAGTGCCGGCTGAGTGGTGCCGACAGCCGGCTCCTGGCCGCCCTGCGCCGGGAGCTGACCATTGACAATCCCAAATACCAGGCGGCCAAACAGTTTGGCCGTTGGATCGGCAAACAGTTGAAACCGCAGTTGTTCTTTTACCGGGAGGAAGGCGGGGCCATTGTGTTTCCCCGCGGATTCGGTAATCAGGCGGTGCGGATCTGCCGGCGGATCATGGGCGTGAGTCCGGTGCTGGAGGACCGGCGCCGGCAACTGGAGGGGATCGACCTTGCTTTCCAGGGCGAATTGCGTCCCTATCAGGAGGAGGCCGTGCAGGCGGTGCTCGGGCATTCCTTCGGCGTGTTGGAGGCAGGGACCGGTTCGGGGAAGACGATCATGGCCCTGGCGGTCATCGCCCGTCGGCGGCAGCCCACCCTGATTCTGGTCCATTCCAAGGAACTGATGTACCAGTGGCGGGAACGGATCACCCGCTTTCTCGGTGTGGAAAACGGCCTTGCCGGAGACGGCCGGCTGACGATCGAACCGCTGACCGTGGCCATCGTCAATACCGCCAAAAAACACCTGGATTCCCTGCCCGCCCAATTCGGGCAGCTTGTGGTCGACGAGTGCCACCGCGTCCCGGCCAGCCTGTTCACCGAAGTGGTCTCGGCCTTTGACTGCCACTACATGCTGGGACTGTCAGCCACCGCCTTTCGCCGGGAAGACGGCATGACCCGGCTTATTTACATGGCCTTGGGCGACCGGGTTCATCAGGTGGACAGCCGTTCGTTGGCGGCCAGCGGCGCGGTGCTCCGGCCCGAACTGGATCAGCGGCCCACCGATTTCACCTACGGCTACCAGGGAGAGTATGCCAAACTGATCAAGGCCCTGGCAAACAACGACAAACGCAATCGGCAAATCATCGACGACCTGTGCGCGCTGCTTGCGCCGGGGCATTCGGGAACGGTGCTGGTGGTTTCGGACCGGGTGGAGCACTGCCGGCTGCTGGCTGAACTGTTGGCGGCAACGGCTGTCCCCGTGGCTGTCCTCACCGGTCGGACCGCGCCGGAGGAACGGGCGCGTATCGTCAGCGAAGTGCTTGAAAACAGGGTGCAAGTGCTGGTGTCCACCCTGCAGCTCATCGGTGAGGGCTTCGACTGTCCCGGCCTGTCCACGCTGGTCCTGGCCACGCCGATCACTTTTGAAGGCCGCCTGCTTCAGGTAGTGGGCCGGATCATGCGTCCGGCGGAGGGAAAACAGGCGCGCGTGATCGATTACGTCGATGAGCGGATTCCGGTGTTGCGTCGCTCCGCCGCCGGCCGCCGGGCGGTGTTTTCGGCCTGGTGACCGGGATGCTGATCAATCTCCTTGTCTTTTTGTTCTTCTTCAGGTAAATATACTTCTTTTTGTTTCCGATGTCTGAAGGCCTGCCGGAATATCGGCGAACGCGTCGACCGCCTTCCCTCGGTACACATCCCCGAATCGTGATGCTTTTGTGGAAGAACGAAAAAGCAAAAAACACGCATCGCAAAAACAATAGGTTCCGAAATTCGAAAGGTCAGCCTCGTGTCTTGGTGGGGACATGACCATGGATCATTCTCCCGTTGATGGCGGGATTTCTTTTTTTTAACCCACCATAGAGAAGAGCCCCAAACACGGGGCGGGAGCAGTATGGATCAGCAGTTTATTCGTAACGTCGCTATTATTGCCCATGTTGACCATGGCAAAACCACCCTGGTTGACCAGTTGTTCCGTCAGAGCGGGATGTTCCGCGAAAACCAGCAGGTGGCGGAGCGGCTCATGGATTCCATGGATCTGGAGCGGGAGCGGGGCATCACCATTGCCTCGAAAAACGGCTCCTATACCTACGGCGATTACCAGATCAATATTATCGATACGCCCGGTCATGCCGATTTCGGCGGCCAGGTTGAACGGGTCCTGCGGATGGCCGATGGCGCGGTGCTTCTGGTCGATGCCCAGGAAGGCCCCATGCCGCAGACCTTTTTTGTGGTGAAAAAGGCGCTGGCCGCGGGCCTGCCGATTTTGGTGGTGGTGAATAAGATCGACAAGCCGGCCGCGCGCTGCGATTGGGTGGTGGACCAGGTCTTCGGTCTGCTGGACCGCTTGGACGCCCCGGATCATATCCTCGATTTTCCCGTGGTCTACGCCTCGGCCAAGGCCGGCTATGCCGTGGTGGAGGCCGATGATCCGGTGACGCCGCAGACCGGGATGCAGGCCGTTTCCGAGATGATCGTCAAGCACGTGCCGCCGCCTTCGGGCAGTGCCGATGCGCCGCTGCAGCTCCAGGTCAACACCATCGATTACTCCCCCTATCTCGGCCGGTTGGGTATCGGCAAAATCGTCAACGGCCGGCTCGACCTGCGGACCCCGCTGGCGGTGGCCCGCCGTGACGGCTCGATTTCCCCGGTACGGATCAACAAGATTTTCGCCTTCAATGGTTCCAACAAGGTGCCGGTGGACAGTGCCTCGGTGGGGGACATCGTTGCCGTGGCCGGCATGGAGGATGTGACCGTGGGGGTCACCTTCACCGACCCCGCCGACCCCCGGCCCCTGCCGTTGATCGAAATCGATCCGCCCACCATCTCGATGAATTTCATCCCCAATGATTCCCCTTTCGCCGGACAGGACGGAAAATTCGTCACCTCCCGCCACCTTGAGGAACGGCTTTCGCGGGAAACCCTTGCCGATGTGGCCCTGCAGGTGGAACCCCTGACCGACGGCATCGGCTACCGGGTTTCCGGCCGCGGTGAGCTGCATCTCTCCATCCTCATAGAAAAGATGCGGCGTGAGGAGTATGAGTTCCAGGTCACCCGACCCCAGGTGATCATGCGTGAGGTCGATGGACAGTTGATGGAGCCCTATGAAGAATTGTCGGTGGATGTGGATGAACAGTTCCAGGGGGTGGTGATCGAGAAACTGGGCAAACTCAAGGGTGTGATGACCGATATGGTGGTGGAAAAGGAGATGACCCGGATGAAGTTCAAGATCCCCACCCGCGGCCTTTTGGGGTACCGCTCCGTTTTCATGACCGATACCCGGGGGATGGGGGTGATGAATTACATCTTTGCCGAATGGGGGCCGTTCGCCGG
>JBFWIP010000071.1:0-12647 GCA_050255935.1 Desulfobulbus sp.
GGGTTCAGTAGTATGGCCAGAAAAGCAAACCGGAAAACAAAATTTACTGCCTATAACATTACGAAAATTCGATCAGTTGCAAGCTAACGCCGGTCCCTCGCCTCTTCTGGCGGAGAATCCGGGCGGATTTCCTGCTTGAGAAGGCAGCAGGAAATGCGGTGCAGCGGTGCACCGTCGGGACGGTAGGCGATGTTGTCGGGCTGGAGCAAACGGTTCATTACGCAGCCCTCGGGGATAGTCAGGGGGAAGAACCGGTCCTCGTTCAATCCCTCCCGGTGGAGCAACTGATCATTGCTGATCTCGTAGCTGTGGATGGGATAGTCCTCACAGAGCGGACACTGGTAGACCCGGCCGTTGGGAAAAATAAAATAATTTTCCGCCACCATGCCTGCACATTGAAAAGGCTCTCCTGGTTCCAGGTAGACCTTGGGATAGACCACATGAATCCCGCGCCGGGCAGCGTCCTCGGCCACACGTGGCACCACCGAAAGCCAGTGGTCCGGATCGACCTGCCAGGAGACCTCGCCCTCGGGCCGGGTGTTGGCCGGATTACCCCGCAGGCCGATCACCTGGATGAAGAACCGCCGCACCCCGAGTTCGGTCAGCAGGGCCGGCATGCGGTGAAGGTGATCGATGTTGAGGCCGGAAACGGTATAGATCAGGCTGGTGTTGAATCCCAGTTCCACGGCCCAGCGGATGTTGGCGGTGCAGACCGCGAACACGCCCGTACCGCGGATGGGATCGTTGATTGCCGGTTCCGGGCCGTCGAGGCTGAAGCTGAGATAATCAAGTTCCTGGGGCGTGACCTTTTGCAACAGGTCATGGAACAGGTAACCGTTGGAGTCCACGGTCACGGCATAGCGCATGGCCTTGGCAGCCTTGATAATGGCGGTCAACCCCGGATGCAGGGTCGGTTCGCCACCGAGAAGGATGAGATTGGTTTGGCGCTCCGGCCGGGCGAAAAGTGTAAGCCAGCGGAGGACAATGTCCAATGGCAGGGTCGAGGTGCCGTGCTGGTCCGGATTGATGTAGCAATGACGGCAGGACAGGTTGCAGGCGGTGAGCAGATGGAAAAAGACGTTCCGTTCACCGGCCTGAAAACCGACCGTACGGGCTTGAGGCGTGGTCTTCATGAGTTGGACTCCAGGCTCTGGGCCATGGTGTAGCGGGCCAGCAGGCTGTCCTGCCAGTAGCTGCCCTCGGCAAAGAACTGCTGAAACAGGTACAGGCTTTCCAGCCGCCGGACCCGGTCGACCAAATGGACCTTCATCTGCGCATACAGGGTGTTGAGCATATACAACGGCAGGTTGGCGCCGCCGCCCATGACATCCTCATAGGCCCAGACAAAGGAACGGATACCGGAGAGGAGCATGGTGGAATAGCACATCAGGCAGGGCTCGAGGGTGGAGTAGACGGTGACCGTGTCGAGATCGAGTTCCGGGTACAAGGCGATCAGTGAACGCAGGGTGAGGACCTCGGCATGATCGATTTCGTTGCGGCTGTCCTCCAGGCTGTTTTTGCGCCTGCCCCTCGCCACGACCCGGCCATCGGCCACCATCACGCAGCCCACAGGGAACTCGCCTTCAGCCAAGGCCTGCCGCGCCTCGCCCAGGGCCAGGTCCATAAACTGCTCATGTTTGCTTGTCATCAGCCATTCCCTCGATTGTTGTGCGCTTGCCACAGCTTATACCACGTGTGCGGGCCCCTGTCAAAAGGGAGGCAGGCTCAGAGGGAACGGCCAAAGCTGAGGATATTCTTGGCAATCGTCATTCCGGTTTCGGGCTGAACCCAGTCATGGCCCCTGTCGGCGCAGGGCAGATAGACCAGCTGCACCATGGCCTCGGCCAGGCGGACCTGGGGGAGAAAGGGGTATACCCGCCTGGGGCTGGCGGCGGTGGCGGCAAGGATCACCTTGACAGCCTGACGGGCCTCGGTGGCGGGGAGGGTCACGGGGAAGAAGCAGGCGGCCGCCCTTCCCTCCTCGGTTTTGAGCAGCCATTGTCCCAGGGTGACCTGACGTCCGGCCTGGAGAAAAATCTTCGGCCGGAGCTTGACCGCCGGTATCCAGAAACTCATGGCCCGTTCACGCCACCGGGGCCGGGGCAGCATGGGTTGGTTGGTCCGTTCGATGAAATCGGCGAAACTGTAGATCGAAAGCGCCGGAACATGGGCGGTGATTTTCCAAAACGGCAGAAAAATGGCGGTATCCGCCGCGCCCGGTTGCAATCGCCAGTCAACCCGGGTCAACCTTTCAGTCCCCAGGGACCACCCGGTGTGGCAGTTGCCGCAGAGCAGGACACGGCTGTCTCCAGCCCCTTCCATGGTTGCCCCGCAGTGGGGGCAAAGGGTGGCCAGGAAACGAACGGTCCAGTTCGGGTTATAGGACCGGCCCTGAATCACCTGAACGGCGGCCTCTTCCAGCCCGCTCAGGCGGCTGCCGTTGACCGCATCCATCAAAGCCCCGGAGCACACCGAGATCGGCAGGTAGATATAGCTCAGGCTCTCACCGATATAGGCGCGGTGATACAACCCCTCTTTCAGCGTCCCGCCAAGGTTGCCGACCGAGGCCGCCTTTTCGAGGATGGCATTGGCGCGGATGGACTGGAGCAGATAACGATTCGGCGCCCTGGGGTCGAGCCGGTGCAGCCCCATGGCCTGGGGGCGGAGGCCGAGCGAGGGCGGCAGGCCGGGCATGGGATTGGCCACCTGGGTGGTGTCGATGACTCGATGTTCGATGCCCTGGTCGGACACGAGATAAATCGTCCCCTTGAAACGCAGATAGGGTGCCAGCAAAAACCCTTCATCCCCCTTTGGTTCCGCATGGGGCAGGACATAGCGAAAGGGGCCCGTGGTGTGCAGGTAGTTGCTTGTCCCGCAGAAGGCGCAGGTCAGCAACTGGTCGGCTTCGGTGAGGTCAGCCGGAGCCCCGCACTGCGGGCAACCCTGGGCAACTCGGATATTCATGAATTGACGGTTCTCTTCTTGCCTTGACCGGGGACCAGGGACAGTTAGGCGAGCTTTTCGCCGCATTGATTGCAGAAGACGGCCTCGGGCAGGTTGGTGGCATGACAATGGGGACAGAGAATCTCCACGGCCCGCTCTTCGGCTCGATGACCGCAGCGCGGACAGAACGCCGCATTGGGCGGCAGGTTTTTGCCACAGTGGGCGCACTGCTGGCTGAGCAACTGCTGGTGGCCGCAGAAAGGACAGAAACGGGCATTGGCCGCGATCAGGTTGTCGCATTCCTGGCAATGCACTTCGGTGGGGCGGCCATCTTTCTGGGCAGCCGGCTGCAGCTGGCCGAACATGGCCGGCATCATCATCCCCAACCCCAGCCCCAGACCGGCCCCGGCCTCGCCGCCGGTGGTGGCGGCCTTTTCCATGGCCATAGCCGCCTTCATCCGCACGAAGTTGTCCATATCCTTGATCAGGCTCAAGCGCGAACGATCGTCGATGGCCTGCTGTACTTCTTCCGGCGGGGTGATCGAGGTCACGTAGAGGGCGTCGAGCGCCAGGCCGAGCCGGGCAAAATCCAGGACCAACCGGTTCTGCAACCCTTCGGCGATCTCATCGAAATTACCGGGTAAATCAAACAGGGACCGCAGGTGCTCTCCCAGGTAATCGTTGAACCGGGAGACAATCACCTGGCGCAGGAAATCCTCGACCTGCTCGGTGGTATAGCGCCCCATGGTGCCGGCCAGGGTGTTGATCAACAGTAGCGGCTGGACCACGCGGATATTGAATATGCCGTGGGCGCGCAGGCGCACCAGGCCCAATTCGGCATCGCGGAAGGCCACCGGGTCCCGGGTCCCCCATTTAAGGTCGGTGAATACCTTGAGATTGACGAAAAAGACCTCGGCCCGCAGGGGACTGACCAGCCCCCAGGGGGCGGAGAGAATCTTGGTGAGGATGGGAATGTTCCCCGTTTTCAGAGTGTGACGGCCCGGTCCGTAGGCATCGCAGGCCTTGCCCTTGTAGAACAGCACCGCAGCCTGGCTTTCGCGCACGGTCAACTGGGCGCCGAATTTGATTTCCCCGGATCCCTGTTCCGGCAGACGGTGCAGCAACTCCTGTCCGCTTTCGTCAAACCATTCCAGGGATTCCAGTAAAATGACATTGTCCACACCCATTATCTACTCCTTGGCTGATTGTCGTTGTTGTCAAAGGATTCAAAAACGACCTTTTCAGGTTCGCAACGCATTGTTTTTGCGATGCGCTTATTTGGTGGTGTTTGATTTTTTGACAAGGCCGGCCTGATTCAATTGCCGGGACGGCTACCCGTATTATAGTGGCAGCCGGGAGTCTGGCAAAAAAGTTTTGCACCCGACGGAAAAAAGCGGCCCCCAACCGGTCAGGACGCATCAATCGACAAAAAAAACTGAACAAGGAACAATGACTGATTTTCAACAGGAATGGACTCTGGAGTCGGCGTTGGAGATCTTGCAGCATCCAACGGTGGACAGCAAGATCTGGGCGGATGCGGTGGAATGGCTGATGATTTATGGCCCGCCCGAGATCCGGGAACTGCTTCAGCAGGCCAGCGGACATGCCACCCGGGAAAATTTCCCCGAATTACAGCCACAGCGCTATGCCCCGGACGGGACCCCCTGCTACGACATTGCCGAACTGGCACGAGCCCTGGGCATCAGCGAGGAGGAGGCGCAGGAAAAGCTGCGGGAAATGGAGGAAAAACACGGCATCCGTTACGGCTACGCCGCAGATGACACCTCCGGATTACAGTAGGCGAAGCGGACGCCCGGAACCGGCTGTTTACGAGAACGATTTTTCCGCTTCAATTTTCAGGCGCTCAAACATCTGCCAGGTATGGCGCTGGAGTTCCGAAAGTTCCTCTCCGCAAATGAGCAGTTGCAATTTCACATCGTTACGGCCTGGTTTCATTGTTCTCCCTGGTTTCTTTCGCGACGGTGAACGTCGCCTTTTCTTATCTGTGCGAGTTCAATAGGGCACCAGTTCAAAAAGCCTCTTATGGGGATCGATCTGGATGTGATAGTAGCGGTCCTGGGGCATGTAGATGTAGGGGATTTCTTCCTCCTGGCGGGTGAGAAAGGAGGAGAGAATCATCCGGTTGACCGCCCGGTGGCCGACGATCATGATGTTCTCGTCGTAATTGTTGAGGAAAAAGACCTTTTTCAGGCCCCGGTGCACCCGGTCCTCCATGGTCTTGTAGCCCTCGCCGTCGGGATAGATATAACGGTACTTGTTCGGTCCGCGCGCCCGGGCCACATGCGGCATCTTGCGCCGGATTTCCTCGTAGGTCATGCCTTCGCAGACACCGGCATGGATCTCGTTGAACTCCGGCAGGGCAATGATGGAACAGGAATCCTGGCGCTCGGCAATGGGCGTGGCGGTCTGCATGGTCCGGATGTAATTGCTGGTGAAGATGATGGGGATTCGGATGGTGGCGAAATGTTCGGCCAGGGCATTGGCCTGGGCCATCCCCTTGTCGGTCAACTCGGAATCGCCGCCGATGCGGTCCTCGCGGTTGAAATGGGTCTCACCGTGGCGCACGAGAAAGAGATTGCGCACGATGCGGGTGGTGATGACGTCACGGATACGGTCGTAGTAGGGCAGCACATCGGTGATCTGTTCCTGGAGAATACAGTTATCGAAGGAATCGACCAGGATGCGGTTGGGCTCGGTGTCCAGCGGCTCGTAGATCGACTCGTAATAGGCGATACGCTTGAGAAAACTCTCCAGGGCCTGTTCCGGAGTCAGGTGCCGGAACTCCTTGAGTCCGGCCTTGCGTTCGAGGTTGGCTTCCAGGGCCTCCTCATCGGCATTGAGACACTCGATATAGCACAACGGCTGATCGGGAAAGGCGGTGGCGAGCCCGTGCCTGCGTTCGCGGGTAACGTTGCTGGCATCCATGATCGCCACCTCGCCGCCCTCCCGGAAAAAGGCCTGGGCCAGCTCGATGTTGATCTTGGAAATCTTCTCCCGCAACGCCTTGCCCCGCTCATTGGCGGGAGAGAAAAATTCCGAGGAGGACACATTTTCGTCGGTATCCAGTTTCCGCCGCAATTCCCCATTGTTGAAAATACGCACCTTGATGCCGTCCAATTCCAGGGTCCGGCCAAGTTTCCGAGCCATGGTCGACTTGCCCCGGGCCGGGAGCCCCATCATTACAATCACCAGTTTCCGTTTCATTCTTCTCTCCTCAGACAGAGACACGTTCACAGGCCATGAATGGAAATATTGTACGAATTGCAGGGAAAAATTGCAGGGAAATTCTGCGATGCCTTCCCTCATTGCGCACACCTTTTTGCAAAAAGGTCCGGCGGCGGTTCGCCACCGTTTTCTCCCGGGCCGGGAACAACATTCCCGCGCCGCTTCTGCTTGCGTTCGATCCATCTTTGCGATACTTTGCCGTAATGTTGTTCCTTTTATCGAAACAACTTCAGACGATCTTCGCAACACCCTGTGTTTATGTCTCTAAATTTTGTTTTTGAGGGCCTTGCGAAATCACCAAGATTGACCACGCTTATTTATTTTCATAGACGCTACCGTGACCGCACAAAAAAAAGAAACTTTTCTCAAGGACTACACTCCTCCGGCCTATCTGGTCGACACCATCCATCTCCGGGTCGAACTCGACCCCAGGGCCACCCAGGTTGAAGCCCAACTGCAGATCCGTCCCAACACCGACGCGCCGCAACCGCTGACCCTCAACGGCGAACGGCTCGAACTGGTCCGCGTGGCCGTGGACGGCACGGAACTGATGCCCGCGCAATACAGCTTTGCCGACGGACTGCTCACCGTGCCCCATGTCCCGGACACGCCCTTCACCCTCACCGTCAACACCCGGATCAACCCGGCGGGCAACACCGCCCTGGAGGGATTGTATCTGTCTTCGGGCAACTACTGCACCCAATGCGAGGCCGAGGGGTTCCGGACCATCACCTGTTTTCCGGACCGGCCGGACGTGATGAGCGTGTTCACCACCACCGTGATCGGCGACAAGACTGCCTGTCCGGTCCTGCTCTCCAACGGCAACCTGATCGACTCGGGCGACCTCGGGGACGGCCGCCACTTCGCCACCTGGCACGACCCCTTCCCCAAGCCCTGCTACCTCTTTGCCCTGGTAGCTGGCAACCTGGTGCGCATCAGCGACACCTTCACCACCCGCTCCGGCCGTGAAATCGGCCTGCATATCTTTGTCGAGGAGCGCAACCGTGAAAAATGCGGGCATGCCATGCGCTCCCTGCAGAAATCGATGCAATGGGACGAGGAACGGTTCGGCCGCGAATACGATCTCGACACTTACATGATCGTGGCCGTGGACGACTTCAACATGGGGGCCATGGAGAACAAGGGACTCAACGTCTTCAACTCCAAATACGTGCTCGCGCTGCCGGAAACCGCCACCGATATCGATTACGAAGGCATCGAAGGTGTGATCGCCCACGAGTATTTCCACAATTGGACCGGCAACCGCATCACCTGCCGCGACTGGTTCCAACTCAGCCTCAAGGAAGGGCTGACCGTGTTCCGCGACCAGGAATTCACCGCCGACATGATCTCGCGGCCGGTCAAGCGGATCCAGGACGCCAACATCATCCGCTCCTTCCAGTTCCGCGAGGACGGCGGCCCCATGGCCCACCCGGTACGGCCGCCCTCGTTCGTGGAGATCAACAACTTCTACACTCTCACCGTCTACAACAAGGGCGCCGAGGTCATCCGCATGCTCCATACCCTGCTCGGGGCCGATACCTTCCGCCGCGGCATGGATATCTACTTTGAACGCCACGACGGCCAAGCCGTGACCTGCGACGACTTTGTCGCGGCCATGGAAACCGCCTGGGGCAGGGATCTCACCCAATTCAAGCGCTGGTATGCCCAGGCAGGCACCCCGGAACTGACCGTTCAGGCCGACTATGACACCGAAAGGCGGCAACTGGTTCTGACGGTCGGGCAAACCTGCCCAGCCACCCGTGAATCCACGGAAAAGCTGCCCTTTACCATGCCGCTTGCCGTGGGCCTGCTCGATAACCAGGGCCAGACCATCCCTCTTGAGGAAGGCCCCAATCCCACCACCCGGATATTGGTGTTTTCCGAGGCCGAACAGGTTTTTGTGTTTGACCATATCAACAGCAAACCAACCGTTTCCTTTCTCCGCAATTTCTCGGCCCCGGTCAAGGTCCGCTTTGAACAGAGCGAAGAGGAACTGAGCCGAATGATGGCCTTTGATCCCGATCCGTTCAACCGGTGGGATGCCGGGCAGAAGCTGGCCCTGCGCTTTCTCCTGGAACAGATCGTCGAGTTCCGGCAAGGCCGTGCGGTCACGATCAACCAGCAGTTGATCGACGGTCTGCGCAACCTGCTCCTGGACCGCAACTCGGACCAGGCCTTCCTGGCCATGGCCATGGCCCTCCCTTCGGAAAACTGGATCGGCCAGCAAATGGAGGAGATCGATCCCGTGGCCGTGTACAGTGTCCGCCAGCAGTTTCGGGCCCTGATCGCCCGCGCCCTGCGGCTCGACATGGTCCAGTGCTACGACGGCCTCCACTCCACCGCCCCCTACCGTTACAGCGCCCATGAGGCGGGCAGAAGATCGCTGCGCAACCTCTGTCTCGCCTATCTGCTGGCCCCCACCCTGGAAGGAGAGCTCGAACCCTGCCTGCTGCAACGCGGGGTCAACCAATACCGCCAGGCCGATAACATGACCGATACCATCGCCGCCCTCGGCTGCGTGGTCAATGCCGATCTCGACACCGGCGTGGAACTGTTGGCCGACTTCCACGCCAAGTGGCACCACGATCCGCTCGTGGTTGACAAGTGGCTGATTCTCCAGGCGGGATGCACCCTGCCCGGAACCTTGAAAAGGGTCAGGGAACTGACCGGCCACCCCAGTTTCACCTACAAAAACCCCAACAAGGTCCGCTCGCTGATCGCCACCTTCTGCGCCACCAATCATGCCCAGTTCCATGCCGCCGACGGTTCCGGCTATGCCTTTCTCGGCGACCAGATCTGTTTGCTTGATCAGCTCAATCCTCAGATCGCCTCGCGGATGATCACCCCGCTCACCCAATGGCGCCGTTACGACAAGGGCCGGCAGCAATTGATGTGCGCTCAGCTCGAACGGATCGGCAACCAGCCGGATCTCTCCGATGACGTCAAGGAGATCGTCGAAAAGACGATGCGATGAGGCGCGGGGAAAAAATCAGGGATTCTGATGGTGCGCCGGATTTCGGTCCAGATACAAGGCAGGTCAAGTTGTGTATATATTTGATATGCCCGACTTGAAGCAAAGCCGTAACAACCGAATAAAAGACATGTAAAATCGAACAGTTGTTTTTCCATTTAACCCCAAACACAGGCTCGCTCCCCGGGAAATCGCGCACCACTTTCCCGGGATTTTTTCCTCCCCGCAAAAAAAGCTGTAACCTTTCTCCCGCTTCCCGCGACTATAGAGGCAAACAGGGTCGACAACAGTACGTTGACGGCCACGCTTATCAAACCGCATTTGGAGAAATGCCATGCCTCTTCACCCCTCCTCAACGACGTCAAAAAAATTGCGGCGTATTGCCCTTTGTCTCCTCCTCGGAACAACCCTTGTGGCGACCGATGCCTTTGCCTGGCAGCGCCGGATCACCCGTACCGGTCCGCAGGGGCAGACAGCCTCCCGCACGATCGACACCGTACGTACCGGCGACGGCTACACCAGAAACAGAACAGTGACCGGTCCGCAAGGGCAGACAGCCAGCCGCTCCGCCCAAGGTTCCTGGAATGCGGCCGACAAAACCTGGACCCGCAGCGTCAACGCCACCGGCGGTGGCGGCCAAACTGCCGGTAAAAGTGTAACCGCCACCCGTACCGACAATGGATACACCCGCAATGCTACCGTGACCGGGCCCCAGGGCAACAGTGCCACCCGCTCGACCAGCGGCCAGTGGGACCCTGCAACCAAAACCTGGACCAAAACAGTGACCACCCAGGGAGGCAACTGATGAAATTCTTGGCAAAATCTTTGACCGGCAACCTGCCCCGGGTCAGTGTCCTTTCGCTGCTCGCCCTGATCATGATCGCCTCCCCGGCGGGAGCGGTCGGAAATCGACCGGCGGAAATGCTGTTCAACAACGCCGACACCAACCATGACAATCTTGTCAGCGAGGCGGAGTACCATGCGGCCATGCAACGGCGCTTTGAACAACTGGACCGCAACAAGGACGGCAATCTCTCCCCGCAGGAATTGGAAAACGCCCGATCCACGGCCCGTGAGCGTTTTCAGAGCCTGCGCAATGGAAGCGGCCGCTTGGCCAATTAACGGGTATTCCGCCTGATGACAGGCCAGCACGACCGACGGCTCACCTCCTGGAGGGAACCCGGGGGCAACGGGAATCCCTCCGGGGAGCAGGTCGCTGATGGCGAACTGGTTGCCCGCATTCTCGAGGGGCATGTCAACACCTTCGAGATCCTGCTGAACCGGTATCGCAACTATATCTGGGCCATCGCCTCCCGCCTGCTGCCGGAGGAGGTGGTCCCGGATATCACCCAGGAAATCTTTGTCGAGGCCTATCGATCCCTGGCCGGGTATGATGACCGCAAGCCACTGAAAAACTGGCTCGCCGGGATTGCCCTGCACCGCTGTCGGGATCATTGGCGTCAGGCCTATCGGCGGCGTGAGATTCCGCTCAGCGCTCTCAGCGAGGAGCACCGCCAATGGTTGGAGCAGGTGAGCGGCAATGAAGGGCAGGAAGTGTTTCCCGGCCTTTCGGACCGGCGCGAGGCACGCGAAATGCTCGACCTCGCCCTGGCCGGGCTCTCCGAAAACGACCGCCTCGTTCTGACCCTGATCCATCTGGATGGGTTTTCCGTCAAGGAGGTGGCGCAGATGCTCGACTGGAGCATGATCAACGTCAAGGTGCGCGCCTACCGTTCCCGGATGAAGATGCGCAAACGCTTACGGTCCCTGATCTCTGCGGAGGAAATATAATGAACAGGCAACAACGACTCGACCAACTCGAACAAGCATTGAGGCGGGCACACTGCAACCGTCCCTTGCCTGCTCCGGACACGGGCTGGAATCAAAGGGTCATGAACGAAATCAGGCATTCTCCGATCCGGGCCGCGGCCCTCCCCTCCTTCGTCACCCCCCTGGTATGGCGCTTTGCCGCCGTGACCTGCAGTCTGGCCATGGTGCTTTCTTTCTATCTTTTGAGCGCCGCCAACAGCCCGGATCAGATGGCGATGGATCTGTTTTTGGGGGATCCGTTGTTGAGCCAGGCCCTGCAGATATTATCCTTTGCCGCGGGAATGCCGCTGTGAGTCGTCAAACCTATGGAGAAAGCAGGATGAACAAAGGGAAGATCTGGGCGGGAATGCTGTTGATCTTTTTGGCGGGGATCTGTACCGGTGCCGTGAGTACAAAACTGTTTTTGCGCCACCGGGTCATTGCCATGCTCAACGAGGGGCCCCCGGCCATCCATCGACTGATCACTCAGCGCTTGACCCGGCAACTCGACCTGAACCCGCAGCAGCAGGTATTGATCGAGCAGCAGGTGCGTGCGACTCAGCAACGCATCCTGGCCCTGCGCAGCCAATACCAACCCGAGGCGGCCGCCATACTCGGGGAAGGGGTCCGGGAGATGCGCAAGGACCTTTCGCCGGAACAGCAGAAAAAACTGGAACAACTCTACCGGGAAATGCGTCAGCGGCTCTCCCGCTACCATGCGCCCTGATCGGTGTTGTCCGCACTTCAGCCACTGTCACAGGAAATTCATAATGCAAGCGCACTGCCCAAGCCGTACGGCACAACGGGTCGCCCTGCGCCGGGCGGCCCATCAACTCCTTGATACGCCCAAAATATTTGAAGACCCTCTGGCCCTGCCCCTTGTCGGGCTGTCCCCGGAAGCACAGATCGACCCAACCCAGGATTGGCTTTCCCAGGAACCGCTCTCCCGGGTTCTCCGCGCCTCGCTCGCGGCCCGCAGCCGGTTTGCCGACGAGGCGCTGATTGCGGCAATAAACCATGGAATCCGGCAAGTGGTCATCCTCGGTGCCGGGCTGGATACCTTTGCCTACCGGCATGCTGCTGACCTCACCAGGATTCGGGTCTTCGAGGTGGATCACCCGGCCACTCAGGACTGGAAACGCGGGCGGCTCGCCTGCGCCCGCATCCCGATCCCCGGTACGCTTTCTTTTGTCCCGATGGATTTCGAGCGTTCCTCCCTGAGGGAGGGCTTGGCCCTGGCCGGGTTTGACTTCCAGCAAAATGCGCTGTTCTCCTGGCTGGGGGTGAGCATGTACCTCTCGGAAACGGCTGTGCACCGGACCCTGGCGTTGGTTGCCGAGCTTCCGGTGGACAGCGGCATTGTCCTTGATTACATGATTCCCCCGGATAGCCTGGGCGAGAAGGGCCGACGGATCTTTGCCGCCCTCGCCAGGCGGGTGGCCGCCTCAGGCGAGCCTTTCCGCAGTTTTTTTGCTCCGGCGCAACTGGCCGCCAAACTACAGGCCATGGGATTGAACGCCATCGAAAACCTTGGACCGGAACAGTTGGATGGGCGCTACTGTGCCGGACGCCGTGACGGGTTGCGGGTCGGCCGCCTGGGGCATGTGGTGCTGGCCCGAAAGACCCGGTGAATTTGACTGCCCCCTCCTTCCGTCCCCCTTTCTTCTCTTGGCAG
>JBFWIP010000072.1:0-3944 GCA_050255935.1 Desulfobulbus sp.
CTGAGTGCGGTCGTCAAGGCTGACCAGGCGGCCGTGGACAGCGCCGAACTGGCCCTTGGCTACTGTTCGATCAGGGCCCCGTTCAGCGGCCTGACCGGCGAATTGTTCAGCGACCGGGGCAACCTGATCAAGGCCAATGGAGACAATCCCATGGTCACGGTCAACAGCATCGACCCCATCCTGGTCAACTTCACCCTGCCCGGCCGGCATCTCCAGGACATCATGATCGCCCGGCGACAACACCCGATACGGGTCCTGGCCCAACACCAACCTGATCAGCCGCCGGTCAACGGCCACCTGGTCTTTATCGACAACACCGTCGATCCCGCCACCGGAGTCATCCGACTCAAGGCCGAGTATGCCAACGGCGACCGGCGGCTCTGGCCGGGTGAACTGATCAATGTCCGCCTCCACCTCACCGATCTGGGCGATGCAGTGGTCGTGCCTTCCCAGGCCGTGCAGGTGGGGCAACAGGGGGCCTATCTGTTTGTGATCGGGCCCGACCAGAGCGCCGAATACCGCCTGGTGACGCCGGCCATGCGTTACCGGCACTACACGGTTATTCAGCACGGCCTCAAATCCGGTGAAAAGGTGGTGATCGACGGCCAGATGCTGTTGGAACAAGGCTCCAAGGTAGTGGACCGCAATCCCAATACGGTTGCAACGGGGGCGAAACAACCATGAAGGGCGTTTCCGACCTCTTTATCCACCGGCCGGTGATGACCGTGCTGGTGATGCTGAGCATTCTGCTCACTGGTCTGATCGGCTACAAACAGTTGGCGGTTTCCGACCTGCCCAACGTCGATTTTCCCACCATCGTGGTCTACGCCAACCTGCCCGGCGCCAGCCCGGAAACCATGGCCTCGACCGTGGCCACGGTCCTGGAAAAACAGTTCGCCACCATCACCGGTATCGACTCGATGAGTTCGGTGAGCAGCACCGGTTCCACCCAGATCACCCTCCAGTTTTCGCTCGAGCGCAATATCGACACCGCGGCCCAGGATGTGCAGACAGCCATTTCCCTGGCCGCCCGCAGACTTCCCGATTCCATGCCCTCGCCACCCTACTTCCGCAAGACCAACCCGGCGGTCGACCCGATCCTCTACATCTCCCTGAGCAGTCCGGTCCTGCCGCTTTCGCAGTTGGACCAGTACGGCGAGACCATGAGCCAACGGATCTCGATGATCAACGGCGTGGCCCAGGTGACCCTGCGCGGTTCGCGGAAGTATGCGGTCCGGGTGCAACTGGACCCGGGCAAACTCAAGGGGTTCGACCTTGACCCCGGAGAAGTCGCAGGGGCGGTCAGTGCCCAGAACGTCAACCTGCCCATGGGGCGGTTGGCAGGGCCGCACCGCAATCTCACCCTTCAGGCCAGCGGGGAACTCAAGGCCGCCGAGCAGTACAAGGAAGTGGTGGTGGCGGTGCGCAACAACCGGCCGATCAAGCTGTCCGAGGTGGCCTCCGTGATCGACAGCGTCGAGGACGACGAGTCCGGTGCCTGGTTTTATACGGCCTCCTCATCCGCCCAGGCCATCTTTCTCGCCATTGAAAAACAGCCGGGCATGAACACCATCGAGGTGGCGGAAGCGGTCAAGGCGTTGATCCCGCAACTGACCCTTGGGCTGCCGGCCTCGATCCGACTCAACGTGCTCCGCGACGGCAGCCTGGCGATCAAGGATTCGGTGACCGATATCCAGTTCACCCTGCTGTTGACCCTGGCCCTGGTGGTGCTGGTGATCTTCCTGTTCATCCGCAATCTCAGCGCCACGGTCATCCCCAGCCTCTCCCTACCGATGTCGCTGATCGGCACCTTTGGGGTGATGTACCTGCTCGACTACAGCATCAACAACATGTCCCTGATGGCGCTGACCCTGTCGGTGGGTTTTGTGGTCGATGACTCGATCGTGGTCCTGGAAAATATCGTCCGCCACATGGAAATGGGCAAACCCCGGATGCAGGCCGCCCTTGACGGTGCCCGCGAGGTCGGCTTCACCATTGTCTCCATGACCCTGTCGCTGGTGGCGATCTTCATTCCCCTGCTCTTTCTCACCGGTGTCATGGGCCGGCTTTTCCGTGAATTTTCGGTAACCATTGGGGTAGCGGTGCTGATCAGCGGCGTGATCAGCCTGACCCTGACGCCCATGCTCTGCAGCCGATTCCTCCGGGAACAGCAAAACCATGGTCATGGCCGGCTGTATCAAGCGACCGAGGCCGGTTATGCATGGCTGGTGCACCTCTATGATTGGAGCTTGCGGGTGGTGCTTCGGCATCGCCGCACCGCCATGCTTCTCTCCCTGTGCATCCTTGCGCTCACGGCCTGCCTCTTTGTGGTCATTCCCAAAGGATTCATTCCGGCAGAAGACCGGGAATTCATCATCGCCTCGCTCAAGACCGACGAGGGCATCTCCTGGGCCAGCCTGGTGGACCACCTCCACAAACTGGCGGAGATAACCAGGCAGGATGCCAACATAGACCGGTTCCTGGCCAGCACCCACTCCGGCGGCCAACTGCTCATCGTCCTCAAGCCGCGTTCGGAGCGGAAGCTCAGCGCCGACGAGGTCATCCAGGAACTGCGGCCCAAACTCAACGCTGTGCCCGGTATCCGGGCCATGCTGGTCAATCCCCTGCCGGTCACCATCGGCGGCCGCCGCTCGCGCAGCCTCTACCAGTTCACCCTAAGCGGAACCGATACCGACCTGCTCTATGCCACCTCCCGCAAATTGGAACGCATCATGCTTGAGATGCCGGACCTGGTGGATGTTTCCAGCGACCTGCAGATGGACAACCCGGAACTCTATGTGGATATCGACCGCGATCGGGCCCTGTTGCTGGGGATTTCACCGGAGCAGATTGAAAACACCCTCTACAGCGCCTTCGGCGACCGGGAAATATCGACCATCTTTGCGGCCAACGACCAGTACAATGTCATCATTGAATTTGAAAAGCGGTTCCAAACCGATGCCTTCGCCCTTGACCTGATCCACATCCGTTCAAACCACGGCGCACTGGTTCCCCTGGCCACGGTGGTCGGCGCACATGAACGGCTGGGCCCGCTTTCCATCAACCATTCCGGCCAGTTGCCCTCGGTGACCATCTCCTTCAACATCAAACCGGGCTTTGCCCTGAGTCAGGTGCTGGGCAAGGTGCAGGAGCAGACCAACACCACGGTGCCCTCCGGCATCTTCGCTTCGTTCCAGGGCAATGCCCAACAGTTCCAGGAAGCCCAGGCAAGCATGGGCTGGCTGCTTGCGCTGGCGATCGTGGTCATCTACATCGTTCTCGGCATCCTCTATGAGAGCTTCATCCATCCGCTGACCATCCTCACCGCCCTGCCCTTTGCCGGGTTCGGGGCCCTGATCACCCTGTTGATCTGCAAAGTGGAACTCTCGGTCTATGCCTTTGTCGGGATCATCATGCTGATCGGCCTGGTCAAGAAAAACGGCATCATGATGATCGATTTTGCCATTGCCGCCCAGGCAGAAGGGAAAGACCCGGAAACAGCCATCCATCAGGCCTGCGTGATCCGTTTCCGCCCGATCATGATGACCACCATGGCGGCGCTCATGGCCGGAATCCCCATTGCCCTGGGCTACGGCGCGGGGGCGGAATCACGGCAACCGCTCGGTCTGGCAGTGGTCGGCGGCCTGTTTTTTTCCCAGACCCTGACCCTCTACGTGACGCCGGTCTTCTACCTCTACATGGAACAATTGCAGCAATGGCTGAACAAGGGCAAACGCCGGTCAACGGCGGCCCGCCCGTGTTGAACACCTTGGTGCATCGGCGTAAACTCAGTCCCCGTCAGAAAAACCGGCCCCGCCGTTTCCCTCGCCGTCCTGGCCGAGAGGGAGCTGAATGATAAAGGTTGTCCCCTCACCGACCACGCTTTCCACCGTAAGGGTTCCTCCATGCTTCTTGCTGACGACATCGTGGGCAATGGCCAGCCC
>JBFWIP010000072.1:4044-12572 GCA_050255935.1 Desulfobulbus sp.
GCCTCCCCCTGCTGACGCAGGTTTTCGGTCTTCCGCTGCACCACCTGCTCAAGCGCGAGGTTCTGGTTGATCAACTCAACCGGGGAGCCGCCGGTGTATTGCTGCTCCACGGTATCCATCAAAACCCGGATGGTCTTTGCCTGGGCCTTGAGTTTGGCTTGCAAGGCGGTCAAGTCGTCGGCCTGCGTCGTCATCGTTATCCCCCCAGGGCCACTCCGGTAAACGTCTGGTTGACATGAAGCGAGTTGTACTGCTCGCCATAGGTACTCAACCCAAACACCCGATTTTTTCCCATCAATTGGCCGATCTCACCGTCGACCCCTTGCTCTTCCATCTGCAGTCGCCTGAGAATGCAGTCACAACCAAGGATAATCACCGGTTCCCCGATCTTTTCCCGAATCCCGGCAAAGAGACGTTCGAGCGCCTCGGTGGAGGCATGCCCTTGACCAATGTTCAGCACCAACCCTTTGCCGAGATTGCAATAAAAGCTCAAGCTGCCGTCGGCTTCCACCCCGGTAATGGCACGGACGAAATACTCGCTGCCGATCCGCAGCATCAGGGGGTAGCGAGAAAAAACCGAACGGTTCAAAGCCTCCACCGGTACCCCAATCAGGTCGGCATAGGCGGTCACCGCCGGCTCACCGTTGATTTCCCGTACCAATCGCGCATCCGGCTCAGCTTCGGTGATCACCAGCCTTTTGCCGGTGGGTTCAACGTCCTGATGTTTAAAGGGGGTAAAGGGCAGGGAGGTCATGCACAGGGTGAACACCGCGGCGTCCTGCAGCAATTCGCCCTGATAATAGACAAAGGTTTGCTGAAAACGCAGCATATCCCCCGCCGAACCACCCACGATGGGGACATCTCCGAGGGCCCGGTAGAGCAAATCGCTCAAGGACTCTTCGCGGCCGGCCAAACCATCGACCAGCAGCATGCCGAATGCCTGCTGTTTGGAAAAATGGAGTCGATCCTGGACATCGGCGGCAATCACTTCGATTTGCTCACTCAGGTTGCTCAGGGGGTGAATCAGATAGGGAATCGCCTTGAAATGAGGGCTTGCCAAACTGAGGCCACTCATGCCGCCGAACTGGAAACCAAGCGGCGTCAATTGACCGGCCGAGGTGCAGCCTATGACCGGACCGGGGAGTTGCCGCAGAGACCGGCAGAGTTGGCCATGGTCGTAGGTATCGGCAAAATAGACCATGGTCAAGCAGGGATCAGGCTGGCTGCATTGGCTCAACACCTCCCTGACCGCATCGCCGGCATCCTCGGCCATGGAAGTTCCCTGACAGACGGTTAATCGTGGGAGGTGAATCTCTTTGTCGGACATCTCTTCCATACCCCTCCGATGTTCCGCCCCAAGGCGACAGGGGCAAGAAAGAACTGCCTTGGGGCTCCCAACGATCAATAAGCGGCGAGCCCTGGCATTCCAAGGTAAGCGTTTACCAACAGCCTAGCCCACCGAATCGAGAAAGTGAATGCGATTTCCCTGAAAAACGATCTTCGCCGGCAGACATGGACCGTTTGCCAACAAGCCGGGGAAACAATGCGGCGGAACCGGCAACAGACCGGTTGCCGAGGAGTTCACGCTGGCCGGTGTTGACGCCCCATCGTTTCGCCTTTCCGATTCCGAACCGGCATGTTTTCCTTTTTGCAAACGAATCAGGTTTCCTGTACTGCCGGGATCCCGGATTTGAACATTTGAAAAATAGACTCGACCACCAAGGGACCATGCTTCTTGATATCGATAAACTCCGGGTTCATCACCCAGTTGGCGATCAGTCCATGGATCATGGCCAAGATGATGACCGTTCCCAGGCAAACGTCAAACCCTTGTGGAATCTGACCGCGCCGGATGGCATTGGCAAGCACCACCTGGAGTCCATTATACCTGTCTAGTCGTAATTGTTGATGCCGTTGGCGAACCACCTCCGTATCCTTGATGCGGTCCCCATTTTCAAAAAGGATGCGAAACAGTTGCTGCTGCAGCGAATCCTCTTCCATGGCCACGAAAAAGGAATCATAGAGTTCCTGGAGCTTTCCCAGCGGATCGGGTTCATTCACGTTCTCACTGGCCTCGGTCAAGGGAGCATAAAATTCCTGCACATGTTCCCACAATGAATTGAGCAGATCGGCCTTATTGGCAAAATGCCAGTAAATCGCTCCCCGGGTGACCCCGGCCTCCCTGGCGATATCCGTCAGGGAGGTTTTGGCGACCCCATGCCGGGCGAAAACACGCACTGACGCATCAATGATGCTTTGACGCGTTTCCATGGCTTCTTCTTTGGTTTTCCTCGCCATACGCCCACCTCACAACGGTCGAGATTTCTCATCAACCGTGACGCTTTGTTCCTTCCAGCCTCCTCCCAGGACCTTGTACAGATTGATTCGATTGAGCAACCGGGCCAGTTGCAGGGAGAGACAATTCTGCCGGGCACTGTAGAGCGAGCGTTGTGCGTCGAGCAGGGTCAAGAAACTGTCCAGCCCCTGCTGGTACCGTTCTCTGGCCAGGCTGTAATACTCCTGATTGGCGGCAAGATTGGCCTTTTGCGCCACCAGCTGCCGATCATAGGTTTCCCCGGCGACCAGGGCATCGGCCACCTCGCGGAAGGCGGTTTGAATGGCTGATTCATAATTGGCCACGGCGATATCCTTGCTGACCTCTGCCACGTCCAGTTCCGCACGAAGACGACCGGCGGTGAAGATCGGCAGGCTGATGCTGGGCGAAAAAAGCCAGTAACCGGAGTTATGGTCAAAAAGGTCGGACAGATCACCACTGATCTTGCCGGCATTGGCGGTGAGGCTGATACTGGGGAAAAAGGCGGCGCGGGCGGCGCCAATCTTTGCATTGGCTCCCTTGAGGGTATGTTCGGCGGCCTGGATATCCGGCCGTTGCAAGAGGACGGCGGAAGCGAGATGAGACGGCGGTGCGGCCAACGCCATCTGTTCGTTCAATCTTTTACCCGCCTGATCAAAATTCGGCAGGGATACCCCGGCGAGCAGGGTCAGGTTGTTGATATCCTGGGCCACCTGTCGTTGATACAAGGCCAAATTGGCCTTGGCGGTCTCAAGACTGGTACGCGCCTGGGCCAGATCCAGCTGGGTCGCCATCCCTTCCTGGGCACGCTGATCGATCAACTGGTAGGATTCCTCTTCGGTTTGCTTGGTGTCTTCGGTGATCGCCAGCAATTCCCGGTCGGCCAACCAGGTCAGATAAGCGCCGGCCACTTCGGCAACCAGGCTGATCCGGGCGCTGCGATGCGTTTCCTCCATGGCCAGGTATTGTTCCAACGCCTGATCCTTGAGACTGCGCACCCGCCCGAAGAAGTCGAGTTCATAGGCCGCAATCCCCACGGATGCCGCATAGGTCTCGGCGGTCACATAGTTGCCGCCGCTGTAGGTCCGCTGCTTGGTTCCGGAACCCGAGCCGGTGATACTCGGAAACAGGGCTGCACGCTGGATCCGGTACTGGGCCTGGTAACCGGCAATATTGAGCGCGGAAACCCGCAGGTCACGGTTGTTGGCCAAGGCGGTGCGGATAATGGTCTGCAACTGCGGGTCAATGAAAAAGTCACGCCAGCCGAGCCCAGCCCCGACCACAGAACCGGCAGCGGCCGAACCACTCTTCTCCGCCAGGCCGGGAACAGCCGGCAACCGATCGGAAACCGGCATCTCAGGCCGGGTATAACCGGGTGCCAGGGCACAACCACCCAACAGGGCAAGCAAGGCCGTGGCGGCGATATGTTTGGTTGCTGAAGCAAACATGTCACACCTCCAATTGGGGAGCGGTGTGTTCCACCGGCGCCCTCTTGGTCTTGAAGATCCGCATAACAAGAACGAAAAAAAGCGGAATAAAGAAAACGGCCAACACGGTTGCCGAAATCATGCCGCCCAAAACGCCGGTCCCGATGGCATGACGGCTGTTGGCGCCGGCACCGGTACTGATGGCCAGGGGCAGAACACCCAGCATGAAGGCCATGGAGGTCATGAGGATGGGACGCAGCCTGAGACGGCAGGCATTGACCGTGGCTTCAACCAGACCCCGGCCTTTGTCGTAACGCCGCTTGGCGAATTCGACAATAAGGATGGCGTTCTTGGCCGACAAACCGATGGTGGTCAGCAGACCGACCTGGAAATAGACGTCATTTTCCATGCCCCTGAAATAGGCGGCGGCCAGAGCCCCCAAAACACCGAGAGGAACCGCGAGGATAACGGAAAACGGGACCGACCAACTCTCGTACAGCGCAGCCAGGCAGAGAAAGACCACCAGGATCGAGATGGCGTACAAGGCCGGTGCCTGGGCCCCAGCCTGCTGCTCCTGGTAGGAGGCGCCGGTCCACTCATAGCCTATTCCCGCAGGCAGCTGCGCAACCAATTGTCCGATAAGTTTCATGGCATCGCCGCTGGATTTTCCCGAAGCGGCCTCGCCCACGATCTCCATCGCCGAATTGCCGTTGAACCGTTCCAGACGCGGTGAGCCAAAACTCCAGTGCCCCGAACTGAAGGTGGTGAAGGGGACCATCTCGCCGCCGGAGTTGCGGACATACCAAAGGTCCAGGTCCTCCGGCTGCATCCGGTACGGGGCGTCCGCCTGCGCATAGACCTTCTTCACCCTGCCATGGTGGACGAAATCATTGACATAATGCGATCCCCAGGCGGTGGAGAGGGTGGTGTTGATGGAACCGACGGAAACCCCAAGGGCCATGGCTTTTTCAAAATCGATATCCACGTTGTACTGCGGGGTGTCTTCCATGCCATTGGGCCGGACCCGGGTCAGGTTGGGGTTCTGCGCGGCCAGGCCAAGAAACATGTTGCGGGCCTGGACCAGTTTTTCATGGCCGAGCCCGGCACGATCCTGAAGATAGAAATCGAAACCGGTGGAACTGCCGAGCGAAGGGATGGACGGCAGATTGAACGGAAAGACCATGGCATCCTTGATACCAGCAAAGGCCCCCATGGCCCGGTGAATGACCGCAAAAACCGTTTGATCCGGCCGTGTTCGTTTACTCCAATCATGCAACTGGGCGAAAACCATGCCCATATTTTGGCCGGTACCGGCAAAACTGAAGCCCGCTACGGTAAAGGCCGATTTGACGCTTTCCTTTTCATCCGTCAGGTAATGATTGCGAACCTGATCAAGAACGGCCTGGGTCCGGGAAAGGGTGGCACCGGTGGGCAGCTGTACCATGGTCAGGAACACCCCCTGGTCCTCTTCGGGCAGGAAGGAGGTCGGCAGCTTGGTGAATAAAAATGTCATGCCGCCGATAAGCAGCAAATAGATCAGGCCGAAGCGCACGCCCCGGTTGAGCACGTAGCGGACGTTATCGCGATAACCGTCGGCACTGCGCTCGAAAGCGCGGTTGAACAAACCGAAAAGCCCTTTCCTTTTCCCGTGCTTTTCCTTGTTGACCGGCTTGAGAAGGGTTGCACAAAGTGCCGGGGAGAGAATCAGCGCAACCAGGACCGAGAGTGCCATGGCAGAAACGATCGTCAGCGAGAACTGACGGTAAATCGCTCCGGTTGATCCGCCGAAAAAGGCCATGGGAACAAAAACCGCGGAAAGGACCAGGGCAATGCCGATCAAGGCGCCGGTGATCTGATCCATGGATTTGCGGGTGGCCTCCAGGGGGGACAGCCCCTCTTCGGCCATGATCCGCTCCACGTTTTCCACCACAACGATGGCATCGTCAACCAGGAGTCCGATGGCCAGGACCAGACCGAACATGGTCAGGGTATTGATGGAGAAGCCGAAGGCGGCCATAATCCCAAAGGTTCCCAGGAGAACGACCGGCACCGCAATGGTTGGAATCAAGGTGGCGCGGAAGTTTTGGAGAAAGAGGTACATAACCAGGAAAACCAGGACAATGGCCTCAACCAAGGTATTGGCCACCTCCTCGATGGAGATCCTGATGAAGGTTGTGGTGTCGTAGGGGTAGACGACAGAAACCCCGTCCGGGAAATAGGGTTGGAGGTCGGCCAGCTTGGCGCGCACGGCAGCCGCCGTATCCAGGGCATTGGCACCGGTGGCGAGCATGATCGCCATACCCGAGGCGGGTTTGGCGTTGAAGGTGGTCAGGGAATCATAGCTTTCACCACCGATTTCAACCCGGGCCACATCCTTCAACCGGATTTGCGAACCATCGCTGTTCACCTTGAGAAGAATCTGGGCGAACTGCTCCGGCGAACTCATTTTGGTTTGGGCCATCATGCTGGCGGTGACCTGCTGTCCGGCGACCGATGGCGCACCGCCGAGATCGCCGACAGCCACCTGGTTGTTCTGTGCCTCGATTGCCGCGGTGACATCGGCAGGCGTGAGTTGAAAGCTGTTCAGCTTATGGGGATCAAGCCAGATGCGCATGGCATACTGACTGCCGAAAATACGGATGGAACCGACGCCACGGGTCCGGCTGAGCGGGTCTCGCAGTGTGGAGACCATGAAGTCGGAAAGGTCGTTCTTGTCCATGGACCCGTCCTCGGATATCAACCCGACAATCATAAGAAAGGTTGAATTGGACTTGGTGACCTGAACGCCTTCCTGCTGCACTTCCTGGGGCAGGAGACTGAGGGCCTGCTGCAATTTGTTCTGGACCTGCACCTGGGCGATATCCGGATTGGTTCCCGCTTCGAAGGTCAGGGTAACGGTAACCGTACCGGTGGACGAACTCTGCGAATTCATATAGAGCAGGTTATCCAATCCGTTCATGTTCTGTTCGATCAGTTGGGTAACACTGTCTTCTATGGTCTTGGCAGAGGCGCCGGGATACTTTGCGGTGATCTGGACCGACGGCGGTGCAATTTCCGGGTACTGGGCAATTGGCAGTCGCATGATGGCCAGGGCCCCTGCGAGCATGATGACAATGGCGATGACCCATGCAAAAATCGGACGATCAATAAAAAATCGGGCCATGACTTACTCCGTTTGTGCCTCTGATTGAGAAGAGGCCGTTTGAGCGGTCGGGGAGGAGTTTTGCACGACAACGGGTTTCACCTGTACCCCCGCCCGAATTTTCTGCAGCCCGGAAACAACCACCTGCTCACCGGGTTGCAGGCCTTGACTGACCAGGATGCGCTTGCCGATGTTCTGACCGGTCTGAATGATCCGCCCCTCAACGGCCGAATTTGTATTGACGACCATCACCATAGCCTGCCCCTTGCTGTTGCGGCCGACGCTGGCAGAAGGAACCAGAAGAGCCGCCGGTTGCAGGCCTTTGTCTATGCGGGCGCGGACGAACATGCCGGGCAGCAGTTCATGGTTGGGATTGGCGACAATGGCGCGCAGCGTCACCGTTCCAGTGGTTTGATTGACCGTGACATCGGAAAATTCAAGGCTGCCGGTTTGGCCGTATTCCGTACCGTCATCGAGAATGACATTGACCGCCGATTTGGGTTTCTCTCCCCCGGTGGCCTGTCCTGCGGCGACCTCCCTTTTCAAGCGAATCAATTCGGTACTGGACTGGTTGACATCCACATACATGGGATCGAGCTGTTGAATGGTGGCCAGTGCGGCACTCTGTTGGGCCGTTACCAGGGCGCCCTCCGTGACCGATGATTTGCCGATCCGACCGCTGATGGGAGCGGTTACCTTGGTGTAATCGAGATTGATTCGGGCTGCGGCCAAGGCGGCCCTGGCTGCGGCGATATCGGCCACCGACTGTTTCCAGGCGGCTTCCATTTCAATTTGCTCCTGCTCACTGACCGCCTTGGTGCGCACCAAAACCCGATATCGATCCGCTTTGAGCCTGGTCGATTTCTCCTGGGCCTCGGCTTTGGCCAACGCCGCCTTGGCGCTGTCAAGAGCAGCCTGATAGGTAGCGGGATCAATCTGGTACAAAAGCTGTCCTCCCTTGACCTCAGATCCTTCGGTAAACAACCGTTTCTGGATGATGCCGCTCACCTGGGGACGAACTTCGGCTATCCGGAATGCTGCCGTACGTCCCGGGAGTTCCACCGATAACTTGATGGGCTCGCTTTTCAGGGTGATCACGTCCACCTCAACCGGCGCCATGGCTGTTGCCTTTTGCTTGGTTTCCTCTTTACAGGACGACAGACCAAGGCCAACCAGAAGGATGACGCACCACAAAAAATTTCTTTTGACTAATAGTTTCATCGAGTTCTTCCTAACCGCATTTGGACGAATATTGTATTGAAGCACTTTCGGCCACACATCGCCCGCCAACATACATACATTCACGTATGTATGCAATCGTAATTTGAACATGATTATTATCCTCGATCCCTTAATCGTGAACACGGTCCCTCTATTTCAGCAACACACTGTTTTCACAATTATTTTTTACAATGCATGGATTTTTACATATTTTGCAAAGCGATCCTTTTGCAAAAAAACGATGTGTCCCGGTTTAAGGCCAGGAACCAAAAGAAGTAACAAATTTGGAAATGAAAAAAGTTTAACAATCAGAGAGATAGCAATGTTTCGCATGCGAAAACACCATGAATTGGCATCAGGCCTGCCAACAAACGCTTCATGGAAACAGAGAGGGGAACCATGGAAGGTGATTGGTCTTTTCCTA
>JBFWIP010000073.1:0-6925 GCA_050255935.1 Desulfobulbus sp.
AGTCATGCGGGCCACGGACACCATCGCCTTTGCCCTCACCTCCCTCGATTCCAACCGGGTCCGCACCCTGCTGATGCTCCTGGCCATGTCCATCGGCGTGGCTGCGGTGGTCCTGCTCACCGGGATCGGCAACGGAGCCCGTCTCTACATCGTCGATCAGTTCAGTTCGCTGGGCACCAATCTGGTTATCGTCATTCCCGGCCGATCGGACACGGCCTCCAACACTCCGGCCACCCTGGTGGGCGAAACCCCGCGCGACCTGACCTTGGCCGACGCCCGGGCCCTGGAACGGGGGGATACGGTACGGCGCCTCACCCCGATCAACATCGGCGAAATAAACATTGCCTGGGGGGGCAGGGAGCGGGAGATCCCGCTGATCGGCGCCACCGCGCCCATCCTCGAAATCCGCCACCTGAAACTGGACCGGGGCTCCTTCCTGCCGGTCGAGGACATGGAAGTCGCCCGCCCGGTGTGCGTGATCGGGGCCAAGGTCTATCGGGAGCTTTTTGGAAAGCGAAATGCCCTGGGCGAGTTGGTGCGCCTGGGCGGCTTCCGCTGCCGGGTCATCGGCATCCTCGGTTCCGAGGGGCGTTCCCTGGGACTGGATACCGAGGAACTGGTGATCGTGCCCGTGGCCTTTGCCCAGATGCTGCTCAACACGGAGGGGTTGTACCGCATCCTCATCGAGGCCAGGGACATGGACGGCATCGAGCGGCTCAAGACCCATATCACAACGACCATTGTCAAGCGCCATTACGGGGAGGACGACATCACCATCATCACCCAGGATTCGGTGCTGGCCACCTTTGACAAAATCCTCGGCGTGCTCACCCTCACCGTGGCCGGAATCGCCGGGATCAGCCTGGTGGTGGCCGGGATTCTGATCATGAACGTCATGCTCATGGCCGTGGCCCAACGCACCGCCGAAATCGGCCTGTGCAAGGCCCTGGGCGCGAGCCGGCTGCAGATCATGGCGATGATCGTCACCGAGGCCCTGCTGCTCTCGGCCTTCGGCGGCCTGATCGGCCTGGGGTTGGGCTTTGCCGGGGCTTGGCTGGCGGTCCAGTTCTACCCTACCCTCCAGACCACGCCTCCGCCCTGGGCCATTGCCGCGGCCCTGGGAACGGCGCTCGGCACCGGCTTCATCTTCGCCCTGCTCCCCGCCCGCCGGGCCGCCCGGCTCGATCCCATCCAGGCCCTGGCCCGCCACTGACCGCCATGGATATCCTCGACCAGATCCAGTTCATCACCACCTCCATCCGCGCCAAGCGGCTGCACTCGTTTCTCACCGGCCTGGGCATCGCGGTGGGAATCGCGGCGGTGATCCTGCTCACCTCCATGGGCGAGGGATTGCAACGGTTCGTGCTTGCCGAGTTCACCCAGTTCGGCACCAACCTGATCGCCATCAATCCGGGCAAAGTCACCACCATGGGCACGTCCCTGGGGGTGATCGGTTCGGAACGTCTCCTCACCCTGGAGGATGCCGACGCCCTCCGCCAACTTCCCGGCGTCGAGGCGGCGGTTCCCCTGGTCCAGGGCAATGCCGAGGTCAAGGCAGGCAACCGCACCCGCCGTATTACCCTGTACGGGGTCGGACCGGAAATGGACCGGGCCTTTCGCATGCAGGTCCGAAGCGGCCGCTTCCTGCCGCCGGACGATGCCCGCACGGCCCGGGCCTTTGTCGTTCTCGGCCATAAGGTCCGCCGGGAACTCTTCCCGGACCGGAATCCGCTGGGCGAACGCATCCAGATCGGCAACCAACCTGCACGGGTGATCGGGGTGATGGAATCCAAAGGTCAGATCCTTGGATTCGACATGGACGACACCGTCTACCTGCCCGCGGTCCGGGCGCTCGACCTGTTCAACCGAGACGGCTTGATGGAAATCGACATTCTTTACCGTGAAGGCAGGGACGCCGACGAAATGGTGGCGGCCATCAAACGGCTCCTGCTCGCCCGCCACGGCCAGGAGGATTTCACCATCACCACCCAGCAGCAGATGCTCGACGTGCTCGGGTCGGTGCTGGGCATGCTCACCGTGGCGGTCGGTGCCCTGGGCGGCATCTCGCTCCTGGTGGGGAGCGTGGGAATTTTCACGGTCATGACCATTGCCGTGCGCGAACGAACCGGCGAAATCGGCCTCCTGCGGGCCATCGGCGCCACCAAGGCGCAAATCCTGGTCTTTTTCCTCATGGAAGGCACCCTGTTGGCTGCGCTCGGCGGCATGGCCGGACTTGCGGCCGGTTTTGCCTGCGCCAACCTGATCCACCTGTTCGTGCCCTTACTGCCGGTCCATACCCCCTGGAGTTTTGTTCTCCTGGCCGAACTGCTGGCCATGGGTATCGGCGTCCTCGCCTCGATCCTCCCCGCCCGTCAGGCCGCCCTACTCAAGCCGCTGGAGGCGTTGCGCTCCGAATAATGGCCGTCCCCCCGCCGGCTCCGGTCACGAAGAGGAATTCTTTTCCGAGTAGGTTGCATGGATTGCCCTGATTTGATCAAGGGACCGGAGAAACAGGGGAACAAGATTCGGATCAAAATGGTTGCCCGCTTCTTCTTCGAGCAGGGACACCGCTTTTTCCATGGGCCAGGCCTGTTTGTAGGGCCGGTCGGAGGTGAGGGCGTCGAAGACGTCGGCAATCGCCGTGATGCGTCCGGGCAGGGGAATATTCTCTCCCGCCAGCCGGGCCGGGTATCCCTGCCCGTTCCACCGCTCATGATGGGTAAGGGCGATGACACGGGCAAGCCGCAGCAGTTCGGAGCGGTCGTCACCGATCACCTCCGCACCGATCTGGCAATGCGTCTGCATGAGGTCATACTCCTCCGTGGTCAGTTTCCCTTTTTTTTTCAAAATGGCGTCGGGAATCCCTATTTTACCGATGTCGTGCATGGGGGCGGCATGCATCAGCAGCTCCGCATCCTGTTCACTGAATCCGGCGGCACGGGCCAGCACCAGGGAATAACTGCTCATCCGGATGACATGCAGGCCGGTTTCGTTGTCCTTGAATTCCACCGCCTTGCCCAGGCGCTGGATGATTTTCAGACGCGTTTCAAACAACTGCCCGGTCTGTTCCCGCACTTTCCGGTCCAGTTCCCGGTTTTGATCGTAGAGCGCCAGGTGCGTTTTGACCCTTGCCCGCACCACCGGGGGGCTGATGGGTTTGGTGATAAAATCCACCGCGCCGAGTTCGAAACAGCGGAGCTCGTCCTCAACGCCAATCTTGGCGGTGATGAAGATGATGGGGATGTTTCTCGTCCGGAATTCCTCCTTGAGCCGGCGGCAGACCTCGTATCCGTCGATCCCCGGCATCATGATATCCAGGAGGATGATGTCGGGGGGGCTCTCCATTGCTATCTTCAGGGCCAACCTGCCGTTGGTCGCGGCCTTGACATTGTAGGTCTCCCTCAACGTGCCGACCAGCACATCGATGTTCTCCGGCAGGTCATCAACAACGAGCACGGTCTGTTTTTTCCCGTTCATGTCCCCTGCTCCGCAAGGAGACTGCCCAGCAGGGAGAACAGGCTTTCCGCGTCGACAGGTTTCTGCAGATAGGCGGCACCTCCCGCCTCCATGCCGCGTTCAGCGTCCTCGTCTCTCGCCTTGCCGCTGAGGAAGACGATGGGAATATGCGCGGTCGCCTCATTGTTTTTCAGGAGTTCACATACCTCGATGCCGCTTTTCCCCGGCATGACGATATCAAGCAGGATCAGGTCCGGAGGGTTCGGGGATCGGGCGATCTTCAAGGCAATGTCGCCATTGGTCGCCGCCTGCACCCTGTATTGCTCTCTCAGCAATCCGACCAGCAAATCAAGGTTTTCCGGAGCATCGTCGACAACAAGTATGGTTTTTCGCGGCATGATCGCATTCCTCCGTATTGTGTGACCCGGGTCCGTCAATGAAGCGTTTTCTCGACCTTGTCGACCATTCGTTCCACCTGCGACGTCGCCTTGTCAAAATCGTATTTCTCCAGTGCCTGGAGCACTGCCGCCACCTCCGCACCAAGACCTGCACGGACGAACAACGGTTCCCGGTCGGCGAGATATTCAGCGGCCTCGGTATCGTACTCCGCCAACAGTGCCCGGACCAGTTTGAGCACATCTTCCAGGTTCTCCGAGCCTTCTTCCACGGTACCGGGATCCCCCACCGTTTCCCGCAGGAGGGATTCCACCTCCGCACAGACGGCCAGAGCGGTTTGGAAATCGTAATTCTCCAAGGCCTTTTCAAGGGCCCCGCTCTTTGGAGCAACCAAATCGGCGGCAAACAGGCCCCTGTTGCTGCTGAACGTCTCCACGGCGCCGGTGTCGAAATCTTCCAGTTGCTGTCTCAGCGTTGCGACCACATCCAGCAACCTGCCCCGATCCAAAACGGTCCCGCTGGCCACATCGGCCTCCGGGGGCTCGGCGAGAGTGGCAATCGATTGAATGACGGCCTGCAAGGCCCTCTGGGCATTGAGGACATCGCTCTCACGGACATCCCCTTCCCCCGCCTGCCGTTCAAGTATGGCACAGCACTCGCTCAATTCCCGGGCACCGATATTGCCGGCAACGCCCTTGAGCGTATGGGCCAGCCGTTCGGCAAGCTGCCAGTCGGCCAACTCTCGTGCGGCGAGGAACTCGGTAATGAAATCCCCATGGTTTTCCGCCATCTTTTTCAACAGTTTCAGCAACAGCTTTCGGTTTCCCTGCGTCCGCGCCAATCCTTCGGCGATATCGATGCCTTCCAGCTCGGGAATGTCCCCTTCATCGTTCTGCTGTTGCACCGTTGCGGCCACCGGAGCGGCGGGGGTGATCCAACGGGCCATGACATGAAACATCTCGTCGACATTGATCGGTTTGGGGATATGGTCATTCATCCCCGCGTCCAGGACTTTTTCCCGGTCGCCCGCCATGGCGTTGGCGGTCATGGCCAGGACCGGCAGGTCCTTGAATCGATCCTGCCCGCGCAGTTGCCGGGTCGCCTCATACCCGTCCATCACCGGCATCTGACAGTCCATGAGCACGCCGTCAAAGGGTTGCCGGGACAATTTTTCCAAGGCTTCCCTTCCGTTATTGGCAACCTCGACCAGGAGTCCGTTACTGGCAAGAAGTTCAAAGGCCAGTTCCTGGTTCACTTCATTGTCTTCCACCAGAAGAATACGCGCCCCCCGTAACCGGCGTATATCCTCGGCCGCGCTACTTTTCTGCCGCTTGGAATGGGTGACGTCGGCAATATCATGCCCCATTGCCTTCATGATCGCGTCAAGCAGGGTCGAAGGCGTCACCGGCTTGGTCAAAAAGGTGGAGATATTGACCCCTTCTGCCGATTTGGCGGCCTCTTCCTTCCCGTACGCGGTGACCATGAACACTGTCGGCACCTCCCCCAAGGCGGCGCTCTCCTGAATGGCTTTTGTTGCCTCGATACCATTCATACCGGGCATCTTCCAGTCCATCAGCACCAGTTTATAGGGATCGCTCCCCTTGGCCTCTTCCAGCAGGGACAACGCTTTTTCGCCGCTGTCGGCCTGGTCGACCCTCAGGCCGTAACCGGCCAGCATCGAACTGAGGATTTCCCGGGCGGTCGCGTTATCGTCCACCACCAGAACCCTGAATATGCCGATTTCCTCGGGCACGGAATGCCGCGCCGACTGCTTTCCCTGCTGTTTGCCGAGTTGTACCGTGAAATGAAAGGTGCTTCCCTTGCCTTGTTCACTTTCCACCCAGATCCTACCGCCCATGAGTTCAGTGAGATTCTTGCAGATGGCCAGCCCCAGACCGGTCCCGCCGTATTGCCGCGTCGTCGAGGCGTCTGCCTGGGAAAACGAATGAAAGAGCCTGACCTGTTGTGGACCGGTCATTCCTATGCCGGTATCCCTGACGCTGAAATGGAGTTCCGCCATGGATGCATCCTCCGAGAGGACCTCCACTCCGATGACCACCTCCCCTTTCTCGGTGAACTTGACGGCATTGTTGCCGAGATTGATCAGAATCTGCCCCAATCGCAACGGATCGCCGATCAAGGCGGTGGGCAGTTCCGCGGGCAGATCGAACATCAGTTCCAGGCCCTTTTCTTCCGCTTTCAGGCCAACAAGGTTGGCGAGGTTGGCCAACACCTCCTCAAGGCGAAAATCCACCTGCTCAATATCGAGCTTGCCCGCCTCTATCTTGGAAAAGTCGAGGATGTCGTTGATAATGCCGAGCAGGGACTCGGCCGATCGATGAACCTTTTCGATATAGTTCCGCTGCTTCCGATCCAGTTCCGTCTGCAGGGCAAGGTGCGACATACCGATAACGGCATTCATCGGCGTCCGTATCTCATGGGACATGTTGGCCAGGAAGTCGGACTTGGCCCGGGTGGCCTCTTCCGCCCGTTCCTTGGCCTCGAAAACGGCCCGTTCCGCCTCCTTGCGGTCGCTGATATCCTCTGCGGTACAGATCACCTCGGTCGGCGATTGCCCCGGATTGACGGGGTTGAAGATCAAGCGAAGCGAGCAGGTGCGGTTGCCGACAAAGGAGGTGTATTCTCCCTCGTAAATGGAGGTGTTGCCTGCCAGGGCGCTATGCAGGGCGTCGGTGACCTCCTTGTTTTCCACCTGCTCGACTGCCGCCACCCCGATCATTTGTTCGACCTCGGTCCCGAAAATATCCGCCATCTGCTGATTGCAGTTGATCACCGTGCCCTGTTCATTGAGATGAATAATGCCCACCGGCGTTTTTTCAAAGATGGTGCGCAGTTGGTTCATGCTCACCGCCAAAGCCTCTTCAGCCTTTTTCCGCTCGGTGATATCCTGCTTCACCGCCAGGTAACGGGTGATTTCACCGCACTCGTTCAAAATGGGGGAGATGGAGGCGTGTTCCCAAAACAACTCACCATTTTTTTTCTTGTTGACCAATTCGCCGTTCCAGGTTTGCCCCGTTGAGATGGTGTGCCACATCTCGGCATAGAAGGAATC
>JBFWIP010000073.1:7025-12111 GCA_050255935.1 Desulfobulbus sp.
TCGCCGGCAATTTTGAGATTCTTGAATCCCAACTTCTGCATGGTGTCGATGGCAACGGCAAGATGCCCGACAAAGGCATCGACCTTGGAATTGGCGACCATGACCAGCGCGTCCTCCACGTTGGCCGTTTCCACCAGTCGTATGTTCGGATAGTTGTTTTTCAGGAAATGAAAACTGGTGTAGCCCCGGCCGACCGCCACTGTTTTGCCGTTGAGTTCCGAAGTATTCTTGATATAGCCGACGGAGTCGCGGGTCACGATGACCAGAGGAAAACTGACAAAAGGATCCGAATAGAGGATTTCCCTCTTGACCGCGTCATCCTTGCCGATGGCGGGGATGATATCTATTTCCCCGGCCCTGTATTTTTCCAGGACATCAAACCAGGTCCGGCTGGGCTGGAATGTAAAGGAAAGACCGCTTCGCTCGGAAATAATCTTGAAATAATCGGCAATCATGCCGTCATAATGTTCCGGATTCGTGGTGATCGACAGCGGTGCCCACTGCACTTCGCTGAACACCAGGGGATCGTGTCCGGCCACAAATCGCTTTTCGCGTTGCGAGAGTTTCAGTTTGGTTATTTTTGCCTTCCCCTCTCCGTCAAAACCAACCCATCGCCCGAGTATGCTCTGCATTTCCACGACACTGAGATCGGCCAATGCCTTGTCGAGAAGAGCGGCCAGGATGGGCCAGTCCTTTCTCACCCCAACCACGAGAAGCGACCCCGGCCTTCGGAGCTGCCCCTGGGTTTGGAGGCCGGTAAGCAGGTCACGGATAATGATGTAGCCGGCCACGGCCCGATTTCCGGCATAGGCATCCGCCTCACCTTTCGAAACCGCTATCAGGCATGCTTCCGTATCGGGATATTCGACGATCTTGACATCAGGATAGCTGGCCTGGAAATATTTGATATTCCCGAATCCCGATTCCAGGGCCAGGGTCTTGCCACGCAAATCCTCTTCATCCTTGAAATACGCCTCACCGGCTCGGGCAATAATCACATGGGGAATGGAAAGATAGGGCCGGGAAAAGGCGAGATATGCCTCCCGTTCCGTTTTGGGGGTCACATCCATCAATGCATCGGCATCGGTGTTTTTCACCGCCTCCAGGTTCTCGGTAAACGAACCGGTCTCAATATGGATTTTCAGACCGAGCCGACTGCCCAGCAGGGAAATGAGATCAACACCGATACCGACCGGCTGCCCTCGGGAAGAGGTGAAATCCATGGGCGGCCAGTCCTTCATCGTGCGGACGGTTATTTCCTGATGGTCACTGAGCCATCGCCGTTCCTCCGGGGACAGATTGCGCTTGAAGCTGTCGGCCCCCTGGCCTTTTTGCAAACGGAGGGTATTCCATTGCTGCCGGATCTCCAGAATTTTCCGCTCGGGAATCGCCGATATCGCTTTATCGAGAATGGCGACCAGCAAAGGCCAGTCCTTCCGAACGGCGATAGCCAGCTCCTGGGTCCCGCCCGGCAACTGAAACGCCACTTCCAGGTTCTCTATGCCGAGTTCGCCGATCTGGTAGGCGGAGGCCGCCAGATTGCCGATAAAAACCTCCACCTCACCTGAAGACAGGGCCAACATGGCCTCCTGCGCCGTGGGATAGAGGATTGGGCGGTAGGCGGTGTTTTCGGTCAGCCAGCCTTGGTGCGAACTGTCGATTTGCACCGCAATGAGCTTGTCTGCCAGGTCGTCCAGGGATTTGGGCCGGGTCGTGCCTTTCCGGTAAAAGGCGACCCTGGGAAAAGAAAGATAGGGTTTGGAATAAAGAAAATGCTGCCGTCGCTCCGTGGTAATGCCAACACAGGATAAGAGATCAAGCTCGTGACGCTTGGCTTTGTCAACAGTCTGATTCCAGTTGAAGCCCTTGGCGATCTCGAACCGAATACCGAGCATCGAACTGAACAGCGCCATATAATCCGCTGCCATGCCCCGATACGCGCCGCTTTCATCCACGAATTCGAAAGGAGCAAACCCCTGATCAATACCGACACGAACCACGGGATGGGCCTCAAGCCACTCTTGCTCTTCCGCAGTCAGGGACAGGGCCGGGGCCGACGTTGCATCCGCGGTCACGGACGAAGCCGCCCGGGCAATTCCTCCCACAGCGGTCAGGTGCAACAAGCAGCACAAAAGAACGCTCAAGGCGGTAAACAAATATTTCTTCCGGAAAAAACCAGCGGGAGGGGTATGGCGACCTGACATTGTAGAAATCATCTCCTGTACTCTTTCGTAGAAAAGCAGGAAAGCATTCCATTAATCATCACTGTCTCACAAAACTTCCGAATATTCCAATAAATACGGAGATCCGGCCCCCGAGGGGAGGCGATCGGGACAGACTTGTTTCCTTAACCGTTTGAAATCAAGGCAAATATCCTATACTATTTCAACATGCTGTTCCAGAAAGCTTTTTGGGCTTCCGTATTTCGGCGCTTCGGCGCCTCCCAACCTCCGCTCATGGAGGCTTTTACCCCTGATTTTTCCCCGTCAGATCGTACAGCTCAACGGATCTCTTCGCCGAAAGGCAACCACCACCTCCTTTGCAATCGACAGGGCATTGCCTGGCCCCGCTTTTCCTCTTCACATTTTTTTCTGTTCTTTGCACAATGGAAGTAACGGGTTGGCCGATAGCGGAAAAACCGTGTTTATCCGTTATAACCAATTGTTCTTGCGTATTTTTTTTATTTTTTTTCAAACACTCCATTAATTCTTAAATCCGGGAACCAAAATGTTACGAGACTTGTCCCTTGCCGCCAAGGCGGCCTGCAGCAAGGAAGACCAGGAAAGCCTGGTCCCTCTGGTCAAACAGTTGCGAGATCTGGGCGAGATCGCCTTCAAACGCGGCCTGCTGGCCCTGGAGGGTGAACTGATGCAGATAAGCGACCCTTTTCTCAAGCTCGGCGTTCAGCTTATCGTCGACAAGACCGAACCGGAAAACGTGGAGGACGTTCTCGATTCGGACATCTACTACAACGAATCCAACGGCCGGGAACTGCTCAAAAAAATCATCATCCGCGAGGGACTGTTGCGTGTCCAGGCCGGCGACAATGCCCGCAACATCCTCATCTGCACCAAGATCTTTCTCGGTAAAGCTGATCCGAATCTCTGGTAAAATCATCTGGAGACAAGTGCACCCGAGCAAATCAGATCGCAAGGAGACCGCCTATGTCCGGTACATTGAACACAAAATTTATCGACATGCCCAGGGAACAGCAGGTTGCCGAGGTGTGCAAACGTTTTCAGTTCCGTGAAGGATCAGGCTGGCACACCGTGGAAGGTACCTTTGCCGGTGCCGACGAGGACGCAGTTATCGCCGCCTTGATCGATCTGGAGGAAGCGGAGATCAATGCTATCGGCGACTGCATGACCGGCTTTTGTGTGGTGCAGCCGAAATTCGAGGATTTTGTCCGCAAACCGTGAAAACAGGGGGGATAAAGGGAGTGGAAGAGCAGTTCCTCTAAGCCCCCCCTGTCATGGCAAAGATAAAAAAACAGCCCGGCGCATGCGGAATGCGCCGGGCTGTTTTTTTTATCGATCAGAATTGCCGTTTCCGCCGAAGGCCGCGGGACCATGTCCATGCGGATCATTGGGCAGTCGCAGCCTTCCTTTATTGGAGTAAACGTAGAGATCTTTTGACCGAGCCTCCGTAGGCGCACCGGCACATTCCGTTTTTTTCTCTGACAACGCCTAGATATAACTCTGATATTCCGGCTCAAACATCAGACTACTGATGTATTTCGTCAAATCATCGGGTCGGGGTCGACTGGCCAGCCCCTCTGTATAGGCCACCTCGGCCACGGCCACGGCCACGGCCAGGGAGACCTCGCGGATACGCGGCAGCGGCGGATAAATACGGCCATATTCGAGATCAGCCTCGGATACCTCCCGGGCCACCATCCGGGCCGCGACCAAAAACATCTCGTCGGTAACCCGGGTCGAGCCGCTGGCCATAACCCCCAAGCCCACGCCGGGGAAAATATACACGTTGTTCCCCTGGGAAGGATACAGCGTCTGTCCGTGGATCTGCACCGGGGCAAAGGGGCTGCCCGAGGCGAAAATCGCCCGGCCTTCGGTCCAGGTATAGGCCTCCTCGGCGGTGCATTCGGATTTGGAGGTCGGATTGGAAAGGGAGAAGATAATCGGCCGTTCATTGATCTTGGCCATCATCTCAAGAATCTCCGGAGTGAACCGTTTGGCCTGGCCGGATACGCCGATGATCACATTGGGTTTGAGCGTCTCGACAGCGGTCTGGAAATCGGTGATCTGCGGATGATCGTGGGCATAGAGCTTTTTATGGCCGCTGAGATCGGCCCTGTCCTTGACGATCAACCCCTTGGAGTCGACATACCAACAGCAGCGACGGGCCTCCTCCTCGGAAAGCCCCTCCTCGATCAGGGCCGAGACCAGGAGCCCGCCGGTACCAAGCCCGGCCTCGCCGGCACCCAGAAAGAGAAAGCGTTGATTTTTCAAATCACCGCCCGTGATCCGCAGGGCGGAAAAGATACCGGCCACGGTGATCGCGGCGGTGCCCTGGATATCGTCGTTAAAGCAGCAGACCTGGTCACGGTACTGTTGCAGCAGGCGAAAGGCGTTGCGATTGGCGAAATCCTCGAACTGGATCATGCATCCGGGGAAAACCTGCTGTACCGCGAGGATGAACTCCTCGACCAGTTCATCGTAGAGTTCGCCGCGAATACGGGGATGTTGCAGGCCGATGTAGAGCGGATCGTTGAGCAGCCTGGCGTTGTCCGTGCCTAAATCCAGGGTGACCGGCAGGCTGAGCGAGGGATGGATGCCGGCACAGACCGAGTACAGGGCCAGCTTGCCCACCGGGATGCCCATGCCGTCGGCGCCCAGGTCGCCCAGGCCAAGGATGCGCTCGCCGTCGGTGACGACGATGACCCGGATGTCGTTAAAGGGCCAGTTCCCCAGCAGTTCCGCCACCCGTCCCTTGTCGCGGGCGGTGATGTAGATACCGCGGGGGCGGCGAAAGATGTGCCCGAACTGGAGGCAGGCCTGGCCAACCGTGGGCGTATAGACGATGGGCATCAGCTCCTCGATATTGTCGAGCAGAACCCGGTAGAACA
>JBFWIP010000074.1:0-7787 GCA_050255935.1 Desulfobulbus sp.
GATTACCAGTGATTACCGCGGGCGAATGCGGCTTAAAATGGAATCCACGGCACGATAAATTTCAAGATCATCTCCAAAAACGTCCTGGATGCTGGGGTGGTCAATCAGGTCTTCAATGATGAATTGCGTCAGGTAGAGGCTGATCACGTTGGGATCCGGGGTCAGGTCCCGGATCGGGGCAATTTTGAATTGCATGTCAAACTCTTCCATATCTCCAAGCTGCTGCAGTTGTTTGGCCATGACCTCCTGGATGGTATGGACGGAGTTGGTTTCGATAATGTGGTTGTCCAGCAGGCGTTGTACCAGGCCGACAGCGAGTTCGGGGGCGAGTTCTCTTGCCTTTTTCAGCATGAGATGCCGTTCGCGTTCGCGTTTCCGGTCAATGGCATCGATGGTTTTGTTGGTTGCGTTGCTCGGGTTGATATGGCGGGCCATAGTTTGCTCCTTGTATAGTCTACTCGTTGTGACGATGTGTTATCGCATGAGGCGGGAAGGCACCTGAGAACATCGAACGACCATCAGTTCCCGGGAGAGAGGAGAAAGGTGCGCCAACCGCTGTTTGGGGCCGTCTCAAGCCGCAATCCCTCATCTTCTTGCTTGGGCTCGTGTAGGGCAGGTCATCAATGACCCCGTGGGATGATGAGGTGTGCAGACAGCAGCAGGACTCTTGCGAAAGCACCCTGCTGGGAATAGATGACCATTCTTATACTGCACCTGTCAGTGATAAGCACTGCTTTTGTAAAGGAAAAGGCCCAAATGGCTTTTTGCCGGGCCCCTGCGGGAATGAAATCGTCCTTTAGGTGGGATTTTCCTCGCTTTGGTACAGCCGACGGAAATGATTGACCGTGTTTTGCACTTGCTGGGGCAGGGCAACTCCATATTGACCGATATACTCCGCCGCCATACGATGGGTGTTGAAAATGGGGAGGTTGAGGCGCAGGTTATTGAGCGCCCGTTGCATGAACTGATCCTGATGGTTGTAAAAGGTATCGAGTATTGAGGGCAGCAATTCATAGAAGGCGGATGCGTCTTCACGGTAGAGCAGGGATTCGGGGTCTTCGCTCAAATCGGCTTCATCAACAGGCCCTTCAAAGCCGAATTTCCAGCCGGTCAACCCTTCATGGTAGCCCTCGACCCACCAACCGTCCATGATGCTGATGTTGGGGACGCCGTTCATCGCGGCCTTCATTCCGCTGGTTCCGCTGGCCTCGAGGGGGCGTTTGGGGCTGTTCAACCAGGCATGAACGCCGGCAACCATCAGCTTGGCGATATACATGTCGTATCCGGGAAGGAAAATGAGCTTCCCGAGTCCCTGGCTGCGACGGTAGAGTTCTTCCTGGCTGTCGAGAATGAGCTTGAGCACGTATTTGCCGGGTTCATCAGAGGGGTGTGCCTTGCCGGCAAAAATGAAATTGACCGCCCAGTTGTTTTTAATCAGGATGTCGGAAAGCTTGCCAATGTCGTCAAAGATCAGGTCAGCCCGCTTGTAGGTGGAAAAACGTCGGGCAAAGCCCAGGGTGAAGATGCCCGGCTGCAGCCATTGCTGTTCGGGGAGGCCGGAGAGGTAATTGGGCGGATCGATCCATGTCTCGACCATCTGCTCGCGATGGCTTCTCAGCATGGTGTTGATGTACTCGATGAGGATACGGTTGTCAGCCTGCCACGCCTGCTGCAGGGAGTCGGTGAGGGATTCCCGGTCCTCCGGGGCGAGGTCGGTAAAGCAGCTGGGGTCGTCGCGCCAATGGACAAGGGACGGTGTGCTGTCAAGACAGGCTTTACGGTGATCGCTGATCCAGGTCAGATGATGCACCCCGTTGGTGATGGCCTTGATTTTGGGCGCAAAGGCCGGGAACTGCTTTTTGGTGACATCGCGGTGCAGGCGGCTGACACTGTTGATGGCCCTGTTGAGGCGCATGGCCATTGCGGTGAAATTATATTCATGGGCAATGTCCTCATCATGGGCCACCATGTTCAGAATTCGTTGAAAGGCCTTATGGCTGATCGATGAGTACAGGTCCCGGGAAAACCGATCATGCCCGGCCTTGACCGGGGTATGAATGGTGTAGACGAGCTTCTGCGCAATTTTATTCGCTGCTCCAAGGATATCGGCATCGGTCATGATCTCGGCAAAACCGTCGCCGAACTGCTGTTGCAGTTCCTGGAGAATCATATGCAGGGTAACCGTGACCCCATGTTGTTCGTTGAGATGGATTGTATGGGGCGTCAGGCCGAGAGCGTCCAGGAGCGGGAGAATGGCTGAGCCGAGCATGCGCCGCTGGTTGGCCTTGATAATGGTGGATTTGGCGTTGTACAACTGGTGCGCCGATTCCTTGACCCAGGCGGGGGTACCGGGCAGGCTGTAATCGAGGAGAAACTCGGGAACGAAGTAGTCGCGGCGATCGTTGAGTTCAATTTTCATCCAGACCTGTGCCTGAACCATGATCGGTTGCTGGTGCCCGTTGAAGAAGGGGATATCGATGGTCAGCGGTGTTCCTGGGGTATCGGGAGCATGCAACTGGAAAAGAGTCGGGGTGTCTTCGGGCTGCCACCAGGTGGCGTGGTCGATTTGGCCGACCTTGGAGTCGACAATCTGGGAAAAATAGCCCTCCCGATAGAGGAGGCTGATGGCCAGTGCAGGCAGGTGGAGATCTGCAAAGCTTTTCAGCGTGTCGCCGGCGAGAACACCCAGGCCGCCGCTGTAATTTGGTATTTTCCTGGCATTGTAGAGATATTTCTGCAGGAAGGCATTGAGTTGGGGGTTGGGGTCTTGAAGGATGTTTTCCTTTTCCAGAAAATCCTTTATCGGGTGAAAAACATCGGGGTCAGCCCCTATTTCCATGGAAATATAGGCGATGCTGTTGACGCTGGGATCGGAGAGGTGGGTCCAGACCCGGTCGAAAACCTCTTGTGTGACCCCGAAAAACGTGCCAAAACGGTTGCTGCTGACGAGTGAACCAAGGGAAAAAGAAGCCATCTTGCTAATACTATTCATGAAGCTGATATTATTTCTCAATAAGGAAAAGAGGGACGAGAACACAAAAATTTACGCGAGTTTAATCGGCATCAATGCTTTTGCAAGGATTTTTAATTTTAGGGAAAAATTTGTTGTATTTCTCCTATGGCGGAGTACATTGCGACAACGTGTTTGTTGACTAAATTTCATCCATATGGAGGGAGAAATGGGCAGTAAAAAGATGTTGCATTTAGCCACGTTAGTGGTGCTTGTTCTGGGCTTGGGCCTGACAGGCTGCAGCAAGAAGAACGTTGCGACTGCGCCTGAGGTGACCGGTTCTGAAGGGGCGGGGGCCCCCGAATCCCTGGAAAGTGAAGATACGGGGATCATGGAAGGGCGTACTTCCGGGCCAATGGTCCCGATCTATTTCGCATTCGACAGCTCCAAGGTTGAAGGCGAGCAGGTACAACGTATTGAAACCAACGCCGAGTTCATGAAGAAAAATCCCGGCACGCAAATTCGGATCGAAGGGAACTGTGATCCGCGGGGTACCCAGGAGTATAACCTCGCTTTGGGCGAACGTCGTGCTCAGAGCGCAAAAAAATACCTGGTCAACCTTGGTGTGAGTTCGGATCAGTTGACCACAATCAGCTTCGGAGAAGAAAAATTGTTGCTTTTCGGCCACGACGAAATCTCCTGGGCGCAAAATCGACGGGATGACTTCGTCATAGTGAAGTAAAATGCTTCACTGAGTCCTTTGAACCGGGTGTGGGCCAATGCCTGCACCCGGTTTCGCTTTTTTTATTTTCCCCTCTTTGTTGACTTTCCGGCAATGGATTGCAATTACATCATTTTAACTCATTTGGAGCGATAACTGTGAAAAACATGAAGCGTGTATTGGGATGTCTGGTAATGGGAGCCGTACTTTGTCTGCAGAGCCAATTTACCTTGGCTGCCGATACCAAAATTGCGGTTATTGATATGAAAGAAGTGCTTTCCGCCTCGACTGCCGGCAAGAAAGCCCAGGGAATTATCGAGAGAAAAATGAAATCCCTGCAGGCTTCCCTAAAGGCCGATGAGACCAGCCTTCTGGATCTGCAAAAAGAGATGGAAAAAAAGGGAGCAGCTTGGAGTGACAGTGTCAAGCGCGAGAAAGCGATGGAATTCCAGAAAAAAAGACGTGCTCTTGCCGAAAAACAGGACAGCGCCAACCAGGAGTTGAAAAAAATGCGCGAGCAGAATGTCAACCCCATCCTGAAAAAACTTGAAGACATCGTTGGCCAGGTGGCCTCCAAGGGCGATTATTCGGTAATTCTGCCGCGTAATGTCGTTCTTTACTCCGCCAATTCTGTTGACATCACCGACAAGATTATCGCTGAGTTGAACAAGGTGATGAAGTAAGTCCTTTTTTTGAATCAAACATGTCACAACAAGCGCTGGCTGGCGCAATTTCCCGTTTTTCCTCGGCTAACGTTCTCGTGATCGGTGACATTATCATCGATCACTTCCTTTGGGGGACTGCAACCCGCATTTCTCCGGAAGCTCCCGTTCCCGTTGTCAATGTGCAGCGGGAAGACTTTATGCTTGGGGGGAGTGCAAACGTTTTACGGAATATTGTCTCATTAGGCGGGCATGCCGCTCTTTGCGGGATACTCGGCGATGATCCTATGGGGCGCAAAATTGTTCATCTTGTGGAGGAATTACACGCGCCCACAACGGGTTTGGTCGTCGGAAATCGTCCAACCACCGTTAAAACCCGCGTTGTTGCCCAAGGACAGCAGGTGGTTCGTTTTGATCGTGAAATGATTGGACAACCATCGAAACAATCCCTGGATGCCTTGCTGCAATTTCTCTCAAGTCAACTTCACCATTACGATGCAGTCATCGTCTCCGACTATGCCAAGGGCGTTGTCAGCGAGCAGTTAATGATTCCCCTGCACCACTTGCTTGAGGCCGTTCGTGCTCGGGAAAACAGGCCCATTCCCCTGGTCGTCGATCCAAAGCCCTCAAATATCCAATGTTTTGTCGGCGCCACCGTTATTACACCCAACCATCACGAGGCCCGGCAGATTGCGGGAATGCCCATTGACGACGAGGTGAGCCTTGGTGCGGCCGCCCGTCAGATTCGCGATGACATCGGATGCAAGTCTGTCTTGATTACCAGGGGCGAAGCCGGCATGGCCCTGTTGCAGGAAGATGACCAGCTCGTGACCATTCCGACCATGGCCAAGGAAGTGTTTGATGTGACCGGGGCCGGTGACACGGTAGTCGCCACATTGGCCCTTTCATTGGCCTGCGGTTGTTCCATGTGTGATGCCGCCATATTGGCGAATCATGCTGCCGGGGTTGTCGTGGGCAAAGTCGGGACCGCCAGTTTGTCGGCACAAGAGTTGTTGGAAACCATTGATAAAAACCAGTCCATTCCCTGCTGGCGGGAATCGGGACGATAACCGGGTGACGAGGCCAGCCTCAGAGGAGTACGGGAAAATATGCGACTACGGAGCATGACGGGATTTGGAAGGGGCGAGGCCGCCGAAAACGGGAGAACATGGGTTGCCGAGGTGCGAACGGTGAACCACCGTTTTTTGGATCAACGGGTGATTTTGCCCCGGCTTTTTTCCGCCATGGAAGAACCGGTGAAAAAAGTGGTTGCCGGTTTCCTGGATCGTGGTCGTGTTGACGTCACCTTCAGCCTGCAGGGCGTTTCCTCGGTAGAGCCGCAACTGGTGGTCAATGAGAGTGTCGCGCGTCAGTATCATCGTTGCCTGCGCCAGTTGATCGATGAGTATCAGCTCTCCAGTGATGTCAGTTTGAAGGATATGCTTACCCTGCGTGATGTGATCAGCTTGGAAGAGCCCCGACCCGACATGGATACCGAGTGGAATCTGATCAGCCAGGCCTTGGAAGCGGCGCTTTCCGACTGCAATCTCATGCGCGAGAAGGAAGGATATGCCTTGCAGCAGGAACTGTTGGGCCGTTTGCGCAAGTTTGAGTTGATCGTGCTGCAGATAGAAGAAAATATCCCGGAGTTACAGGCTCAACGCCAGCAAGAGTTGCGGACCCGCGTCGGCAAATTGCTGGAAGGCCTGGACGTCGATCCCATCCGTTTGGCCCAGGAAACGGCCATTATGGCGGACAAGAGTGATGTCACTGAGGAAATTGCCCGTCTCCATAGCCACATGGACCAGTTTCGCGCTTTCTTGATGAGCGATGAACCGGTCGGAAGACGGCTCGATTTCCTGCTGCAGGAGTTTTTGCGTGAAGTCAACACCCTGTCGTCCAAGATTGCCAACGCCGGGATTGCCCACCTTGGTGTTGAGATGAAAAATGAAATCGAGAAATTGCGCGAACAGGTACAGAACATAGAGTAATAGTCCTGTTTTTAGCAAGAATGGCCATGGCTGAAACGGTGTTGGGTTCGAGCTTTCCGGGGGGGAGTGTTCATGGATAGTCGATTGGTGAATATCGGTTTTGGCAATGCGGTCAAGGTCGGACGCATTCTTGCCGTGGTCAATCCCGGTTCATCGCCCATCCGGAAATTGAAGGAAGAGGCCCGTCTGGAAAAAAAACTGATCGACGTGACCGAAGGCAGAAGAACGCGCGCAATCATATTGCTCGATTCCGGCCATTTGGTCCTCTCCTCGGTGCAACCGGAGACAATCAGTCAACGCCTTTTGACCATGGATCAGGAGCAACGTTCTCCCAAACAGATACTCGCACGGGGAAAACAGGAGGAAGACAATGAATAAGGGGTTGCTCCTTGTCCTCTCAGCTCCATCGGGATGCGGCAAAACAACCATTCTCAGGCAGGTCATGCAGGAGTTGCCGGCTTTGGTGTTTTCCGTCTCGCATACCACCAGGCCGCCACGGCAAGGGGAAGTCGACGGCGTTCATTATCATTTCGTCACCCAGACGGAATTTATTGCACTACGCGACCAACAGCCCTCCGGTTTTCTGGAATGGGCCGAGGTGCATGGCAACCTGTACGGAACCAGTGTCGCCGAAGTGGAACGGCGTTGCCGGGACGGGCAGGATGTGTTGCTCGATATTGATGTCCAGGGGGCGGCTCAAGTGCGTCAGCGCGCCAACCCGATTACCGTCTTTATCGCGCCGCCTTCTTTGCAGGTTCTTGAACAACGCCTGCGGGGGCGGGGAACGGAGAGCGAGGAAACCATTGCCCGGCGCCTGCACAATGCCAGGGCTGAATTGTCGGTGGTCGAGGCCTATGACTATGTGATTGTCAATGACCGGCTTGACGAGGCGGTGGAAAGCCTCCGCAGTATTATTATCGCCGAGCGATGTCGACAACGCCGTGACCGCTTGGGCAATGCGATGCAATGGCAACGCGCATGACGGCCCGGCCGAAAAAATCGGACCGGGCAACCGAGGCGCCAACTCCTTCAGAAGCGGCTCACGGGGAAGAAGACCTGATTTGGGGCATCAATGCGGTTTGGGAGGCGTTGGCGCAGCCTTCCGGGTGCACGGTGAGTGAGATTCTGGTCCAGGCAGGCAAGGCGGGCCCGCGACTTCAACAAATCATTGACGGCGCGCGGGAGCGTTCCGTTCCCGTGCGGTTCGTCGATCCCGGCCGGATGCGGGTGCCGCGGTCCTGTAGGCACCAGGGGGTGGTGGCACGCTTGAGCGAAGCGAAGCTGCTGGACCTTGATGCGCTGCTGGCTGGAATAGGTGAAATCCGGCAGGAGGCCTCGCCGAAAATACTGGTGCTCGATTCCATCCAGGATCCCCGCAATCTCGGTTCGATTTTGCGTTCAGCATTGGCCGCCGGTTTTTCCCGGGTGATCATGACCCGGGAGAGAAGCGTTCCTGTCACCGG
>JBFWIP010000074.1:7887-9061 GCA_050255935.1 Desulfobulbus sp.
CCATCCACGCCCGGTTCGAGGGTGACAAAGGCACCGAACGCGGTCAGCCGGCATATTTTCCCCTGGTGGATCGATCCAACCGGATATTTCGAGACCACGGTATCCCAGGGGTTTGCCAGAGTCTCCCTGAGGCTGAGAGAAAGACGGTCCCGGTCCCAGTCGATCCGCTTGACGATGACCTCGACCTGTTGTCCACGGCTGAGCACATCCTCGACCCGATCAGTTTGCCCCCAGGCGAGTTCTGAAATGGGGATCAGGCCATCCACGCCGCCGATATCGACAAAGGCGCCGAAATCGCGAATGGAGGTGACAACGCCGCTGACCTGCGCGCCTTCAGTTAAGCGGGTTTTGAGCGCCTCGCGTGCCTGTTGCCGCTCTTCTTCCAGAAACGCCCGGGCCGAGAGGATAATGTTCCGCCCCTGGTTGCCGTATTCGATAATTTTAAAGGTCAAGGTTTTCTCAAGGTATTCCTCGGGAGATTCAACCTTGCGCACATCCATTTGCGAGTAGGGACAGAAGCAGCGCTGCCCGGCAACGGTGACCGAAAACCCGCCCTTGACTTCGCCGCTGACCGTGCCCTCAACAGGAATGCCTGCCTGAAAAGCCTCCTCAAGTTCCCGGGATCCGCTCTGATTGGATCCCAAACGGGTGGTGAAGATCATTTCACCGCCCCGGGCAGCCAGGAAAAAAACCTGAAGACGATCTCCTATGGACGCGGTCAACTCCCCTGATTCGTTGCGCAGTTCGGCGGCCTGCAACACGCCCTCGCTTTTCCCGCCGACATCGAGGAAAATGTTTTCACCGCTGATGCCCACAATGCTTGCTTCAATCTTCGTCCCGGGTTGGAGGGCGGTCCGGGAGACCGTTTTTGCCTGAAACAACTCTGCAAAAGTTTCGTCGCTCATGATCTTGTCTTGTTAGGAGAAAAAGTTACCAGCGAATTGTCCTGCAATCCTGCCAGCCTCTGTCATACGTGTTGTTGATAAGGTGATGCCCCCGAAAAACAGAAACAACGGAAAAGGGCGCATCAAAAAAACAACGGGTTGCGGGACGCGTCCCGCTCTGTCCGAGTTTTTGGTGTTGTCCGTAACCGGCATATTCATTCGGGAAAAACAAGTTTGCTGCCGACAAATTCTCTATGGACCGTTCCCTGTTCAAGATCAACCAGGGCAAA
>JBFWIP010000074.1:9161-12093 GCA_050255935.1 Desulfobulbus sp.
AGATGCTCCGCAGCGGAAAGACAGAGTGTTCAGGCGGGAAGCCTCATTCTCGCGGTCTTTGACGACAACGGTTCGTTTGCCAGTGCTCCTCTTTACCCTTCTTCGGTGTTCGGGGCAATCTCTTTCGGGAAAAGAGGAAGGCTCTGGCGGCCATATCGCCTATTATTGCCGAACGATCTCCGTCCCCGGGGCGAGATCAAGTTGGAGCAGCAACTGTTCCTGCTTGGAATCCCCGGCCGGCAATGCATTGCAACGGATGCGCGAGAAGTCCAATTCAGTGAGCGCGCCAAAATGATCTTCCATCAACAGGCGGTGGAGTCTGTACTGCTTATCCAGCCAGATTTGCATCCGCTTGATCTGCTGATGCGGTTGCCTGGGGGTAAGTTGGATTGCCTGCAACTCCGGGGGAGGCGTGTTGATATAGAAGACCGGATCAGGGGCCGTGGCGTCAAATTCGTCAGCCAGTTTTTTTGATCCGGTAAAAAGGGCGTAGGTGATGTCGGCATCCAGGTCCTGGATCGGTGTGATAATGAGTTGCTTGTCCTGAGGCGTGTAAATGGAGAGTTCCCGGCCGTTGTTGAGAATGATCTGGGGCGTGGGTTCTTCGTAATCCCAGCGCATGATACCGGTTTTTACACTCCCGCCGGTGCCGCTTCGATAAAAGGTGGCATGTCCGCGGCCTTCCTTGATCCGTCCTTGGGTGTCGGTAATTTGTGCGAAGTCGAACTGGAGGCTATGCAACTCTTGATAGGTGGTTTGCAGCTGGTCAATGGAGGCCTTCAATGGGTGTTGCCCCGGTTGAGCAGCAGCCTGGGTGAACGATGAGAAAAGGAGGACCAGGCTCAAAACACTGAGACAAACAAGCGGTTTAGACATCGGTTTTCTCCAGGAGAACGGTGCGGCCGAAGATGGCGCCGGCCAGGCCGTGGACCGGTGAAGGAATATCGGAGACAAAAAAACGATTGGGCGTTTCAGGGGCGTACAATTCGTTGCGGAGTTGTTCGTCCGTCGCCAGGAGTGTTTTCAGGTGCAGGGCAACCTCCACCGATGAATCGATGATGTGCACTTTGCGGCCAATTCTGGGAGCGATGATTTTTTTCAGAAGGGGATAATGGGTGCAGCCCAGAATCAGCGTATCAATCTGTTTATCCCGCAGCGGGCGCAGGTATTGTTTGGCGATCATCTTGGTTTCGCGCCGCGCAAGCCATCCTTCTTCCACCAGGGGGACCAGAAGGGGACATGCTTGACTGTACACCTTGCATTGCGGGCGGGCATCCTGAATTCGTTGTTCATAGAGCCCGGAGTTAATAGTCGCTCTGGTTCCGATCACACCGATCCTGCCGGTGACGCTGACCTCTGTGGCCTTCTTGACGGCAGGATAAATGACATCGATGATCGTGTGGGCATAATGATTGCGAAGATAGCTTGAGGCCGTGCTTGCCGCAGAATTGCAGGCGATGACGATTATTTTGGCTCCCTGCCCGAGAAGGAATTCTGTGTTGCGGCGGGAGTATTCCGTGATCATGGCCGGACTTTTGGAACCATAGGGGGACCGGGCAAGGTCACCAAGATACACCAGGGGGAAACCGGGACAAAGGGTTTCGATGGCGCGGGCGACCGTCATGCCGCCGACACCGGAGTCAAAGATACCTATCATCGATTTGTGCCTGCTATGTCAGCCTGAAAAAATACAAAGAATAGACGAATGGAAGAACCGAGAACCTGGAGAGTTTGTAGTGTTCAGGCACGGTTAATAGAGAGGCACCATTGTAACATGGACAATGTTCTGCAAATAATACCAGATGATGATTGCAGCATACACATCACCTGGTATTACATTGACAAGATGCTCTTAGGAAAATAGCTTACTTTTTTTTGTTGGCGTTTTTGGTGCGCATTTCGATAGCTTTACGGAGATTGTCGGGCAACCCCCGCTCTTTGCCGGACTGGGAGCGCTTTTCGGAAAGAGCTTTGGCACAAAGCGGCTGCCGCGCGGAAAAACCGTATTTTTTGCGGTATTCTTTCGAGGTCAGCCCGTGTGATTTCAGATGCTTCGGAGAAAGCATCTTGAACTCCTGACCACATTCCAGGCAGATAATCTTATTTCTCTGGATAGATTTTTTCGGGTCGATAACAGGATTGTTTTCTTCCACCTCTGTTTCAACGCCAACGGATTCGGAATCCTGAAGCGATTTAAGGGTTTGAAATGTATCGTTAAGAGCCGCCTTTATTTCTTCGGTGGTCATCTGTTTGCTGCTTATTTGAGATTGGATGATCTCGGCGGTCATTTCAACGAGAGTTTTACTCATCGGATTCTCCTGAATATGAGTTAAAAATGGTTACTGATTGATTCCCATGCAGGGTTTCCAAATAATAGAACACCAAGTAGTACAACGCAATTGTTTTATTAAGTTATAGTAAAATTCTTCGTTACATAATAGAAATGTTTCATTTCAATGCGAATAAGTAGGCGGTGAACAAAGAACTGTGCTGAACCGATAGGTTGATAGAGGACAAAAGGGTCGAGGGAAGTATCTGTTCCTTGCTTGGCCCAAACGGAATAATCGTTTGCAAGAGTTGACAGGGGATGGGGGAGGGGTTATTTTTTGCCTGTTTGCAGATTCGGTCATCGTTTAACCTGAAAATATAGAGTGTTGTGAGGTGGTTCCATGCCTGTCTATGAGTACGAGTGTAGTGGGTGTAAAAAAGTTTTTGAAATTCAGCAGCATATTGCCGATGCGCCCCTAAAGGTATGTCCTGAATGCGGGGCACCGGTGCGCAAGCTGATTTCCATGAGCTCGTTCCAGTTAAAAGGTAGCGGGTGGTATTCTGACGGCTACAGCAGTTGTTCGGGCGGTGTTGGTACGGCCGCCGCCGCGGGAGGTCCAAGTTCAAGCGGTTCCGATGCCGGAGGCTCTTCTTGTCCCGCAGG
>JBFWIP010000075.1:0-11808 GCA_050255935.1 Desulfobulbus sp.
AAAAAATACGATTGCCTTGGGTTGTGTGGAGGGTTTTAACAACAAGGCAAAGGTGGTTACGAAACGATCCTATGGATTTCGGACGTACGATGGGTTGAAAATAGCTTTATATCATGCACTTGGTGACTTTCCGACACCCAAAGCTACCCACAGATTCTGCTGAGCAACCCCATTTACGTTGCATAAGAGGCTACGCATGGTTACCAAAAGTTACCAAGCGTAGCCTCTTTTTTTTATGTTTTTGTGATTACCATCGAATTTCAGCTGAAGGGTTTGATTTGTGAGGTCCTTCACATTCTTCCGGGATGACACCTATCTTGAGGAACGTTCGTGGAGGTACTGCACCAATCGGATGTCATCTCGGCCAGCGGGAGAGATCTCATCTCCTCAATCTGAATTTCAGTGGTCATCATTCATTTTCGAGTGGCGTTACCGCCAGGACCGTGAGTACATCCTCTACAACCTTGAACTGGACATTCCAGCGGGAAAATTCAAATCCGTATATGCGCTGCGGATCATTTTGGTACCGGGGCCTCGGGTCATTGGCCAGCACGCCGATGAGGGCTTCCCGTTGACCAGGTGGAATCAGTTTAATCTGATGTGGCGGGAAATCCACGGTCAAGAGCGTGTTGTCGATGGTTTGCGTGAATCCCCCCGTCGCCTCCGGGTGGCTGTCGGTATAGGCGAGATAGGGCTTGATATCGTAGAGCGGCGTGTTATCGAGGAGGTCGACGCCGGAAACCCAAAGAATCGGCCCCAGGACGGAATGAAACTCAATCTGGTCCAGGCTGACCGAAGACAGGCCGATGGCGTTTGGCCGAAAGGGGGATCGGGTGGCGAAAACGCCCATCCGCTTGTCGCCTCCCAGACGGGGAGGGCGGACAGTGGGCGACCACTTTTCACGGACGGCAGCGGAAAACTGCCAGATGAGCCAGATGTGGGAAAAATCCTCCAGGCCGCGGACCGCATCAAGTGAACGGTATTCCGGTTCGAAAATGATTTTCCCCTTGAGCGACGCCACCAGGCCGCTTTGGCGGGGAATGCCGAACTTGGTCTTCAAGTCGGTGTGGATTCGGGCGATTATGTTCATGATGCCGTTGAAGCTGACTGTTTGGGTGATGTCCGGGAAAGAATGATCGATCCGCCGGGGAAAAACGGTTACACTTACATGATAAAAATCAAGGGTTGTGAAGCACGAGATATTTTAGCGGCTCGTTGTGAGAACGACCATACATTCCATGGAAAAACAATCCCATGATCAGTCTTCAATTTTTACTGACCTCTCTCATCGTTGTTCTTATTCCCGGTACCGGTGTCCTCTATACCGTTTCCACCGGGCTCACCAAAGGATGCAGGGCCGCTGTCTTTGCGGCTCTCGGCTGTACCCTGGGGATTTTACCCCATCTTATGGCCACGATCCTTGGGCTGGCCGCACTGTTGCACGCCAGTGCCCTGGCCTTTCAAGCACTGAAGTATGCCGGTGTGGCCTATTTGCTCTATATAGCCTACGGTACCTGGAAAGATTGCTCGTCTTTTGCCGTGGATGCGGCTCCCCCATCCGTTTCCGCCAAAGGTATTGTGGTCAAGGCGATCCTGTTGAACATGCTGAACCCGAAACTTTCCATTTTTTTCCTGGCATTCCTGCCTCAGTTTGTCGATCCGGACGGCGCCACGCCCCTGGGGCAACTTTTGCTTTTGAGTGCTCTTTTCATGCTCATGACCCTGGTGGTTTTTATCGTTTATGGGGTGTTGGCGCATGGTTTCAGGAAAAGAGTCGTCGAGTCGCCCCGGGTCCAATCCTGGCTGCGCCGGGGTTTTGCCGCCACCTTTGCCGGGCTGGCCGCCAACCTCGCCTGTGCCGACCGCTAGCCACCTCCTTTGAGGTTGCCGGCGACGAAAGACGTACACTGTCCCATTTTTGGGGTTTCATCATCATCCCATTGCCAAGGAAAGGAGGTCTGTATGCAGGCTGCTTTTGCCGGAGTCAAGGTGTTGGATGTGTCGCGTTTGTTGCCGGGGCCTTTCTGCTCCATGTTGTTGGCCGATTTCGGCGCGGACGTCATCAAGATCGAGGATCCCCAAGGTGGCGACTATATCCGCTGGTGGCCGCCGCTTTTGGGCAAGAACAGCGGCTTTCACGTGGTGCTCAACCGCAACAAGCGCTCCCTGACCCTGAATCTCAAGAAACCCGAGGGCAAGGAGATTTTCAAGCAGTTGGTTGCCACTGCGGATGTGGTCCTGGAAGGTTTCCGTCCCGGGGTCATGGACCGGCTGGGGTTGGGCTACGAGGCACTGCGGGCAATCAATCCGCGCCTGGTGTACTGCGCCATCACCGGTTACGGTGCCAGCGGGCCGCGCGCCCAGCGGGCCGGGCACGATATCAACTACCTGGCCCTGAACGGGGTGCTTTCCTACAGCGGCCGGCAGGGATCTCCGACCATGTCCGGGGTGCAGATCGCCGATCTCGGCGGCGGTGCCCTGTACGCGGCCTTCAGCATCGCTACCGCCCTCTTTGCCCGGGAACGGCTCGGCCAGGGACAGTGCATCGACCTGTCCATGGCCGACGGGGCGCTCACCTGGCACTGCCTCCGCTGGGGCAAGTACCTGGCCGACGGCCTCGTACCCAGCCAGGGCGACGACTTCCTCAACCACGGTTTTGCCTGCTACAACCTCTATGCCACCAAGGATAGACGCACCATGTCGCTCGGCGCCCTGGAGCCACAGTTCTGGAAAGCGTTCTGCGAAACCGTCGGCCGTCCGGAGTGGAACACGCCCGGCTATTTCGAGCCCGGTCCCCATCAGGAGAAATTGCACCGCCAGGTCGGGGAACTGTTCCGCACCAGGACCCTGGCCGAATGGACCGCCCTCTTTGCCGACCAGGATTGTTGTTGCGAGCCGGTGCTCACCCTCGACGAGGCGATGATCGACCAGCAGACCCAACAGCGGCAAATGGTGGTGGAAATGATCCACGAAACCTGGGGAACCTACCGTCAACTGGGGATAGCCCCCAAATTGTCGCTCACGCCCGGCGCCATCACCAGCCATGCCCCGGAACTGGGCGAGCATACCGACGAAATCCTTGCGGAACTCGGCGTGGATCAGGCCGCGCAGGCACAGCTCAAGGCGCTCGGGGCGATCTGAACCACCCGGCAAAAGGCGTTATGTCGCAGGGGATCTCAGGGAAGCAAAATGGGAGAACCGGTCGACCGGAAAGCAAAACCGCAACGGAAAACGGTAAACCCGCTGCGGTGGGACATTGATCGTCCACGCAGCAAAAAGCCATCACAACGGGATCGTCTGCTTGGTCGTCGCAGCTTCTCGCGTGGACGGTTTAGGAGTGGTGAATTTTCGAGGTTTGTTTGAGCGGGAAATCAGAAGAAAATCACATCCCCAGTGAGAACATGGCCTCCAGATCGTGACGGGAAAAGGCCTGGAAGGCGAGCATGGTTTCGGTTTTGACGATGCCGTCCATGGCCAGCATTTGCCTTGTCACCAGGTCCGCCAGGTCATCGTTGGTCTTCAAGCGGGCAATGGCCACCAGATCGTACTTGCCGCTGACCGAGTAGACTTCCGAAATCCCCGGAATCTCCTGCAGCTTTTCCGCAACCTGGTTGATTTTGTTCCGCTCCGCATTGATCAGGATAATCGACGTCACCATTGTTGCCCCTCGCTGTGAATTGCGTTGACCGGTTGAAGGAAAGAAGGAAGAGATCGGAACGAACTTGCTGTTCGGGCACCATGAAACGAAGTGCTCCGAACAGCCGGACATTGGCGGGCAATCCTACTCGTAGAAGATGCACCCTGCAGGGCAGGAGCCCATGGCTTCCTCGACGCAGTCTTCGTCGCCTTCCTCGTCATTGATGAGGACATAGGCCTTGCCCTCGTCAATGTCAAACCCGAAAATTTCCGGGCATACTTCCACACAGGCCTCGCAGCCCATGCATTCCTCCTGATTGATTGCTACTTGCTTCGACATACATGTCCTCGTCCAGATATAAAAAGAGGGGCTGCCGTTGGTGTCCGGTCAGCGGTTGTTTCTTGTCGATACCAGCCGGAGCGAGGCCGGGCGATCGCCCCTCTTGGTACCGGTGCGGTCCGTTTACAACTTTGCCGTTTTCAGGTCAATGGTCAATTTGTACTCGGAGGGTTCTTCGCTCTGTTTGACGGTGAAACCCAGTTTTTTGCCCAGGGCGATCATGTAGCGGTTCTCCGCCAACACCGTTCCCCAGACGATCTCCATGCCGCGCTCCTGGGCAATCCGCAGACACTGCAGCAGGAGCTTGGCGCCGATGCCTTTCCCTTGCCAGGGATCGCCGATCAGCACTGAAAACTCGCCGCGTTTGCCGTCGGGTTCCCCGAGAATATTGGCCACTCCCAGCATCCGCTCTTTGCCTTCCTCGTCGTCAAGGCCGACAAAGGAGATTTCGCGGTCGTAGTCGATCTGGGTGAACCGCGCCAGGATCTCGGGGGAAAGGCTTTTGACCACACTGAAAAAACGGTAATAGATGCTGGTGGGGGTCAGGGTGTTGAACAGGGCCTCGAAAAGCGGGGCATCCTCGGGCTTGATCGGCCGGATGAAGAGCGGCATCTGCATGTCGGTGAGGTCGTGCCGTTCCAGGTGCTGCGGATAGGGGCTGATCACCAGGTGGAGGTTGGAACTGCCTTCCACCCGCTGCAGCTTGATCCGGGCATCGACCGCAACCGGGTTGCCATCCTTGACCAGGATCGGGTTGATATCCATTTCCACGATTTCCGGGAAATCGATGACCAACTGGGAAATTTGCATCAGCAATTCCTCGATTTTCTCCAGATTCACGGGACTGCTGTTGCGGTAGCCCTTGAGTAGGGGCATGATGCGGGTTTCCTCGATCATTCGCCGGGCCAGGAGCCGATTCAGCGGCGGCAGGCCGAGGGCCTTGTCATCGAGGAGTTCGGCAAAGACCCCGCCCGAACCGAAGCAGAGCACCGGTCCGAAGTTGTCGTCGTGCTTGCCGCCCATGAGCAACTCGAAATCCGGGTTGGCGATAAAGGGCTGCAAGCTGACGCCCTCGATCACGGCCTCGGGATTGAAGGCCTGGGCGCCGGCGATGATGGCGTCGAAGGCCTTGCGGATATCCTCTTCGTTGCGCAGGTCGAGCTGGATGCCGTCGGCATCGGATTTATGAGAAATATCCGGGGAGATCAGCTTCATCACCAGCGGGCCTTCCAGCTCTTTCGCCCGCTCCACCGCCTCATTCGCGGTGGTGGCGAGCAGGGTGGGATTGACCGGGATACCGTAGGCCTCCAGGATTTCCTTGCTCTTCAGTTCGTTGAGCAACTCGATTTCATGATCAAAACATTCGTAGATGGTGCGGAAGACCTGATCGCGGTTGAAATAGAGTTCGCTTGAGAGTTTGGGCGGTACCTGAGAAAGCAACTCGAGGTTGCGGGTGTACTCATACATGTACATAAAGGCCCGCACCGCCCGTTCCGGGGTTTCGTAGGTGGGGATGTTCGCCTCGTGGAGAATTTTGATTGCCTCGACCATGCGTTTGCCGCCCATCCAGGAGGCAAACACGGGGATGCGCTTGCGCTTGGCCAGCTTGGCTAGGGTCCTGGCGACTTCCTCCGGCGGGGTCAGGTCCTGCGGCACCATGATCACCAGCAGCCCGTCGAATTCGCGGGTGGACAGGCAGATCTCCAGCGCCTTGGTATAGCGCTCGACAGAGGCGTTGCCGAGAATATCGATAGGGTTGCCGCGGCTCCAGTAGGGGGGAAGCAGTTGGTTGAGTTGCTCCATGATGGTCTCGGGTACCGGTGCCGGTTCCAGCCCGTACTCGGACAGGGTGTCGGCGGCCATGACCCCGGGGCCGCCGCCGTTAGTGAGGATGGCCAGCCGGGTGCCCGAGGGGCGGGGTTGCTTGGCCATCAGTTCGGCGCAGTCGAACAGGCGCGCCAGTGACGGCACCCGGACGATGCCCGCTCGCTTGAAGGCGGCATCGTAGACCGCATCCTCGCCGGCCATGGCCCCGATATGGGTCGAGGCCGCCTTGGCCCCGGCCTTGCTCTTGCCGGACTTGAGCACAATGATCGGTTTGATCCGCGAAACCGACCGGGCCGCGCTCATGAATTTGCGCGGATTGGTCAGGTTTTCCATGTAGAGGAGGATCGCCTTGACCGAACCGTCATTACCCAGGTAATCGATCAGGTCGCCGAAATCGACGTCCAGCATCGAACCGATGGAAACGAAGTGACTGAAACCGACATGCCCGGCTGCGGCCCGATCGAGAATGGTGGCACAGATGGCGCCGCTTTGGGAAATGACCGCCAGGTTCCCTTTATCCGGCATGCCGCCGGCAAAGGTGGCATTGACGTGGGTGGCCGGATGCATCGTTCCCATGCAGTTGGGGCCGATGATACGCATGCCCGAACCTTCGGCCGCGCCCTCGATCTGTTCCTCGATCAGGGCCCCTTCCTCCCCCAGTTCCTTGCCGCCGGCCGCGATGATGATCACGCCCTGGGTCCCGGCGCGGACGCATTGGCGCACGATTTCCGGGGCCGTGGCAATGGGGGTGGCAATGATCGCCATCTCCGGTGCGGGTTCGACCTCGGTGATCGAACCATAGGACTTGAGTCCGCGGACCGTTTCGTGGTTGGGGTTGATCGGGATGACGGTCCCGGTGAATCCCCCCTGGATGATGTTGTCCATCAGGGCGGAGCCGATGGCATTGGGCTTGTCATTGGCGCCGATGACGGCGATACTTTTCGGGTTGAAGAATTGTTCCATGAAATGTGTGGTCCCTTTTGGGTTGGTTGACTGATCTTTTCCCCCGTAATGGCCAATACCGGCAATCGGTTTCACCCGGTTTGCCAGCCTTCCTCACCTAACCTTTCCGGGCACGCTTGACAAGTCTTTTGCGGCAGTAATCCACCGTAAAAAGAACGACCATGCCCAACCAGGCAAACCCGTACACCCGCAGAGGGACCGGCCCGGTATTCAAGACCCGAGCAAGCGGCGGCCAGTACAGGATGGCCCAGGAGAACAGAATCTGAATCAGGATCCCCGCCAGGATCAAGCGGTTGGTGATCAGGCCGCGGTCAATGCCGGAGCGGTAGGCAAACCGCCGTCCCACCAGGTTGCCGATCTGCATCAGGAGGATCGAGGCCAGGGCGATCCCCACCGCCGAGCGGTAGAGGGGCGCGTGGATCGCCACGGGCTGGCCGTATTGCCAGCCGCCGTCAACCAGCACGTAGAAGAACAGGGCAATCGACCATGCGGCCTCGATCAGGCCGAGAAAGCAGTAACTGTGCAGCATCAACCGGCCGGTGAGCAGACCTTGGCCCGGATGACGTGGCGGCCTGGCCATCACCTCGGGATCGGCTGGTTCCTGCCCCAACCCCATGGAAGGGACGAGATCGGTTCCCAGGTCAATGGAAAGAATGTGGATGATGTTGAGGGCCAGCGGCACCGGCAGCACGATATAGAGCAGATAGGGCAGGATCTCGGGGCCGTTGCTCACCAGGACATAGTTGGTGAATTTCTGCATGTTGGCGAAAACGGTCCGCCCTTCTTCAATGCCGCTGACGATGGAGGCGAAGTTGTCGTCGAGAAGGATTATCTGGGCGGCTTCCCGGGCAACGTCCGTACCCTGTTTGCCCATGGCGATGCCGACGTCGGCCGCCCGCAGTGCCGGCGCATCGTTGACCCCGTCACCGGTCATGGCCACGACCTTGTCCATGGCTTTGAGCGCGGTGACGATCTTCATCTTCTGCTCCGGCGTGGTGCGGGCAAAGATGCGGATGCCCTGTTGTATCCGTTGAGAGACCTCGTCCACGGTCAGCCCCTGGAGATCCGCTCCGGTGAGATGCGCCGTTTCCCCCGGTTCGACGATCCCCGCCTCGGCTGCCACGGCCAGGGCGGTGACCGGATGGTCGCCGGTGATCATCAGCACCTCGATTCCTGCGGTCCGGCACTTGGCCACCGCCTGCGGCACTTCCGGACGGAGCGGATCCTCAATGCCGATGAACCCCGCCAGGATCAGGTTGTTCTCCAGGGATTCCGGGGTGGCTGCTTCCGGCAGCATCCGGGTGCATTCTTCCTCGGAAATTTGCCGGTAGGCAACGGCAATGACCCGCAAGCCACGCGCTGCCAGGTTTTGCATGGTCGCGTCGCAGGTGGCCAACTGTTGGTCCAGGGAATCCGGCGGCGGTCCCATCGTTGCCGATCCCGGAAGAGGCGCGAGCATGGGGCGCAACGCTTCAAAGGCCCCCTTCACCACCAGGTAGGTCTTGTTCTCCACGGCAAGTATGCCGCCGGAACGCCTTTTTTCGAGATCAAAGGCAAAGGTGCGCACCACCGCCTGTCGGATGGTCTCTATTTTCCCCTGGAAATGGTCTTCCCAGTAGCGGGCAATGGCGGTATCGAGCGGATCGCCCAGGAAGGTGCCATCGGCCCGGCGCACCTCGGAAGCGGCCAGTGCCAGGCGGGTCAGATGTTGCCCCTGCGGTTGGTCCACATCCGAGCTTTGATACGGATCGGTCAGGCAACGTATGCTGAGTTGGTTGCGGGTGAGCGTCCCGGTCTTGTCGGTGCAGATCGCATGGACCGCTCCCAGGGCTTCGACCGCGTTGAGACTGGTCACCAGCACCTGCTTGCGGGCCATGCGCAGGCTTCCCATCACCAGGGCCAGGGTCATGGTCGGCAGCAGCCCTTCAGGCACATTGGCGACAATGATGCCCATCATGAAGACCAGGTTCATCCACAGGGATTTGCCACTGAACACGCCGTAGACAAAAAAAGCCAATCCCATACCGCAGGCGATGGTGGTGAGGATGCGGGTCATACGCGCAATTTCCCGTTCCATAGGTGAACCGGAACGGCTGATGGTCTGCGAGAGTTGGGCGATCCGGCCGAAGCGGGTGCGCAGCCCGGTGGCAAAAACGACCCCGCGGCCGCTGCCGCGAACCACGGTGCAACCGGCAAAGGCGATATTGCCGCACTCTTCAAGCGGTTTGTTCTGCCCGGAGGAACTGAGCCGGACCGGTGTGGATTCGCCGGTGAGGGGGGCGTTGTCGATCACCAGGCCCTTGGACTCGACGATACGGATATCGGCCGCCACCTTGTCGCCTTCGGCAAGAAAAACCACATCGCCGGGGACGATTGCTTCGGCCGGCAAACGGCAGGTCTGGTTGCCACGAAAAAGATCAACCATGTGCGGCAAATATTGCTTTAGGGCCTGCATGGCCTTTTCGGCTCGAAATTCCTGGAAAAAACTGAATACGGCATTGAGCAGGGCCACCGCCAGGAGTGCCCAGCCGAGCACCGCCATGCCCTCTCCCGGGTTGATCCGATGGGCAATGAAGCAGATCGCCGCGGAGACAAAGAGAAGGATGGCGAAAAAGTTGGTCAATTGCCGGACAAGGGCGCGCAGCAGTTTGAACCGATCGGCCACCTCAAAGCGGTTTGGCCCCACGAGGAGAAGACGCTCGTCGACTTGAGCCCCGGTAAGACCGTCGGGCGAGGAATGGAGCGTGTCGTACACCCGTTCCGGTTCAATCCGGCCGATATGGTTGAATTGATGGTTCATGCCTTGCGATAGAGGGCAACGTCACAGGGCGTTGCACGCAGGATTTGCTCGATCCTGTTGCCGTAAAAGAAACGGTGGGGCAGGCTGCGTTCGGTGGCGCCCAGCAGCACCATGGAGGCATTGAGCTTGCCCGCTTGAATCAGGATTTCCTTGGCCCAATCGTCGGAGAGCACCACGCGACGGTCGAGATAGACATGGAGGGGCAGGTGTTGGTGGATTTCACCGCTGACCCGGTTCAGATACGCATACCCCGCCGAAATCTTGTTTTTGGCACTGTCATTGGAAATATAGCGGAAATACAGGGGACTGACCGTCATCACCCGCAAGAGGAACAACCGTCTGACCGATGGAAGCAGGCATTCGAGAAAGGGCAGGGCGGAGTGGAACCCGCGCGGGTGGCCGGCCAGGGGAAAGAGCAGGGTGGAAGGGCTGCCGAGCATGCCGGGACTGACGACCCGGACGGCAATCACATTGCAGGGCGCGGATCGAAGCAGCCGCTCTGACAGGGTCCCGGAAATAAACCCCCGGCCGCGCGGGGCGACCCGGGCCCCGCAGAGGCAAATGCTTTGTTGTCCGGAGGGGATCGATGCGACGAGGGTGCTGAATACATCGTGGTCCTTTTCCCGGATCAGGCTCTTGCAGTCAATGCCGCGTTCGCGGCAACGTGCGGCGAGTTCGGCAAATTGAGCGCTGATCCGTTCACGGGTCAAGGTGCCGTCGAGGATATGGACCAGGAGCAATTGGGGATTGGGAAGGGAGGCGGCAAATTGGAGGGCATAACCGGCCAGCCAGTCGGCATTGATGGATCCGTCGTGGGCAAGAACAATCAACCGCTCCATTGCGTCCCTCCGAAATAGGGAACTCCAGGCTCTGGCACCACGTTTTTTTCGAGAAGCGTGGTGCGGAGATCGGGATGACCACCGGTTGGAGTCGGCAATCAACGGAATCAAGGGAAAATCCGATCATCGGGCCGTTCGTTGATCAGTAGTATAAGGCGGATGGATATACTTTGTCAGCTTTTTCCAGTTGAAGTCGGCACATTGCCGTAGGGTTGTGGTGCACGAGACGCGATTTTCGCTCCCCTTGGGGGCAGGACTGGAAAAACAGGCCGGGAACAATGGCATCATTCCCGGCGGCGTTGCATCTCCTCCATGTACTCTTCCCACTCTATGGGCAAGGCGTTTTTTTTCTTGGTATTACACTCCTTGCAGCAGGGGACGAGGTTGTCCTTGGTGCTGCGCCCCCCCCTGGCCAGGGGAATGACATGGTCCATGGTCAGGTTGTGATAGCCCACCTTTTTCCCGCAGTACCAGCAGGTGCCGCTGGAGGTCTTTTGCTGCCACCAGCGGGTTTTGCGGAGTTCGCGGGCCTTGTTGCGCTCCGCCCGGATCAGGGCCTCGTCCACGGCATCGAGACTGAAAAAATCCTTGGGACTCATCCCTCCTCCTTGACGACCAGGGGGCGAATTCTTCCCACCAGGTAAAGCGAGCCGGCCACGCAGATCAAATCGCGTTCGGTGGCATTTTCAAGTGCACGTTGCAGGGCCTGCTCCGCCGGTTCAACACAGATGGCCTTCTCCTGAATGGATGGCGGAAGGCTTGCCCGAAGAGATTGCGGGGTTGCTGAACGTTCGCTTTCCGCCCGGGTCAGGATCAGCATGTCGGTGAAGTCGAGAAGTTGCCCAAGGGCTGGTCCCATGGCCTTGTCGGCCATGTTTCCCCAGAGGAGCAGGAGACGTTCACGGGGGTAACCGTTCCGGAGCGACCGGCAGAGTTGCTGCACCCCGGCCTCGTTATGGGCACCGTCAAAAAGAATCCGCAGTTCCTTGCCCTGAAAGGAAACCGGCACCAACTCCATCCGCCCGGGCCAGCGGACCAGGCCAAGTCCGGTGCGGATCTGTTGGTGCGAGAGCGGCAGTACCGGTTGGACAACCTCGAGCGCGGCCAAGGCCAAACTGACATTGACGATCTGGTGTGCCCCTTGCAGGGGCAAGGGGAGGTGGTGAAGGTCGCCGGCACGTGAGGTGTAGCGCACCCCTTCGCCCTCGGCCCGGCCATGAAAATCGCGGCCGAACAGGAACAGCGGACTGTTCGTCTCCCGGCAACGGTCCACGATCACCGGCAGGGCTTCAAGCTCCCGTCCGGAGCACACCACCGGGACACCGGCCTTGATGATCCCCGCCTTTTCCCCGGCAATGGCCGCGATGGTCTTGCCCAGATACTGCTCATGATCGCGGCTGATG
>JBFWIP010000076.1:0-11296 GCA_050255935.1 Desulfobulbus sp.
TCAGTATAGTGGTCATTGAAATCGAACTATCCGGTCAAACGATTCGGCCTTTAAGGCGGCCCCCCCGACCAACGCCCCGTCAATATCAGGTTGCGCCATCAGGTCATCAATATTTTCAGGCTTAACCGAGCCACCATACAATATTCTCACTGCCACAGCAATATCTTTTTCAAAGATCTCTCCCAGTAGCCCACGAACAAAAGCGTGAACCTCCTGAGCCTGCTCGGTGGTTGCGGTCTTGCCGGTACCGATGGCCCATACCGGTTCATAGGCGATAACCACCTGCTGCATCTGCTCCACGCTGACCCCGGCCAGCCCATGGCGAACCTGGGCTTCAAGCACGGTCAGGGTCTTGCCCGCATCACGTTCCGTCAAAGTTTCCCCGATGCAGAAGACCGGCAGAAGAGCGCCGTTCAGGGCTCCGTGCAAACGGCGATTGATCATGGCGTTGTCTTCACCGAAAATTTGCCGCCGTTCGGAATGGCCGATGATCGCCATGGCGACCCCGAGATCCGTTAACATGGGGGCAGAAATTTCCCCGGTAAAGGCTCCTTCCTTTTCCCAGGCGATATTCTGCGCGCCCACCAGTAGGCCGGAACCTCGGACCGCCTGACAGACAGCCGCCAGGGAGGTGAAAGCGGGTGCGATCATCACATCCCGATCCGTACAGGCTCGGCTGCTTTCAGCCACGGCCAGGGCCAAGGCCACCGCTTCCCCCTGAGTCAGATGCATTTTCCAATTTCCGGCAATCAACGGTCGCCTTTGCATAGAGACCTCCTTATGGTTGAAGATGTTGGTTCCGGCACCTCTTCCGACTGAGGCAAATCGGCAAATTGCTTAGCCCAGCGCCTTAATCCCCGGCAGGAGCTTCCCCTCCATCAACTCCAGGAACGCACCGCCACCGGTGGACATATAGGAGATATTCTCCGATTCCCCGGACAGGGCGATGGCGGCATTGGAATCACCGCCTCCGGTAACGCTCAGTGCATGAGCGGCGCCAACGGCGTGCGCCAAGGCCATGGTCCCCCGGGCAAAGGCATCCATCTCAAAAGCGCCCATGGGACCGTTCCAGACGATGGTTTTGGCATCGGAGAGAACCTCGCAAAAACAGAGCACCGAAGCCGGGCCGATGTCGAGGGCCATCCAGTTGTCGGGAATATCCTGGATCGTCACCTGTTTGCTGACCGCATCCGGGGCAAAACGGTCGGCGGCGATCACATCCACCGGCAGATAGACCTTCACCTTCTTGGCCTTGGCCTGTTTGAGCAGGGCATCCGCGGTCTCCAAGAGATCATCCTCAACCTTGGAGGCCCCGACTCCATACCCCTGACTCTTCAAGAAGGTATTGGCCATGGCGCCACCGATGATCATCTTGTCGACCCGTTCCAGCATGTTGCGCAGGGCTTCCAGCTTCCCCGAGACCTTGGCACCGCCGACAATGGCCACCAGCGGCCTTTGCGGAGTCTCGACGCAACGATGAAAATTTTCGATTTCCTTCTGGAGGAGAAAACCGGCGGCCTTCTCCTGGACAAACTCCGTAACCCCGGCTACCGAGGCATGGGCCCGGTGGGAAACGGCAAAGGCATCGTTGACGTAAACCTCGGCCACCGAGGCCAATTGGCGGGAAAACTCGGGATCATTCTTCTCTTCCTGGGGATGAAAGCGAAGATTCTCGAGCATCAGAATCTGACCGTTCTCGAGCCGGGCAACCGCCTCGGTTACCGCGGGGCCGACACAGTCGGGTGCCAGCGGTACGGGCCGGTCAAGCAGTTTGGCCAAATAGGCGGCCACCGGGGCCAGTGAATACTTTTCAACCCGCTGGCCCTTGGGGCGTCCCATGTGGGTACAGATGATAATCTTCGCCTGCTGTTCCAACAGATAGTTGAGGGTTGGCAAGACTGTGCGAATACGCAGATCATCGGTGATTTCGCCAGCTTCGTTCATGGGCACGTTGAAATCCACCCGGATCAGCACCCTTTTTCCTTGCAGTTCAATATCTCTCAGTGTTTTCATGCCCCACCTCGTTTGCACGCAATCAGGCCCCGCTGCAGCAGCAGCGCGTCTTCGACCGGTTGCCGATAATATTTTTTTCGTCGTCCCACCTGGGAAAATCCCATCTTGGCATACAACTGCCGGGCGGCCTCATTGGAATCACGAACCTCGAGCAGACAGCTGCTGCATCCCGCCGCAAGCAAGTGGCTCAGCGCCTCGTACAGCAGGGCTTCGGCCAGCCCCCGACGGCGTCGGGTGGGCGCAACCACCAGATGCAGCAGTTCGCACTCCGGCAGACAGAGACGGAAAAAAGCGTAGGCAACGATCCCGTCCGCTTCTTCCGTCACCCAGCCCCGTGCGTTTTCGGCCGCAAGCTCGGCCTGCAACTGCTGCTCGTTCCAGGGGGCAGGCATGGCCGCCTGTTCCAGGCGCCCAATGGCCCCCAGATCACCCGTCCGGACAGGGCGGATTTCAGACCATCCGTTCCGCAACCGAAACCGTCAGCTCGCCCAGCATGTTGGTGTAGCTCCCCAACTCGTTGTCATACCAGCCGTAGATAACCGCCTGGGTGATCGGTATGTCGAGAACCGGCGGTACGCTGCCCGGCTCAAGGCGGCAGTTCGGAATATTCTGGAGATTGACCCGGATCGAGGCGGTACGGGTATGGATTTCGGTGGACTCGATCACGGTGGCCGCACGTGGCATGCCGATGATATCGGAAGAAACATTCTGCTCAGCCGAATACACCAGGTACGGACTGGTTTTGCTGAACTCCTCGTAAATCGAATTGAGCAGGCTGCGCTTGATCGGATTGTCGAGCTCATCCTGCAGGTTCAGCACCAGCACGATCAATGAACCGGTGGAGGTCGGGATCCGCACCGATTCGGCGATAAAACCGATCGACTTCATCTCCGGAATAACCAGGCTCAACGCCTTGGCCGCACCGGTAGTGGTGAGAATGATATTGTTGAGAATGGATCGGTTCTTGCGCAGATCCGTGGCCCCCGTCCCCGGCAGGCGGTCCAGCACCTGCTGCGAACCGGTGGCGGCATGGACGGTCACCATGGAGGCGGAAAGCATCCGTTCGGCCCCGAAATGATCGAGCAACGGTTTGATCATGTAGGACAGGCAGGTGGTGGTGCAGGAAGCCGCGGAGATGATATTGTGGCGGGCAGGATCGTAATCGTCGTCATTGATCCCCATGACGGTGGTCACCGCATCATCGGGCATATCCAGTCCTTTGGCCTTGATCTTGAATGGGGCCGACACCATCACCTTTTCTGCACCGGCCTGCAGATGGCCCCGAACCGAGCCCTTGGCCTCGGAAGCATCCGCAGTCGGATCCTTGAATACACCGGTGCTGTCGACCACCAACCGGACCTGATTACCCTGCCAGTCGATATCTTTGGGATTACGGGCCTCGCGGAGGAAAGTGACCGGAATGCCGTTGATGGTCATGGTTCCCTTTTCCTCGTTGAGGTTTTCAATCACCCGGCCCCCCTTGTGACCATGCAGATAGGTACTCAGCCGGCCGTAGGAGGAGTCCTTCTCAATGGAGGCGGCGATGTCGTGCAGTCCGGAACCGACCTGCCGCCCCAGATTGACAACGATTTCCGAAAAATACTGCCGGGAAACATGGTGCCACAGGGTGAGTTTGCCGATTCGTCCAAGACCATTGAGCCCGAGTTTCATGTGGGTTTCTCCTTTACGATTGGATTATGGGAGAGAACTTGTTATATGCCGAAGGGAGCCCGACGGAATGCATTTGGGCCTAAAACCGACAATGCTCCATTTTTGCTCAACCAGCGAATACAACAGTAAAGATTGAAGTGATTGCGTGTGCGGCGCACTCCTCGTTCTTGCCCACGGCAAGATGGCCCGCAACCCGTTGAATAACATAAAATACAATACTTGTGCGGGAATTGCCAGCCCTGCGCCGCTGCCCGAAAGATTTTCCCGGTTGAAGAACCGTTCTTGCAGGCCGCGGCAAAAACAACGTCTTGTGCTTCATAAAAAAAACCGTTTCGACCACAAAAGGTTTCATGCTTTTGTTTTTTTGGCAAGGCCTTTTTTTGAGAGAGAGCACCTTCATCCTTCCTCCGCAAAAACACACCGTTAGCTTCGCCTCCCGCGTGCCCTCATGCTGCTGCCCGAATCCTGTCAAATCGCCACCCTGATCAAACGCTACAAACGGTTTCTGGCGGATGTCACCCTTGCCGACGGTAGTGAGATGACGGTCCATTGCCCGAATTCGGGTTCGATGCGCGGCTGTTCCACGCCGGGCAGTCCGGTGGTGATCAGCCGATCCGACAATCCGAAGCGCAAATATGCATGGAGCCTGGAAATGGTACGGGAACAGGGCGTTTGGATCGGGATCCACACCGGTCGCACCAACCACCTGGTTCACGAGGCCCTGGAGCAGGGTATCATCAACGATTTCGGCGCGATTACCCGTATCACTCCGGAAGTGAGGGTATCACCCCGGAGCCGGCTCGACTTTCTCATTGAAGGCAACCGCAGCACGACCTATCTTGAAGTGAAAAACTGTTCCCTGGCCGAACAGGGAATCGCCTATTTTCCGGATGCGGTCACCAGCCGCGGAACAAAACATCTCCATGACCTGGTGCAGTTGGCCGGAGCAGGCTTCGGGGCGGCGATGCTGTTCTGCATTCAGCGCAGCGATGCCACCGTCTGCAAGCCCGCGGCCCACATCGACCCGGTCTATGCGGAAACCGTGGCCTGGGCCGCAGGTCAAGGGGTGCGGATTGTAGCCTACCAGGCGGAGGTCACCCCCAAAGAAATCGTGATTCGACGGCCCCTTCCCTTTTCCATTCTCTAACCTCTTTTTGAAGCGATCATGCAAACTCGACAAGCAGTGGTGCTGCTCAGCGGCGGCCTTGATTCGACCACGGTCCTGGCCATCGCCCAATCCCGGGGATTCACCTGTAACTGCCTCAGCTTCCAATACGGCCAGCGGCAGGCTGTTGAGCTGGAACGTGCCCGTGCCATTGCCCAAAGAGCCGGGGTAGCCCGTCACCTGGTTCTGCGGGTCGACCTCGATGCCATCGGCGGCTCTGCCCTGACCGCCGATATCGAGGTCCCCAAGGACCGTCCCTTTGGCGACATGGACAAGGAGATCCCGGTGACCTATGTGCCCGGGCGCAACATCCTTTTTCTCGCCCATGCCCTGTCCTGGGCCGAGGTGCTGGGCGCAGCCGACATCTTTCTCGGAATCAACGCGGTCGATTACAGCGGGTATCCGGATTGCCGGCCCGAGTTTCTCCACGCCTTCGAGCAGATGGCGAACCTAGGCACCAAGGCCGGCACTACCGGAAGCGGATTCCATTTCCATGCGCCGCTGATTCATTTGAGCAAAAAGGAGATCATCCTCAAGGGGATGGAACTGGGGGTGGACTACGGCCAAACCCACAGTTGCTATGATCCGATCGACGGCAGGGCCTGCGGCCGATGCGACGCCTGCCGACTGCGACTGCAGGGATTCAGCGAGGCCGGCTTGACCGATCCGGCCCCGTATGCGAAGTGATAGAGGGAGAAAAAAAGGAAGGGCTCAGGCGAGCAGATTGGAGCGGATGTTGCCGCCGACCATGGTCATGACGGCCCGCCCCTGCAGCTTCCAGCCCAAAAACGGAGTGTTGCGGCTCTTGGAAACCACCTGGTCGGCGGTGTAGACAAACGCCCGCTGCGGATCGATCAGGGTCAGGTCGGCAGCCATGCCCGGGTTGAGGCTGCCGCCGGGCACACCGAGAATGCGGGCCGGGTTGACGGACATCAACTCAATGAGGCGGGCGGCCTCAATCACCTTTTCGCGCACCAGGGCCAAGCCAAGGGGCAACGAGGTTTCCAGGCCGATAATGCCGTTGGCCGCGGTATCGAACTCCAGTTCCTTCTCCAGGATGGAATGGGGTGCGTGATCGGTGGCAATGGCATCAAGGGTGCCGTCGGCCAGGGCTGCACGGATGGCTTCACGGTCCGCGGCCGAGCGCAGTGGCGGATTCATCTTGGTATTGGTGTCGTAGTCGATCACCGCCTCATCGGTGAGGGTAAAATAATGAGGAGCGGTCTCGGCGGTCACCCGCACCCCACGGGCCTTGGCCGCCCGGATCAACTCGATCGACATCGCCGTGCTCACATGGGCGATATGCACCCGTGTGCCGGTAAATTCAGCCAGGGCTATCTCCCGGTACACCATGATCGACTCGGCGGCGGTCGGAATCCCTTTCAAGCCCAACTGCGTCGAGACCGGGCCTTCGTTCATCACCCCGGTACTGAGGGTGGACTCCTCACTGTGGGAAATCACCGGCAGATCGAAATTCGAGGCATACTCCAGGGCGCGCCGCATCAATTGGCTGTCGCGAACCGGCCGGCCGTCGTCGCTCACGGCCACGGCTCCCGCAGCCTTCATCTCGCCGTATTCGGCCAGTTGATGCCCATCGCTCCCCAAACTGATCGCCCCCACCGGATAGACCCGCACCGCCGCCTCCGCCGCCTTGGCCCGAATCAGTGCGGTGATGGCGGCATTGTCATTGACCGGCTTGGTATTGGGCATGCAGGCGACAGCGGTAAAGCCGCCACTGGCCGCGGCCTGGGCACCGGAAAGAATATCTTCCTTGTATTCCTCACCGGGTTCCCGCAGATGGACATGCATGTCGATCAGTCCGGGAACGACCCAGCACCCACCAGCGTCAATCACCGGCGTATCGGCTGGGACCTGTTGATCCGGCTCGGCAATGATCCCATCCCGCACCAGCAGGTCACCGATGCGGTCGGTGTTGTTGACCGGATCAATGATCCGCCCGTTTGCAATGCGCCAGCTTGTGCTCATCGGTTTCTTGCCTCAGCGATTACATCATGCTTTGCCACGCCCTAACCCCTCTCTCAGGCGTTGCCCATGGCCAGATACAAGAGGGCCATGCGGACGGCCACGCCATTGGTGACCTGATCAAGAATAACGGACCGGGGGCCGTCGGCGACATCGGGATTGAGTTCCACCCCGCGGTTGACCGGTCCCGGATGCATCACCACCGCATCCGGTTTGGCCAGGGAGAGTATCCGGTGCGAAATACCGAACTGCCGTGAATACTCGCGCAGCGACGGCAATAACGGATCGTTTTGCCGCTCGCGCTGGATGCGCAGGGTCATGACCACGTCGGCGTCGCGGACCGACTCCTCGAGCGAAGGGCTGACGATCGCGCCCAATTGCTCGATTCCCTTGGGAATAAGGGTCGCCGGTCCGTACAGGTGCACTTCCGATCCCATACGGGTGAAGCCGATCACATCGGAGCGCGCCACACGGCTGTGGGCAATATCGCCGACAATGGCAATCTTGAGCCCGCTCAAGGTGCCCCGGTGCTCCTTGACCGTCATCATGTCGAGCAGCCCCTGGGAGGGATGCTCGTGGGCACCGTCTCCGGCATTGATCACCGCGGCCCGCACGTGCTTGCTCAACAGCAGCGGCGCCCCGGAGCAGGCATGGCGGATAATGATGATATCCGGATGCATGGCCGAAATGTTGCGGGCGGTGTCGATCAGGGTCTCCCCCTTGGTGGTGCTGCTGGTGGAGGGGCTTATATTGAAGGTGTCGGCACTCATCCGTTTGGCGGCCACCTCAAAGGAAAGCCGGGTACGGGTGGAGGGCTCGAAAAAAAGATTGATGATGGTATGCCCGCGCAGGGTCGGGACCTTCTTGATCGGCCGCGCTGAAATTTCCTTGAAGGAATCCGCAGTGTTGAGGATATGGACAATATCCTCCGAGGACAGCTGCTCAATCCCCAGGATATGGCGGTGCGCAAAATAGTAGCCGCTTGCCATGGCGCCTCCGGTGATCAATGAACGATATCGCCAATCCGGCTCCAACGAATGGAACGAAGCCGATCCAATGAGAACAGTGATTTTTGCACATCCCAGGACCAGTAGATGGCCCAGGCCTTGCCGCGAACCGCATTGAGGTCGACAAATCCCCAAAAACGACCGTCGTAGGAATTGTCCCGATTATCGCCCATGCAGAAAATCTTGTGGGCCGGGACTTTCACCGGGCCGAAATTATCGCGGGTATCCATGGCACCGGGATGAATCAACGGGTCGGTAAACACCCCGTGCAGGTCTTCGAACGGCTTGCCGTTGATAAATATTTTTTTGTCGCGGATCTCCACCGTATCGCCGGCAACCGCGATCACCCGCTTGATGTAATCAAGCTCCGGGTCCTTTGGATATTGGAAGACAACGATGTCGTTGGGTTTGGGGTTGCTGATCGGGATCAGGGCGGTTCCGGTAAACGGCATCTTGATGCCGTAGATGAACTTGCTCACCAGGATATGATCGCCGATCTGCAATGTCGGAAGCATCGACCCGGAAGGAATCTTGAACGCCTGAACGATGAAGGTACGAATAAACAGGGCAAGGAGGACGGCAATGACTATTGCTTCGATGTTCTCCCGGATAACGGATTTCTTTGCTTGCTGGGGATGACTTGCCACGGAAGTGCCTGTAGGTAGAAGGGGGGCGGGGTTGAAAAACCTGTCGTTTTCGGAAAAAATCCGAAGCACGACGTTTTCACATCGCAACCTATTGTTCTTACGATATGTTTTTTAAATTTCGACTTTGCGTAAGAGCCATTGAATTTGGCCAAGGCTACCCGATGGGGGGATAAAATTCAAGCAGGTTTTTGTACTGATCTCCAGCAAATACCTCTAGGGCTCTGCCACTGTTCGGGATACAATTGTTTATTTGAAACAAGACCGGCCCGTTACCTTTTCTTTTTTCGTTCAAGGAATAGCCCATGCGACGACTGCTTCCCTTTCTGGCCATCGGCCTGAGCTGCGCCATCAGCGGCTGCGGCAGCCACAATACCGGCACGCCCCTGCAGGCAACCAACGCCGGCAAGCCGATCACTCTCACCCTGCTGCACATCAATGACCACCATTCCCATTTGGATGCGGAACCCGTCACCCTGCTGCTCGACACCGGGGGGAAACGGGAACCGGTCAATGTCGAGCGGGGCGGATTTCCCCGGGTGACCGCCGCGATGCGGGAAATTTCCCGGCAATCGCCCAATGTGATCAAGATTCACAGCGGCGATGCCAGCACCGGAGATCTGTACTTTACGCTCACCGAAGGCAAGGCCGATGCCGAAATGATGAACACCGTCTGCTTTGACACCTTCACCCTGGGCAATCACGAGTTCGACAACACCGACGCCGGAATCAAAAAATTAATGGGTTATCTCCACAGCGGCCCCTGCAAAACGCCGATGCTCAGCGCCAATGTGCGATTCGGCCCCAGTTCGCCCCTGCACGACGCCAAGCCGCCCGAGGCTGTTGTGCCTTCGGTGATCGTGGAGCGGGACGGAGAAAAAATCGGCATTATCGGCCTGACCGTGGCCAGCAAGACCAAGCACTCCTCCCGTCCCAATGCCGACACCACCTTCACCGACGAAGCCGAGACCGCACAAAGGGAAATCAATCGCCTCCAGGCCCAGGGCGTCGACAAAATCATCCTCTCCACTCATATCGGCTACACCATGGATCAGGCCCTGGCCAGGAAGCTCAGCGGCGTCGATGTGATCGTGGGCGGTGATTCCCATTCCCTGCTCGGGCCGGCAACTCTCCGGCAATACGGATTGACTCCCGAGGGGCCGTACCCAACCCGGACCACCGACCGCGACGGTAAGCCGGTCTGCATCACCCAGGCCTGGCAGTACGGTTACGTGGTTGGCGAACTCAAGGTCAGCTTCGATCCCAAGGGCGAGGTCAAGGATTGCGAAGGCACGCCCTGGCTGCTCATCAGCAACCGTTTCAGCCGCAAGAACGATACGCTGCTCAACGCCGGGGAATACGCCGCGGTGAAAGAAGACATCGCCCAGAGCCATGTTCTCAGGATCACGGAACCCGACCCCGAGGCGACCAGGCTCCTGGCACCCTACAAGCAGGCAAAGGACGCCCTGGGGGCCAAGGTGGTCGCCTCGACAGCGGACAACCTCTGCCTGCGGCGAGTGCCCGGCAGCAAGCGCGACACCTCCCGCTCAACCCTGGGCGACGTCTGCAACACCAACGCACGGGTCAATGCCCACGGCGGCGATGTCCAGCAGATCGTCGCCGAGGCCTTCCTCCAGCAGGGCAAGACCTTTTTCGATGCCGATCTCTCCCTGCAAAACGGCGGCGGCGTACGCGTAGACCTGCCGGCAGGCAAGATCACGGTCAAAGATGTCTACACGGTGCTCCCCTTTAAAAACACCCTGGTCCAGCTCAACGCCACCGGCCAAGAAATCAAGGACGCCCTGGAAGATGCGGTCGACGGCGTGGTCGGGCCGGCGCTCAACACCGGCTGCTACCCTTATGCCGGCGGCCTTCGCTGGCATGTCGACCTGAACCAGCCCAAAGGCAAGCGCCTCTCCCACCTGGAAATCCGTGCCGCCGACGGCAACTACCATCCCTTCAACCTGGAAAAGACCTACAAGGTGGCCACGATCTCCTTCCTGGCCGACGGCAATGACTCTTTTACCGCCCTTAAGAAGGTCACCGGCGATCGCCGTATCGATGTCGGTCTCGACTATGCCGAGGCCTTTCTCCAATACATCGAAAACCTGCCGGGTAAGGAAAAAGTCATCCCCCCTCTTCCAGCCGGGGATTATTCCACCCAACAGTTTATCGATACCCCGTAATCAGTAGTTTCATCCAAGAAAATCCAAGGGCATTGAAATCCCCTGGGTACATTTCAAAAAAACACAAGGGGGCCACTGGCCCCCTTGTGTATAGAATTGCAACCACCTCTTGCCCTAATAACTGTGGCGCAAAATCTTTGACGCATAGAGGCCACCGATAAAATCTTTGGCCGCTGTATCCAGGTCAATGAATTGTATCCCGACTTTGCAGCCGTTTTTGAGCGGCTTGAGATGGCGAACGATTCCCTTGGTGACAATCCGCATGGAACTGAGAACAAACCCAAGTTTGAGCGGCTGGTTGACCTGCAAGGAAACAGCCAGTATCACGGCCACGCCTCCGGTACTGATATCTGATAAGGTTGCGTCATAGACTTGCTGTGCAGTCGCCACTTTCACCCTGATTTCACTCACTTCGAACAACTGCCCTATATCCTCGAGATTCAGACGGACATAGACTCGTTTATCCCGATCCTTGCGAGCATTGTATTCCCAATCGACTTCCAATCCTTCCAGGGAAGGAATCGAATCCCAGTCAATCTTTTTTTCCATGGGAGACTCCTCCGTTCTTTTCGAGACTTTGTTTAATTTTACAACAACATATCAGAACAGAAAAACAATAATTATTTC
>JBFWIP010000077.1:0-7936 GCA_050255935.1 Desulfobulbus sp.
CTGGGGCCATCGTATAAAATATCATGCCAGACAAATACTTCTCCGGGGAGACCGGCTTTTGCCAGGCTTCCACCGGCGATGTCGCCGCTTGTAATGTGAAGGGTGCCTGCCTTTTTCATCTCCATTTCCATAAAATTCCGTGTGCCATTGCTTTTGGCAGGGAATGCGGTCACGGGGCTCCTCCATTTCGCCATGCGTCTATTTTCCTTTTCCCGACCATATTCCCTTTATGGACTGAACAGCAAGTTGTTACAAAAAAACAAGCGGAATTGATACATTTTTCATGCAAGACGACCGTCGTTCCATGGGAAGGACTGGCAGTCTTCACGACTTGCGCAACGCCTGAGCCGGGACGAAAGGCTAGCGGGAGGGGATACTTGTTTATTCCCCCCGATCCTTAGATTGTGCATTGCAGCGGTGAGACCGGCAGACTCAGAATAAAGGTGGTCCCTTTGCCCGTTTCGGTAGTGAACGAGGCCGTGCCGCCATGCTGTTTGACGATGGTGTTGTAGACAATGCTCAGGCCTTGGCCGGTCCCCTTGCCCACGTCCTTGGTGGTGAAGAACGGTTCGAAGATGTGGGGGCGGGCCCATTCCGGAATACCGGGACCGGTATCGCCGACCTTCACCTCGACGACATCGCCGTAACATCGGGTGCTGATGATGATTTGGCCTTTGACGCCGGGTTGTTGCCCAACGCTCTCTTTGATCGCTTGGGCGGCGTTGACGACAAGGTTGAGGATGCACTGGTTAAACTCGCCGAGAAAACAGGGGACCAGGGGAAGATCCGGCGCAAGATCCAGCTTGAGCTCGGCAACATATTTCCATTCATTGCGGGCTACCGTGGTGGTGGTTTCGATGGCATTATTCAAATCGGCAGGTGTCTTTTCCTTGCCTCCGGGATGTGAAAATTCCCTCATGGCACGGACGATCCTGCTCACCCGATCTACACCATCCAGGGTTTCCTGGATGGCCGAGGGGATCTGTTCGAAAAGATAGCCGATATCGGCTTCGGCCAGTTCGTTCTCCACGCGGGCCAACAGTTCCGGGGTGATCCGTTTTTCTTTGGCACGGCGAAGCAATTCGTCGTAGGTTTGGAGGATGGTGGCCACGCTTTCGAAGGAATCCTTGAGGAACAAGGTGTTGTCTCCCACATATTGGGTGGGGGTGTTGATCTCATGGGCGATACCTGCGGCCAACTGGCCGACGGCTTCGAGCTTTTGTGCCTGGCGGAGTTGAAATTCCACGGCGTCGCGTTCGGCCTGCGCTTTGGTACGATCTTGCTCGGCTTTTTCGCGTTCGGCGATTTCAAGCCGCATCTGGGCGTTGGCCCGGGTCAATGCAGCGGTACGCCGCTCGACGCGAACTTCCAGTTGGTCGTTGAGTTCCTTGAGGTCGCGATAGGAGAGAAGACTGGTCAGCATGTCCCCCAGACGCCTGCTGATCTCCAGAAACAGCTTCTTTTCCTGCGGCTTCCATACTCTGTTGTGCGAGCATTGCTGCAGCCCGCACTCCCAGGGACTGCCGACTTTGGGCCGGATGGCTATGGCCAATTGGGACTTGATTCCATAGGTTTTCCAGACGGTATCTTCCGGGTTCAAACCTTTTCCGATATAAATCTCGTTGGGCGCCGGATTGCTGAGAAGCGCACGGAACAGTTTTTTGACATCAGGCGACATCGGCACTTTTACCGCCTGCGAAAACGCTCCGGGGTACTGCGGGCTGGTGCGCTCCATGGCGATGGTGATTTCCGTCTGATCCGGATCGCAGGGGGTGGCCATGAAGGCCCGGTCGCAGCCGAAGATGGAGAGCATGGCGTCGAGGACGTCGCTCATCATCCGTTCAAGCGTGTTCACGGACTGCATCACCTGGTTGATTCGATTCATGCTTTCGAAAAACCAGAGATTGGCCGCCAGCTCTTCCTCGGCTCGTTTCCGTTCGATCAGCCGCCACATGCCATCCATGATCAGGGTCATCTGGTGCGCGTCGGTTTCGTTGTATTCCTCCACCTTGTTGCCGACGCCTATCACCAGCACGACCTTGCCATCGACGATCACCGGCAGGCTCATGTGCCGCTTCAGCTTGACATGCCCTTCAGGCGTTCCTTTCATCGGCGGCTGAGCAGCATCATAGTTGTTGGTAATGATCGGCCGGCGTTGGCGGACGGCTTCACCCAGCAGCCCAAGGTGCGGCACCTGAAATTGCAGCGAAGAATTTGGTAGTTTGCATTCTTCCATCGCTTCGCGGGACCAGAGCTTGAGCTCCATGACGCGTTCATCCTCGGAAACCTGCGCCAGATAGCCCAGCGGACTCCGGGTCAGGCGCAAGGCGGCATCAAAGGCAAAGCGCGTGAGTTCCTTTGTTGTCGCTTCGGTCATTTGGCTCAACTGGAGCAGGACATCCATGCGTTCGGCATTGAGGAGCAGCTTTTCCTCGGCCCGTTTTTTTTCCACCAGCTTCCACATGTCTCCCATCAGCAATTGCAGTTGGGCAACATCGCTGTCGTTATAGCCGCTTTGCTTGTTGCCGACCCCCGCGACGGCAACTATGCGGTCGGCAGAAAAGATGGGTACGTTCATGTGCCGTATTATTGGCGTATGTCCTGGAGGAAGCCCTTTTTTCAGGGGGTTGGGGTCGAGATACTCGTTGGTGATCACGGGCCGCCGCTGTCTGACGGCTTCTCCCCAAAGGCCTGTTTTCTCGACTGGATAAAGGATCGGCTTGTCGATCAGGGCACAGTCTTTCATGGCCTGCCTGGACCAGGCATGCATGGTCAGGACCGTTTCATCTTCGTTCATGAACGCCAGGTAGCCTATCTCGCTTTCGGTGAGACGGACCCCCTGTTCCAAGGCAAAATCCGTAATTTCATGGAGAGAGGAATCGGCCATCTGGCTCAGCTGGAGCAAGGCATCGGTGCGTTCGGCATTGAGGCGGAGTTCTTTTTCCGTCTGTTTGCGTTCGGTGGTGTCATTGGCCATCCCTATGAAGCCGAGGACCTCTCCCTGGGGATCGCGCAGGGCCGTCACCGAGAGCAGAATCGGAAAACGTGACCCGTCTTTGCGGATAAAGGTCCATTCGTGCGTGTTGGGGAGGTTGCGGCGCGCTTTGGCGGCAAAGACCTCGAAACCCGGTTCAAGGTGAATGCCCAATTCCTGCGAGAAAACCTCGGCCCGTTCAATGAGTTCATTCCGGTCGTGAATGAAGGTGGGGGTCAGCTTGCCGATGCATTCCCCGGCGCTGTATCCCAACGCCCGCTCCGCCGCGGGATTGAAAATGGTAATGAGTCCATTGGCGTCGGTGGTGATGATTATGTAGCCGGCGTTATCGAGAATGGCGCTCTGGTATTCGGCCAATTGGCGAATTTTTTCCTCGGCCCGCTTGCGTTCGGTGATGTTGCTGACGCACTCGATGGCGCCAATGACGTTGCCTTCGGAGTCGTAAAGCCGGGATGCCGTGCCCAGCAGGTACACTTCGCCTTTTTCGCTCTGGGTGGTGCTTTCGCCTTTGATGATGCCGTCCTGGATGGAGACGTTCGGATAGAAACGTCTGATTTCCTCGATAGGCAGCATGACGAGATCTATCAAAACCGGGCGCCTTTTGCCGAAAAAGGGAATGGCATGCTCATAGTTGCCTTTGCCCAGCATATCTTTTGCCTTGTAACCGGTCAATTCCTCGGCGGCCCGGTTCCAGATGATTATTTTTCCCTCCAGGTCAATGGCCATCACTATATCCGGCATGAAATTGACCAAATCCGCCAACCGTTTCTCGGAGCTTTTGAATGCCTCTTCGGCCAGCTTGCTCTTGAGGAATTCCTTGTTCTGCCGGGCGCGTTGCTCCATCTCCTCTTCGAGATGCCTTGCCAGCGCTTCGCGCTGTTTGAGCGCTTCCTGTAATTCAGCCGTCTGGCGTGACAATTGGTCGTTGAGCAGGCCAAGCTGGATGTTGCGCTCCCTGACTTCTGCTTCCAGCGTCACCCGGTGGGTCACGTCCCGGCAGATTTCCATCCCCGCAATGACCTTGCCCCCTTCGTGGTCATAGAGGGGGACGCAGACGTTTTCCCAGGAAGCCAGTTGACCTGTAATCGAAACCCCAGTCCGCAGGACCACGTTGACCTTGCCAGTCCGTATCGCTTTTTGAATCCCGCATCCCTCGCAGATTTTGTCCCGCTTTTCATAAACGGCGTAACATTTTTCGCCAAGGCGGTTGCCGAAGGCCTCCCTCATGACGCGGTTCTGATAAATGATATTGAACTCGGGATCCTGAATGGTGATGCCATCGGTCATCAGATCCAGTATTTTTTTATGGTCAATGGTAATCATGGTGTACTTCCTCAAGGCATGCTTCGGTGCCGGCGAGTGAGAGGGGCAGCTGGCAAATGACGACGGCATACTTGCCTGTCTTGAGCAATAAAAGGTACGGTGCTCACATTTTTCACAACACACGTATAATAGACGAAGATTGCCATCATTTTCCAGGAGGATTGTCGATGGCCAAGATTTGCCGTACGCTTGGGGCCTGAGAGAAGCATTGAACCGACATGGAAAGTCAGAGATCGTCAGCACCGATCGGGGCAGTGCAGCCGGAGGATGCATACTGCGCATGGATAGCCGTGGAGGCTGGCAGAGCAAGATGTTTGGTGGGAAGGGCGTCTGGGGAAGTCGCTTGAAAATGATGAGGTGCATCCGTATCTTATGACGCAGTCGACGAAGCACGCAAATCGATCATTTTTTTTGAGAACAGCGCGGCCTGTAGCCTGGGCCCCGACTCTATCAAGGCCGAGCTCCGTGGGGGTACGCTTGGCCTTGACAGTGACGAGCCTCCCCCGATGCCCATCTTGAAAGGGGGAAGGGGGACGGGGCGGCAGGCGTCTTAAAAACGATAGGTCAATTCAACGCCATACGTGGCCCCGACATCGCGGAGAACGCCCCAGTTGGCAAGAGGCGGATATCCCTTGTTGTTGGTTCCGTACTGTTCATCGGTGATATTCTGCCCAAAGAGGGTCACGGCGAAGTCCTCGAAGAATTTCCGGGTGACGCTCAGGTTGATGGTGGTGAAATCCCCCACGGTGTAACCGTAACTCAGGTAGGGCGAAACATGCAGCGCGGTGACGTTGCCGTCCCAGTCGCCATGGCGCCAATTGAGGCGGGCGCTGTATTTGTTCTCGGGAAATTCATTGCCGTTCATCCCATCCTCGTCGCTGTCGACGAAATGGGTCCAGCCCAATTCATATCCCAGTTGGTCCCGGAAGAAGCGTCCCTTGACGCTCATCTCAAAACCGTAGCGCTGGCGGTCATCGGCGCTGTACACGGTCAGGGCGGTCGCTTCGCCGGTGGCGGGATCGATGATGGGGTTGCCACTTGCGTCGGCGGAAATGGTGCCGTCGGCAACCTTGGCGTTTTTTATGGCATAATAAAAAGGGGTGAGGGCGACCTGAAAGGCATCGTTGCAATGGGCTTCGATCCCGATCTCGTACCGATGCCGCTGTTCATCGGGCAAGGTGGCATCGTTGACCGTTGTCAACACATCGGGCGTCGGCGTCAGGTTGAACGAATAGCGGGCCGTCATTTTCCACACCGGATTGATCTGCCAGGCATTGCCCAAAGAGAAGACATAGGCCTCATCGGTCCATTCCCCGTCCGACAGGTGCACCTCTGTTCCGCTGGACAGATACTTGTCGCCTCCCTGGACGATTTTCTTTTTATCCACCCGCATTGCCGCATCCACGGACCACGCAGGCGTGATGGCGTAGACATCGGTTGCATACACCCCGTAAATCCTTTCCTTGCGGGGGCTGGGATCTCCTTCGCTGAGCTGGAGCCAGGAGACGATTTGTCCACCGACCTTCAAGGTGTTCCGGCGGCTGGTCATGGCATGGGACAGGTTCCATTCCTCGGAACGGTCTTCCGCATCCCTGCCTGCCACCGAACTTTTATCGGTAAGGGTGGTGTAGGCATGGAGCGTGCCCTCGGTCCTGTTCCACCCGTAGGTGAGCGAGGTGGTCTGATGCGCATTCCAGGTCCTGTCCAGATTGATGGCCACCAGCACGGTATCGATGGGATCGTATTCCCAGATATTTTTATCCAGCACGCCATCGGGCGTCGGACCGCTCACCGGGTAACGGGTGGTCCCGCTGTAGGTGCCAAGAGCCCGTTGGATCTCCCGTGAGGCCGAGTTGTAATACAGCGAGGCGCGGGCCTGCAATCCCTCGCCGTTGAAACCGCCGTTCACCAACCAGGTGTCGCCCGTGTAGCCGTTGTTCCAGTCATCCTTTCCCTGGCTTTGGCTGCGCTGGTATCCGGCACTGAAGGTGAACCGGTTGTCCTCCCACGAATGACCGGTGAACCCGGAGGCCTTCCAGGTGTCATAGGAAGCGTAGCTGGAACGCACTTCCGTTCCATACGGGCTGTCCGGTCCTTTTTTCCGGGTCTCGATGATGATGAAACCCTGATTGGGGGAACCTCCCGATGCGGAACCGAACGACATCAGCGGCCCGATGGTGATCACCGAGGCGTCCCGCACGAACTTGATGGAGTCGATCATCTCCACGGGGATGTCGCCGATGATGCGGCGCGCCTCGGTTTCGGTCAGGTAGACGCCATCCAGGATGACGCTGACGCTGTCGCCGCGGCTGAAGGAAAAATTATGGACACGCGCCCCTTGACGGCGGATGCTCGTCCCGAGAGTGGTCTCGATCAGGTCGCTGACGTCACGGGGGCGAATGGCCTGGATATCCTCATGGGTCAGGGTCTGAACGGCTTCCACGCTTTTCGGCAGAAAAAAACGGCTCGATACCGGCTCGTCACCGGATACGGCGGCCTCGGATCCCTCCGAAATGACGATGGGCGCAAGTTCCTGAAGTTGTTTTCCTGCAACATCTTCACCCCGGGCGGAAGTGCCGAGGCATTGCCAGAGTACTACCGGAAGAACGGCCTTGTTTGTCCAGTTTTTCACGCTCTCCTCCTTGGATTGCTTTGCATGTGCGGCATTGTCGTTTGTTGGACCCTCTCTTCCCAAGAAGCATGCCTGTGTGCTGGTTTCGATGTTTTTGCTGAAATAACAATATGATGTGTTGATTTTTTCGGGAAGGGCGCTGCGATGAGAATCATCAAATGAACCGATAGGTACGATCGGCGGGAAAAATGTACCTGAACAGCGGAGGGAAGGGCGGTTCTCCCGGTCCCCTATGGATCGGGACGGGCGATGGACGCGGCTACACGAGGAGCAGGAGGTTTTTTTTTAGGGTAACGATGGCGGCGTGAAACCCGGCTCTGCCCTCATGGAGCATCTCCGGAGACTGTCCATCCCCGGGCCATCTGGCGAAAGGTGTCCCCAGGGTACGAAATCGCGGAAAGCGTACCTGGCGGTGCGCAATTCTACCTCAAATGGCACGCCGAACAACTGGTGCGCCGGAGTTCTTTTCTCCGTAACAGCGCGTGCTCCTTGAAGAAAACCAATGCTCGTGCACAAGGATGGGCAGATGGTACGTTGTTTGATTGGTACCCCGGCAGGAACGCTGCAAGCGTTCACGTGGAACTACTGAATGTGAATACTTTGCCACCTGATGAAGCGGCCAAGGCGCCATAAGGAGTCCTGCATGAACAAAAGGAAAGCGCTGTACCGGGTTAGCTGTCACTTCGTGTTTTTTGTGCTGGTGTTTCTCTGCCCGCAGGCAACGGAAGGCAAGAACATTGAGGATTTTGCGGGCCGAACCGTCGATGTTCCGGAAACCGTGCACCGGATCTGCACTTTTTCCCATTCCTTTGCTATTGTCGTTGCCCTTGCTCCGGAAAAATTGGCCGGCTATCCTTTTCCCTTCAAGAGCAAACCGGAAACGGCCGCCTATCTCCCCGAGGCCGTCCGGGCGCTGAAACCGTTGTCCTCCGGCCCGAATCTCAATCTTGAGCAGCTCAAGGCAACGGGTGTCGATCTGGCGATAG
>JBFWIP010000077.1:8036-11284 GCA_050255935.1 Desulfobulbus sp.
CCCTTCAAGAGCAAACCGGAAACGGCCGCCTATCTCCCCGAGGCCGTCCGGGCGCTGAAACCGTTGTCCTCCGGCCCGAATCTCAATCTTGAGCAGCTCAAGGCAACGGGTGTCGATCTGGCGATAGGGTGGAACACCGCGGCATTCCGCAGAAATCAATTGGCGCAATTGGACCGGGTCCATGTGCCCACTCTCCTGGTCGGGGTGGATCGGCTGGAGCAATATCCGGCGACCTTTCGCCTTCTGGGCCGGACCCTCGGTGTCGCCGAACGGGGAGAGGCCTTGGCCGCGTACCTGGAACAGGCTGATAACCGGCTTCTCAAGGCGACGGCGAAGATTCCGCCAAGGCAACGGGTTCGTGTCTATTATGCCGAATCCATGGACGGCCTGACCTCGCAATGCGGAGAGGCCCACCGGGCGGAGGTTATTCGTCTGGCCGGCGCGGTCAACGCCCTCTCGTGCAGCGATCTGCCCAACTACCAGGCGATACCGGCTGACATTGAATCCAGCAACGTGACCCTGGGGGTGGAAACGCTCCTCAAGATGGATCCGGATGTCATTGTCACCCGTTTTTCCGAGACCCGGGACATCATCGGCAAGGATCCCCGATGGCGGCGATTGCGCGCCGTGCAAAAGGGCGCAGTCCATGCCATGCCGAATGCCCCCTTCAACTGGTTTGACCGTCCACCTTCCTATATGCGGATCATGGGGGCCCAATGGCTGGCCCAATTACTCTACCCCGAAATCATTCGCTTGGACCTCGCCCGGCAGACCCGGGAATTTTATCGTCTCTTTTTCCAGGTCGATCTGGATGACGGCCAACTCAACGCCCTGCTTGGGCCAATGACCAACCGGGCGGTGCAGCCATGAACATCTCCACTTCCTGTCTCGCGGACGCTGGACTGCCCACGAGGCGTCGCTTCAAGGTCCTTCCCTGGTATGCGGTTCTGCCCTGCGGTCTTGCCGCTGCCCTGCTTGTTGCCGTTTCCATGGGCAACTATGCGACCGCCCCGGCGGAAATCGTGACGTTCCTTCTCCAGATGCTCGGGCTCGGGCAACTGGACAACGCCCACTATGCAGCGCTGTACAACATCCTGGTCGAGATCCGCTTGCCGCGCATTCTGGCGGCCATGCTCGTCGGATCGAGCCTGGCCGTGTCCGGCGCCGCGTTTCAGGCGGTGTTCCGCAATCCCTTGGTTTCGCCCGGTCTGCTCGGCGTGCAGAGCGGGGCGGCATTCGGCGCGGCCCTGGCCATCCTCTGCGGCTGGCACTGGAGCGCGGTGCAGGGGCTGTCGTTTGCCATGGGCTTGAGCGCAGTCGGCGTCAGTGTGTTGATTGCCAATGCCTTTGGCCATTCCTCCCTGGTGATGCTGGTCCTGGGCGGGATCATCAGCTGTGCCCTTTTTTCCTCCCTGGTCACGGTCATTAAATATGTGGCCGATCCCTTGAATGTCCTGCCGTCCATCGTCTACTGGCTCATGGGCAATCTCGGCGCGGCCACCCTGGACAAGGTCCTGCTGTTCAGCGGGCCGTTGCTGTTCGGGGTGTTGTTTCTCTCCTGCTGCGGCCGTTTTTTGGATGCGCTTTCCATGGGCGACGACGAGGCCCGGTCCCTGGGTGTGCCGGTCGGGGTGGTTCGCTATGCGGTGATCGCCGTGACCACCATGATTTCGGCCCTGACCGTTTCCCTGGCCGGGAACATCGGCTGGATCGGCCTGTTGATTCCCCATGTCGTCCGCCTGACGCTCGGCCCGGCCAACACCCGTGTCTTGCCGGCCAGCGCCCTTGCCGGGGCCTTGTTTCTTGTGGTGGCGGATGGTTGTGCCCGTTGCGTCACGGTCTTGGATATTCCCATCGGCATTGTGACGGAGTTGCTGGGCATACCGGCCTTTCTGCTGGTGGTGAACCGGGCGAGAAAAGGGTGGGTGGGATAAAGATCTCGCCCCCACGGCTCGTCTTCATTTTCCTGCCCCCCACCCTGCGGAACATTCCCTGAACACGGTCACCCGTGTTGCCTTACCGCGGCCGGCCCTGATCGCTGCAGCCAAGACCTTTTCCCCCCGGCCCGGGATCAACCCGGTCGGAAGGCCCCTGCCTCTGCATTCCCCCGAACCGGGGCGTCCCGCCCCTGTCATTTTTTCCCCATCTCCCTGCTTTGTCCCCGCTTCTGCCATAGCATTTCTTTGCCGGCAGCCGTGCCGCGCCTCGACCCGAATGTGTACCTACGGGAACCATCGTTGCGGAGGTGTTCGCGACGGTGCGATTCAATTGGCTGCCCGTTCGGGAAAATAGGCCGCTTTCTCCTGTTGGCCGATTTACCTGCAGCTTACATGTTTTTAAGAAGTGAAATAAAAACAATGGATTAAGTTGGTTTGTCCTGGGCTGAGCCGGGGCATTCGGGGGCAATCCGCCGTATGGCACACCCCTTGCTATTTTACCGGTAAAGCAACGGACAACGGAAGATTTCCGTACGGCGACACATTTATTTATCGTCGGAAAACAGGCGGTTATGGAGACTGATCTCGGATCGGACCGCCCCGCCCCCGATGAGCAACAAAGGAGAACCCTGCCATGCCGATGGTATTGCTCGAATGCGACAAAGACATCCCGGAACGGGAACGACATGTGTACATCAAGGCCGAGGGGGAAAACACCACCATGTTCCTCCCCGCCTCCAATGTCCCCACCATCCCCGGAACCCTCTCCGAACGCGGTTGCAGCTTTTGCGGGGCGAAACTGGTGATCGGGGCGGTGATCAAGGACACGATCCAGTTGATCCACGGCCCGATCGGCTGTGCCTACGACACCTGGCACACCAAGCGCTACATCAGCGATAACGACAACTTCCAGCTCAAGTATGCCTGGTCTTCGGGGATGAAGGAATCCCACGTCATCTTCGGTGGGGAAAAGCAGCTTGAAAAAAGCATCAACGAAGCCTTTGACGCCATGCCCGAGTCCAAGCGCATGTTTCTCTACACCACCTGCACCACCGCGCTCATCGGCGACGACACCCGCGCCATCGCCCGCAAGGTCATGGATCAGCGGCCCGACGTGGATATCTTCGTGATCGAATGCCCCGGTTTTGCCGGCGTCAGCCAATCCAAGGGCCATCATGTGCTGAACATCGCCTGGATGAACGACAAGGTCGGCACCCTCGAACCGGAGATCACCAGCCCCTACACCATCAACTTCATCGGCGACTACAACATCCAGGGCGACACCTTCCTCCTGCAGGAATACTGGGACCG
>JBFWIP010000078.1:0-3440 GCA_050255935.1 Desulfobulbus sp.
GCAATCACCGATATCGATCGGTTGCTGGCCGCAACCCTGGCCTGGAACCGGGGCGGCAACCGCTATGATATCGTAGTGGTCAATGCCGGACGGGGGCTTGCCGGAGGCCTGCTGACCAGCGACGAGTCGCAGTGGGAGGCGCTCTACCGGGTCAACGTGCTCGGGGCGGCTCATCTCATGCGCCGCGCCGGCCGGTACCTGATGGAGCGCGGCAGCGGCGACATCGTGGCCGTCAGTTCGGTGGTTGCGCGGAACATCTCGCCGGTGAGCGGCTTTTATGGTTCAAGCAAGTTCGCTGTTTCCGGGATCGCCGAGGGGCTGCGCCGCGAGGTGTGCGGACATGGGGTGCGGGTGACCACGGTCATGCCCGGGATCGTGGTTTCCGAATTCCAGGAAGTCGCGGGTTACGGCGAGGATAGCTTCGGCAAGTTCGCGGCCCAGTTCGGCAAACTGCTCGAACCCGCCGATCTCGCCGAGGGGATCCGTTGGCTGCTAACCCTGCCGCCCCATGTCCACGTCAACGAAATCATGATCCGTCCCACCGGGCAGAGCTATCCCTGATTGTTCACCAGTGCCCATCCGGAAAGGGGCCGGGCGTCCCGCATCGTTGTCCCGCCCGGCCCTTCTCCGGAGATGCTCTTCTTAATCGCGGGTCTCCCGGAGGCGGGCCACTTCGGCCTGTAACCGTCCGGGGGTGGCGCTGTCGGCTTGAAGCGGCCTGCCGACCACCAGGGCGATACGCGACTTGAGGCCCCGGCGGAAGGGGCGGCCAAGGGCGCGGCCATCGATACGCGAGAAAAAACTGCCCCACAACCCCTGCAGTGCCATGGGAATCACCGGTGCCGGGCTGCGGCCGAGGATGGGGGCAAGCAGGGGGCGGAAAGGCTGCAGTTCGCCGTCCGGGGTATGGGTGACTTCCGGAAACACCCCAAGCAGGTCACCCCGGGCCAGGGCTGCGGCCGCCTCTTCCTGGGCCTGGTGCAACCGCTTGGCATCCGAGACGTCCAGGGGCGCCTCGATGGCGCCGCTTCGGCGCAATAACCGGCCCATCAGCGGCAGACGGAAGAAGCGTTGATCCAGGAAGAAGCGGACCGGGCGTGGCGAGGCGGCCTGGATCACCAGCACGTCGACCAGGCTGACGTGGTTGCAGACCAGGACCGCCGGGCCCTCGAGCGGAATGCTTTCCACGCCCCGTTTCTCCAGGCGATAGGCCCCGTGCGCCAGGAGCCAGGCCAGGAAGCGCAGCAGGAATTCGGGGACCAGCAGGTAAATGAAGAGGGCCACCGCCGCATTGCAGAGCGCGGCCACCGCGAACAGCCAGGGGATGCTCAGGCCCGAGCCGAGCATGCCGGCGGCTGCCAGGGCGCCGACGACCATGAACAGGGCATTGAGGATGTTGTTGGCGGCGATGATCCGTGCCCGATGGGCGGCTGCACTGCGGATCTGCACCAGGGCATAGAGCGGGACGATGAAAAATCCGCCGAACATGCCGATCATGACCAGATCCACAAGGATTCTCCAGGTCGAGTATTGGCCGAGCATCAGGCCAAGCCCCAGGGGAACTGCGGAAATTGACCCGCCGGGCGATGCCAGTGCCAGGTCCAGGCCGAACAGGGTCAGGCCAATGGAGCCCAGGGGCACCAGGCCGATTTCCACCCGCTTGCCGGACATCCGTTCGCACAGCAGCGAGCCCAGGCCGATGCCCAGGGTGAACACCGCCAGCAACAGGGTGACGGTCGACTCCGCGCCGCCGAGCACATTTTTGGCAAAGGCCGGAAACTGTGCCAGCAACAGCGCCCCGTAGAGCCAGAACCAGGAGATGCCGAGGATGGCCAGGAATACGCTGCGGTTTTCCCGGGCAAAAGCGATGTTGTGCCAGGTCTCGGTGATCGGGTTGGGGTTGAGGCGCAGTTCCGGTTCCGGGGCCGGGGCGTTGGGGATGAAGCGGCTGCTTAGGTAACCGGCGGCAGCCACCGCCAATCCGCCGAGCGCGATCCACACCGGATGCGCCACCGTTCCGGCCAGCAGGCCGCCGGCCAGGGTGCCGACCAGGATGGCGACAAAGGTGCCTGCCTCGATCAGGGCGTTGCCGCCGACCAACTCGTCGTTATGGAGATGCTGCGGCAGTATGGCATACTTCACCGGGCCGAAAAGGGTCGAGTGGCATCCCAAAAGAAACAGCGCCGCCAGCAGCAGTCCGAGGTTGTGCAGGCCAAAGCCCAATGCGGCCACCCCCATGATCGCCATTTCCAGCAACTTGACCAGCCGGGCGAGGACGGCCTTGTCGTATTTGTCCGCCAGTTGGCCGGCCGTGGCCGAAAAGAGGAAAAACGGCAGGATGAAGATCCCCGCCGCCAGGTTGGCCAGCAGTCCGATCTTGAGCGTGGTCCAGCTGGCGGCCTGGTAGGTGAGCAGCACGATCAGGGCGTTTTTGAACAGGTTGTCGTTGAAGGCGCCGAGAAACTGGGTGATGAAAAACGGCAGGAAGCGCCGGGTGGTGAGCAGATCGAATTGTGAATTCATGGCATTACCGTTGTTGAGGAAAGGAAAAAAGACCGGGTTTTAAAAAACGAGGCCGTACCGGGGCTGCGGCATCGGCCGGTTCGGGGGCCAGGGCAGGGTTGTTCATTTCAGGCGCCTCCCCCGGCCAGACGGCACAGGCCCGGATAGTCGATTTTGCCGGTTCCCATCAGGGGCAGCGCCTCGATGGCCCGGATGTCGCGCGGCACGGCCAATTCGGCCGCTCCCAGATCCCTGGCGGCCGCGCTTACCTGTTCGCGGGTCAGGGCGGGATCGGTGGTGAACAGCACCAGGGCTTCACCCCTGGCGGCATCGGGCAGGGCGGTGACCGCATGACAGAAACCGGGGGAGGCGGCTGCGGCCAGCTTCTCCACCGCTTCCAGGCTGATCATCTCGCCCGCGATCTTGGCAAAACGCTTCATCCGGCCGACGATGCGCACAAAGCCCTCCTCGTCGATTTCCACCACATCGCCGGTTTCGTACCACCCCTTGCCCAGGGAGGAGGCGGGCGGCTGGAGCAGACCGGGGCGATCGGCCCTGAAATAGCCGCTCATCACGTTCGGCCCGCGCACGTGGAGCACGCCGCCGCTTTCTATCCCGGCGACCGGAACAAGACGGGCTTCGATGCCGGGCAGCAGGTTGCCGACCGTTCCGGTGCGGTAGGCCATGGGGGTGTTGACCGCCAGGACCGGCGCGGTTTCGGTGGCGCCGTAGCCCTCGAAGATGCGGATGCCGAATTTCTCGAACCACTGCTGGCGCACGGTTTCCGACAGCTTTTCCGCCCCGGCGACCACATAACGCAGACGGTAAAAGTCATAGGGATGGGCGAAGCGCGCGTAGTTGCCGAGGAAGGTGGAGGTGCCGAACAGTACGGTGCAGTTGCGGTCGTAGGCCAACTCGGGAATCACCCGGTAATGCAG
>JBFWIP010000078.1:3540-6141 GCA_050255935.1 Desulfobulbus sp.
CGGGGATTGGTGCCGGAGAGACGGGAAAAATAACTGTGTGCCGGTCCTTCCAGCCGTACCGGCAGGATGGTCGCACCGGTTCTGGCGGCCACAAAGGCCGGGCCCTCATAGACCTTCATCAGACTGCCGGTGGTGGTGATCCGGCCTTCGGGAAAGATCACCACCGGCCGGCCCGATTCAATCAAGCGGACCACCGTTTTCATGGCCATGGGGTTGGCCGGATCAACGGCGAGATGATCGACCAGGGAAAGAACGGCCCGGAAAAACCAGTGGGAGGCGATGGTGGTGTGCACCACGAAGACCGGATTGATCGGAAGAAACAGGCCAAGGAGGAGGCCGTCGAGAAACGATTGGTGGTTGGCCACCACCAGCAATCTCGGGGCGGCGAGTCCGGCAAGGGGGCCTTTGACCTCGACGCGGAACAGAACGCGGCAGAGCACGCGTAGCAGAGGAATGGTCAGTGAGCGGATCATGGTGTGTTGTCTCCGTGATGGTTGGGATGGAAGTGTTTATTAGTTTATATGTTTAAACATTTCGACATTTAAGGGCCAAAAAAAACGAATCAGCGAATGAGGCGAATGTAGTCCAGCACGTTGCCCAGCACCTCTTCGAGATAGGGGCAGTTGATCCAGTACCAGACTTCCTTGCCGATTTTTTCCGTGCACAACACCCCGGCCTCGCGCAGAATTTTCAGGTGATGGGAGACCGTTGGCCGCGACAGGGTCGAGACTTCGGCGATCATGCCGACGTTGAGCCGTTCCCCCTGCTCGAAGAGGAGGAGGATACGCTGGCGGTGTTCATCGCCCAGGGCCGTAAAGACTCGGGACATCGGTTTCCAGGCATCGGGCAGGGCGCGGGTGTAATCTGTTTTCATGATTATATGATTAAACTTTTCGACATATAAGGTCAAGCATTTTTTACCGCCAATTGCGAAAAGGGTGAAAAAAACATCGCCAAGTGCAAGGGCGGGATGTCCCCCGGCGACCGCTCGTGGCCGTCGCCGGGGCGGCTGTGCACTATTTTCTGGTCCAGGACCCGTTGACCAGAATGAACTGGCCCGGGGGGGTTTTGTCCATGGCCTGTTTCCCGGCCAGCTGCTCCACCGCCTGCAGGGTTGTGTTGTTGCGCTGGGCGATCTGCTGATATTGCTGCCTGCGCTGCTGGTTGATCGATTGCACCAGTTGGCCGACTTCTCCACCCGCCTGGCGCACCGGAGCCAGATAGCCGGTGGGGGTTTCGCCGACCATTCCCTGGGATTTGGCTGTCTGCAGATCCAGGGCAAAGGCGGTTTGGCATCCGAGCCACAGGGCCGCAAAGACAAAAAACAATCGTTTCATGATGTTCCCTCCCGTTAGAACAGCCCGCTTTCCGGACTGAGCACGTTATCCAATTCCTTTTCCACCTTGACCCGGATCTCATGTTCAATCTTGACATTGAGGTTAATGACGATCGGTTTGTCCGGCGGGGCGACCTGCACCGTGGGCGAGCATCCGGTCATGGCCCAGAGTGTGACCATGACAAGGGGCAGTTGTTTGCGCATGCAACCTCCTCTGCAATCGGCTTGCGGTTAGGGTGACCGGGATTTTATCAATTTCCGGCCCAACTCCGAAGATAATGACTGACTATACTGAAGACTTTTGAGCAGAGAAAGCAGATTCTGTTCCGTGTTGAGATTGAGGTGCACCGGGCGTCCGTTGTCCAGGCCCGGGTTGTTGCCCCGGACCTGCAAGGCAACCGCGAGGGTGCCGTCGGGCTGATAATCGACCTGCGCCGCCAGATGCTGGTAATGGAGATCCCGCAGGGCTGTAAGCGCATAGGCGGTGAGCGGTGAATTCTCCATGGCGCCCGTTGGCGGCCGGTAACGAATGATGCCTCCCTTGGCCTCGTTTTCGAGGATGCCATGCTCGATTCGCAGCCCCGGGGCGGAAAAATGGAGCGGCAGCCGTCCCCGCACCCGGCCGCTGACCGTCAACCCCTCCACCTGATGAAGGGCGACCAGGGATTCGAGGTTGATGCCGTCGAGCTGCACCATGCAGGTGGTGGGCGTGCCGTCAAGGGCATAGGTGCATTGTTGGGGCAGCCGGAGCACCCCGTCAAGGAGGCGCATCGTTCCCTGCTCAAGGGTCACTATCGGTTGTCGGCTGCGCCTATCGGGACGAATGCGCGTGGCGAGCGTCAAGTCCTGCATCGGTACCGGTCCCCCCATGCTTGCCAGTTGCAGCCTGCCGTTTTTGATGGATTGCAGCTGCGGCAATACCTGCACCTGTTGCTGTACCTGCAAACCGGAAAAGGGGATGTCCAGGACGCTGCCCTGCTGGAGGGTGGCATCGAGATCCGCCCGCAGTTGAAGCGGTTTTTGCGTCTGCCATTGCCCCTCCAGGGAAAAAGTGAGCTTGCCCTGAAGAATCTGTACCTCCGGTGGGGCGGCCAGGAGGTTAAGCGGGTTTTGGGCCGGGTTCAGGATGAGCGGTTTGGGGGTCTTTAGGAGACAGGCTCCCGTGCCGGTGGGATCGCGGCGGTGATTGCAGTGGGCGGAGATCGGGCCATTGCCCAGGGGGGAGGTCAGGGTGGCATCGAGTTGCACCTGGTCAGGCTCCAGCA
>JBFWIP010000078.1:6241-11266 GCA_050255935.1 Desulfobulbus sp.
GGGGTCTTTAGGAGACAGGCTCCCGTGCCGGTGGGATCGCGGCGGTGATTGCAGTGGGCGGAGATCGGGCCATTGCCCAGGGGGGAGGTCAGGGTGGCATCGAGTTGCACCTGGTCAGGCTCCAGCACCAGTTGCAGATCCATGTCCTTCAACCATAGGGGGGCAAGACGGTTCTTTCCGGCGGCCAGGCCGTCCAGGGTGCATGGCATAGCGGGCTGGAGACGCCAGGACCAGCGATTATTGTCCATCTGCAGGGTTCCCGCCAGGTTCAGGGAAAAGGCCCCCAGCCTTGTATCCCCGCAGCGCAGGTCGTTGATGGTCAACTGCGATGAGGGGCTCCATTGCAATGCATTGTCCTGGAGAGGGCCGTGGCTCTCCAGCAGCAGGGAGGCCTTGCCGACGGACACCAGCGGGTGGCGCAGCCCGGAAAGGTCGATCTGGAACTGCAACGGTCCTGCGGGCGGGGAGTGCACCCGACCGGTGAGTTGACCCGCGGACGGCAGGGTGCCTGCATACGCCGGCGGCAACAGGTCCCGGGTTCGGGCAAGGTCCATGGTCAGTGTTGCGGCGAGTCCGCTCTCCTTGTGATGCAGTTCAAGGTTGAACGGCGGGGATTGCTCGGACCCCGCCGGGCGGAAGAACAGGTGCTGTCCCTTTGGCGTGCTCGTGTAGTCGAGGGAAAAAACGAGTGGATTTGCGGATTCGGCCGGAGGCGGGTGGACGATCAGGCGGGAGAGATGCAGCTGTTGCACCGGGATGCGGCTGAGATCAATGGCCGGGAGGAACTTGTCCAGTTCGGGCAGGTCGGTGCCCGCCGGTGAGGCGGTCGTCTTCTTCTGCTCGGGCAGGCGTACCTCGATGGACCCGACGCTGCAGGAGGCCACCCTGCCGTGCAGCAGGCCGGAGAGGTGATAGCGGCAGACCGCATCGCTCACCCGGATAGGAATCGGGCCGCCGGGATGGGGCAGGACAAGGGCCAGCGATGCCATATCGATGTGGTGGTGATCCAGGGCCTTGAGATCCAGTCGCACCTCGGTCATGCCCGCCTTGGTCAACAGGGCAGGGACCAGCCGTTCCAGGCCGGCTTGGCGGAGGAGCACGGCCGCAAGCACGAGACACAGGAACAACAGGAAAAACAAGCGGATCATGCGCATGGAACAGGTCCCTCCGTGTCTGTTGCCCGCTGCAGTTTGGGCAGGGCGATGTGAAAAACCGCGCCAGCGGAGGCGGGAAGAACCGAAATCTCGCCGCCATGGCGTTCGATGATCTGTTTGACCAGGTGCAGCCCCAGGCCAAAGCCTTCCTCGTCCGGGGCACCTATCCGTTGGAATTTGTCAAAGACCCGCATCCGGTCCGCAGCGGGAATCCCGGGCCCCTGGTCGGCCACCTGGATATGGAAATTTTTTGCTTCTTCCGAGAGCGACAGGCGGACGTCCGTCTTTTGGGGGCTGAATTTCACCGCATTGTCGAGCAGGTTGATCACGGCCTGCAGCAGCAGGGATTCGTCGCCGACAAAGGGCGTGGTGCGGCTGGGCCGGTCCAGGTGCAGGGTGATGGTTTTGTCCCTGGCCCTGGGGGTGACCGCGGCCACGGCATCCTCCAGCATGCGTTCCAGGGGGAAGGGAAAGCGCCGCACCTGCTTGCGGCCGCTCTCCAGACGGGCGATGTCGAGAAAATCCTCGATCATCCGGCGCAGCCTCCGTGATTGAACGCACACTTCCTCGGCGAAGTGCTTCTGTTCGCCTTCCAGGCTGTCGCTGAGCATTTCGCTGTAGCCGAGGATGGTGGTGAGCGGCAGTTTCAGCTCGTGGGAGACGATGGCCACCACCTCGTCCTTGACCCGTTCCAGTTCCTTGATCTCGGTGATGTCCTGGATAATGGCCAGCATCCCCCAGAAGCCTGTTTCCGGGGCGAGCAGGGCATGAAAGGAAGCCTGGTGATAGCGGCGTCCGTTGTCGCCGAGGGCCTGGAAATGGAGGGCGCCCTCGGGACGCCGTTGTTGGCCGCTTGTCTGCACCCGTTGGAGAAAGGCGGGAACCGAGGGAAGCGCATTCGTCTCCGGGTCGAGCGTTGCCCAGAGCCGCTCGAAAGCCGTGTTGGCGAAGACCGGCGATCCGTCCTGTTCGGCCCAGAGAATCAACGGCGGCAGTTCTTCCTTGAGCAGCCGTTCGAGGAAATGGTGCTGCAGGCTGAGTGCCTGGATAGCCGTCTGCAATCGGTCGAGATGACGCTGCAGCGCCGAACCGGTGAATGCGGGTGCGGGCGGCTGCGGCGAGAGTTCGGGCAGGTTTTTGGCGACCACCTGCAGGCCGGCGTCAAGCTCCCGGTCGAGCCGCCGTGTCTGGGCCAGTATTTGCCGGGCGGTCCGGAGGAGCTGAACCAGCAGGTGCAGCGGATAACTGAGGGCGAGAAACACCAGGACGCCCAGGTAGGCGGTCAAACAGGCCCTGTGAAAGAGCGCCGCGGCCGCTGCAACCACGAGAACCGCCAGGCCGATATTGAACAGCAGGTTGAACCGTTCCTCGCAACGGGGCCAGACCAGCAAGGCCGAGAGGCTGATCAGGCCGATTCCGATCCAGAGAAAGGCCGGGACGGGATGGATGAAATCGCGGCAAAGCAGGTTGGCGGCGATGTTGGCCTGGATCTCCGCCCCGGGGGTGGGAAACTGGCGGGTAAAGGAGGTCACGTGGGTATCGCCGAGCCCCATGGCCCGGGCACCGACCAGGACCAGCCGGTCCTTGAACAGGCCGTCGTCGTATTTTCCGGCAAGGACATCGGCGTAGGAGAGCCAGAGAAAACTTTCCTCGGGCCCATGGTAGTTGATGATGGCCGCATCGGCATCTGGGGGAAGGGGGACGTCCAGACCGGCGGCACGGAGCAGGGCAAGGGCCAGGGGCGGTGCGCCGGGTCCATTGGTCAGGTCGACCCGGCGGACGATGCCGTCGCCCGAGAGCAGGGTCTCGATGTGGCCGACCGCCGCAAAGCCGCGCAAACTCGCACTGGGCCCGGCCAGGCGGCCGTCGCGTTCGTGGGCCAGGGCCAGGACTACCGGCGGCCCCTGGGCCATGGCCCGGCTGAACAGGGCATCGTTGGCCGAGGGCTCAGGGAAGAGGAAATCAAAGCCGACCGCGCCGGCGCTGCGGAGACGGGCAAGCAGTTGGCCGTGCAGCCGCCGGGGAAAGGGCCAGGCCCCCAGTTGCCGCAGGCTGGCCTCGTCGATGCCGATGAGCATGATCCGCTGGTCAGGGGGGCGGGGGCCCCGCAGGCGAAAGAGCAGATCCAGCCCGGCGTCGTCGAGACGGTTCAGTAACCCGCTTGCGGCCACCAGGCCGAACAGAAGCAGGCTGAGCATCGGGGCGGTCAGCTGCCGGTACACGTCACCGCCATGGCCGGATTTTTTGACGGGGCCGTTGCCGTGCCAAAGGGGCCTGCAACGAAGACGCCGCCGATGATTGGGCCGGTGCCACTCGCGACTGTTTCCGTGTTAGAGAAGAATGATCCCCAGCGTCACCACCCCGAAGAACAATTCCTCCCAACCCATCGGTTTGGGGCTGATGGTCATGGTCTGCGACGGGGTCCAGGGGCTGGCGGGCTGGCCGTTTTCCACGCCGCGCATGCGGACCCAGTACTTGCCGGCCACCAGTTTTTCTTCCAGCGTGAACGAGGTGGCCGCGAGATTCCTCTGATCGACCACCAGATTGGTGAAGTCCTTGTCGGCGGCCACCTGCAGGTCATAGTTCCAACCGTCGACCATGGCGGGCCACTGCAGGGTCGGGCGGATATTGGCCGTTCCCTCCATGCCCTTCATCTCCGGGGCGGGTGCCAGTTTCCACTGCAGCGGCACCGAGTAGAGGGTGTTGAATCCATCGGGCGCCACCGCCTTGACCCGAAAATAGTACGTCCCCGGCGGCAGTTCCGGGCTGGTGTAGCGTGCTTCGGCCACCTCCTTTGTTTCGATCATTTGTTGAAACCCGGGATCGTGGGCCACCTGCAGCTCGTAATGGGCCACCTGCTCCGATTCCAGCCACTGGATGGACCCCTGCTTGCCCCAGAGGGTGGTCCCGGTCTTGGGAAAGGAAATCACCGGGTTGGGAGGAACGGTGCGGACGTTGAAGGGCAGGGGACCGACGACCTGGGATTCGAAATTGTCCTGATCAATGGCGGTCAGCGAGGCAAAGTGGCCGCCGTCGGGCAGATTGGCCACCACAAAACGGCCGCCCGGAGGCTGGCTTTGGTCAAAGAGGGTGGCTTGGGTCTGCTGGTCGCCGGTGATCCGCAGGCGGATGGCCGTGGCCTTTGCATGCGCCGGTGCCGGAATCACCACCGGCAGGCTGCGGTAAAGCGGCTCAAGGCTGGGCGTGGCCGGGGGCATGGGCAGGGCCCGCGGCTGCTCCGGCGGGCTGCTCGCCTCGATGCGGACGCCCTGGCCCGGATTGATCACGGTCGATTGGCCCGAACCGCTGACCGTCACCCGGCCACGCAGGGTTTCCACATTGTTGGCCGTCTCGCCGATGGTCTTGAGGCGGAACTCGGTGCCGCGGACACCGGTGAGCGCAATCGGGGTACGGGTCTGGAAGGTTTCGTTGGCCTTGAGCTTGTCGCGGATCCAGTGGATGACCCGGCCCCGGGTGAGGGAGAAATCGGCCTTGACGTTGCCGTCCTTGAGCCTGAACAGGTAATTGATGGTTAGCTGGGAATCCGGTTCAATCCGGGTATAGGTGTGATCCGGCAGGAGCAGGTGGGTGTAGCCGTCGCTGCCGGTGACCACGGTTTGCCCGGGCAGGAGCATGTCCCCCGTGTTCAGCGGCACGGCCTGCTCTCCCTCGAGACGGCCGACCTGGCCATGGACCGAGGCAACCGTGGCCGAGAGCTTGTCGAGCACCAGCAGGGATCTCGGGACCTGGAGAAAGGTGTCCCTGATGATCAGATACGGTGCACCCAGGTGGTTGATGCGGGCGATCTCATGCCAGTCGTTGCGGTCATGGCAAAAGTCACGGGCGATATGGATCAGGTTGGTTCCGGCCT
>JBFWIP010000079.1:0-11124 GCA_050255935.1 Desulfobulbus sp.
ATGGACCCGCGCCCAGTGGCTCAGTCCGTGAATGCCCCGGGGATTGACCTCCATCTGGTCGATAACGGCCTCGATCAGGGCCTCGGTGAGTATCGAGGGCATCTCACCACCCACCCTCGGCCGCCAGGCGGGTGCCCAGTTCAAAAGCGCGCTGGCAATCCCGGGGAAAGGCCTCCAGCCGCCGGGCTTCCTTGTGGGCCGGATCCATATATTCCATCACCACCTTGGAGTAGTCGGCGAACTGGTAGGTGTCGAAACAGCAGAACGTTTCCGCCGAGCCGAAATTGCGGCTCAACGAGGCCTCGGTGGACCTGAACATCGCCTCGTAGCCAAGCTGTTTGCACAACTCCTCGTTGACGTTCATGGTGTAGATGAACGCGGTCCTGATCTTGCGGGGGAATGTCGAGCGGGGCGGCTGGCTGTAGATGAGCGGCGCGAACAGGAGCCGTTCGAGAAAGGAACGCATTTCCCCCGTCATTTGCCCAAAGTAGATCGGCGAACCCAAAAAAAGAACGTCGACTTCGGTTTCGATCTGCTCCAGGAGCGGCCGTAAACCGTCCTTCATCGCGCAGCGTCCGTTGCTTGCTCCTCCGATCGTCTTGCAGGCAAAACAGCTGGTGCAGCCCTTGTAATCGAGGTCGTAGAGGTGGATCAGTTCGGTCTTCGCCCCCTGCGAGGCCGCCCCTTCCAGGGCCTTGTTCAACAGGGTGGCGGTATTCCATGTTTTCCGTGGGCTGCCGTTGATGGCGAGAACGTTCATCGTGCATCCTCCTGGTTGGGTGCGAATGGATCAAACCCGGCCGGCTGCTTTGGTGCCGTCAGGCCGGTTTGTTGCTGTCGGTTGGTTGCTGCGGTGCGGCCTGCTGTTTTTCCGGGAACTTGAACCCCAGATAGAGCCCGTTGCTGATGCCCATCAACAGCAGCAGGGTTTCCGGAAATTCCGGCATGGACATCACCTTGTTCACCGATTTGAAGAACACGGTTCCAAGAATGAGGGTCCAGGCGACCACCTGCATCCGGTGAAGGCTGAAGCCGTTGCCGTCATCGAGGATATCCCGGAGAAAGTCGCGGGCCGTGGAATTCGTGAGCATGGGGGCCTGGTCGCCCAGTTTGCTGGTGGTGATCAGCAGCGAGCCAAGGCCGGTGGCGCCGCTGATGCCCAGCAGGGCCAGGACCTGTTCGGGGATGCGTTCCATGGATCCGGTGAGCACCCAGAGGCCGAGGAAACTGAGCAGGACCAGCAGGCCCCAGAAGGCCATCTGGCTCTTGCCCAGACTGTACACCCCGTTGCGGCTTTCCCGCAAGGCACTGGGACTGCGGACCAGGAGAAAATACAAGACCGCGAAGACCAGCAGGCAGACCGCATTGGTGATCCGGGCCGCGTTTTCGCTGACCACGGCGAACCGGAAGGAGGGGATGGACCGCACTTCGACCGGCAGCGCCTGGTCGATGGACAGGGCCATGGGCAGCACCATGGTATAACTGCCATGCTGTTTGGCGAACAGGGTATCCCAGGCGGTGCGGTTTTCCTCCTGTTGCGACTGCCGCCGGAGCTGGAAGCTCACAATCCGTTCGTCGCCTTGGGTCCCCTGGAGAACGGCGACCGGCAAACCCACCATGGCCACCTGATCGAGATGAAGCCGGACCGCTTCATTGATCCCTCGTTTGCTCAGGGCGTCGTCAAGCGCGGCGGCACAGGCGCCGTCCAGGCGGATCTGCAGGGTTTCGTCCAGACGGAAGAGCGTGCTTTCCGATGTGCCTGCCTTGCTGCCCTTTTTCGGCAGCAGGCTGAGTTGGGAACTGTCGCACTCCCTGGAAAACCCCAAACCAAAGGCGGCTAAAAACGGGGGAAAGCGCGTTTGCCCGCCAAATACCAGGGATGGGCAGGCCAGCAACAGCAGGAGCAGCATGAGTATCCTCGACATGGATTTTTCCTTTGGTTGTGGTCTCGGCGGTTTGGAAGGGGACGGGGACTGAGCGGGCACGAAACTTCCCGGCACAGGCATGGAATTATCGGTTTCAACTGAGGAATGCAAGATTTTCCTCCACCCAACCAGCCGCGTTGGCATAGAGTTCATCGGCAACTCCGATGACCACGTAATCCGGATACCGGACCTCGATTTCACCCTCCGGGGTGACCAGCACCGCCACTACGCCCGGAGGCACCCGCACCAACCGGCTCCGCGTTTTTTTCCGATAGCGGCCGGGTGCGGTTTCTTCATAGGTGGCGGCAAAAATGGCCTGTTTGATCGGGTACTGTTCGCCCGAGTCCTGGATGATCACCAGATCTTCGCCCGGCACCGCGGTCAACTCACCCCAACCGGTGGTGAAGGGTTCCACCCCTTGCGGCTCGCGAACGGTGACCGTGGTTTTACGGACCGCCTCCCGTGGCTTCCCCCAGGAAGCGGGGATCTGTTGCGGTGTGCTGAGGCGGATTCGTTGTAAGGAAGGGGCCTTGCCCAAGGGCTGTTTCGGTGGGTAAACCATGATTATTGGGCCACCCCTTTGGCCAGTTCTTCGCTTAACGCCACCACGGTTTCCATATCGCCGAGCTCCTTGGCGGTTTTCATCAACTGGCTCATGGCAGCGATGGTCTTCGGATGTTTTTCCCCGAAAATTTGGCGGTATCTTTCCAGAACTTGTATTTGCAGTTCTTTGGCTCCGGCCCAATCACTCTGCTTCCCGAGGGTTGCAGCAAGGTTTTGCATGGAGGTGAGGGTGTCGGGATGATTTTTACCGAGTACGCGGGTGATAACCTCCAGGACCTTTTCCTGGAGCGCCCGTGCACCTTGGAGGTCGCCCTGGCTCTGGAGTGTCAAGGCGAGATTGTTCATGGAGGCGAGGGTGTCGGGGTGTTCCCCACCGAGGACACTGGTGCGAATTTCCAGGGCCCTTTCCTGGAGCGCCCGCGCGGCCTGGAGGTTGCCTTGGCTCTGGAGTGTCAAAGCGAGATTGCTCATGGAGGTGAGGGTGTCGGGGTGTTCCTCGCCGAGTACACGGGTGAAAACTTCCAGGGCCTTTTCCTCGAGCGTCCACGCGTCCTTGAGGTCGCCCTGACTGCGGAGTGTTGAGGCGAGATTGTTCATAGAGGTGAGGGTGTCGGGGTGTTCCCCGCCGAGTACACGGGTGAAAATTTCCAGAGTCTTTTCCTGGAGTGCCCGCGCGGCCTGGAGATCGCCTTGGCTCCAGAGTGTCAAGGCGAGATTGTTCATGGAGGTGAGGGTATTGGGGTGTTCCCCGCCGAGAACGCGGGTGCGCACTTCCAGGGTTTTTTCCTGGAGCGCCCGCGCGGCCTGGAGGTCGCCTTGGCTCCGGAGTGTCAAGGCGAGATTGTTCATGGAGGTGAGGGTATTGGGATGTTCTCCGCCGAGTACACGGGTGAAAACTTCCAGGGCCTTTTCCTCGAGCGCCCGCGCGGCCTGGAGGTCGCCCTGGCTCTGGAGTGTTAAGGCCAGATTGCTCATGGAGGTAAGGGTATTGGGGTGGTTCTCGCCAAGGACCCGGGTGCAAATCGCTAGTTCCTTTTCCTGGAGCACCCGAGCGGCCTGGAGGTCGCCTTGGCTCTGGAGTGTCAAAGCGAGATTGCTCATGGAGGTGAGGGTGTCGGGGTGTTCCTCGCCGAGGACGCGGGTGCGAACTTTCAGGGTCTTTTCCTGGAGCACCCGCGCGGCCCGGAGGTCGCCTTGGCTCCGGAGTGTTGAGGCGAGATTGTTCATGGAGGCGAGGGTGTCGGGGTGTTCCCCGCCGAGGACGTGGGTACAAACCTCCAGAACTTTTTCCTGGAGCGCCCGCGTGCCCTGAAGATCGCCCTGGCTTCGGAGTGTCAAGGCGAGATTGTTCATGGAAATGAGGGTGTCGGGGTGTTCCTTGCCGAGGATGCGTTGGCGTGTTTCCAGAATCTTTTCATGCAGGGTTCGAGCTGCGGCAAGGTCTCCCATAGACCGCAAGGTTTCCGCCAGCTTGGATTCAACCGAGAGCACTGCCGGCGAATCTTCTCCGTGCATGGTTTCCATATTGTGCAAGGCAGACTGCAGGGCCGTGGAGGCAAGCGTATATTCCCCGGCCTTCAGACAAATATCTCCCATTCTCGTCAATACCTCAGCCACCTCCGCCGGGTCGAGGTTGTCGGCATGCACCGTGCGATCCATGGCCAGCTGCAGCAGCTTGGACACTTCCTGCCGTTTTTTGCCGTAAGCGGCTTCCGCTACATCGAGAATGGCGTGGGCAACCGGTCCGAACAGGCTGGCCGGTGGTTTGCGCTCCATCAGTCCATAGGCGATGCGGAGGGCCGTGTCGATATCGCCGTCACCAATTTTGTTCGCGGCCTCCTCGCTCAAGCGGTTGATCTCCCGTTCCATCCGGATCTGGGCAATGGATTCCCATGGTGCCTGTAGCTCGGTCAGATATTCGGCAAAGGCGGCATAACTGCTGCGGAGAGACAGGCGTGAATCGGTTTCCTCGAGCATCACGGCAATCGGTTCGCCAAAGGCATAATCCGGAATATGTTGAAGCATGACGGTATCGAAATACTCCTTCAACCGGGTTTCCTTTTGCGCATAGATCTCATCGAATAACTGCTCGAACCGCGGCTGGTAGCCGATGAGATCGGCGGGTATGCCTGTGGTCTCGGTGCTGTTCCCCGTCCGCCAAGCTTCCATCAGAGCCGGGCGGGCCATTTCGATGCGCGAGGGCAGGGGAAAGACGGTCAGGGGCCGCCCATCGGGCGAGGACTTGCGATAGGCCAGGGCCTTGCGGGTGAGTTCGTCGATACCGGTCAAACTTTGCTGGTTGGGCGTGAAGACCACCACCAGCTTGTCGGGAAGGAGCATGGTGCAGATGCCGCTGGTGTCGGATATGCCGGTACGCGAATCGACCAGTATGTAGTCGTAATGGAGGCGCAGGTAGTCGGCGAATCCGGTGAACAGGCCGACGGTTTCCCTGAACAGCCGATCCCATTGAAACTCACTGACACGGCGTCCGTACTCTTTGTCGAACAACCCGGCCTTCATCACCTGCAGGCCGGGGATCACCGTCGGCAGGAGGTAGGTCTCGAAGTCCAGTTGTTCGAGCATTGTAAGTGAGCGTTTGCGGTTGGCGATGTAGTCGCTGGGATGAAACGCATCTCGTTGTTGATCGAACTGGGTGAACAGGTCCAGGCAGCCGGGAGTGGCGTCAAACCGGGATGCCGCCTCTTTCTCCAGGTAAGGCCGGAAATAGCGGTGCAGGCCCGGTGCCTCGAAATCCCAGTCCAGGGCCAGGACGCGCGGCGGTTGGCTGCCGTCCTCCGAGGGATGCCCTTGCCCCAGCAAGCAGGCAATATTGGCCAGGGCCATGGTCCGGCCGGTGCCGCCCTTGTAGGAGTAGAAGGTGATGATTGTTCCGTTGGTCGATACGTTCATGGTAACCTCTCTCAATGTCCGGGCATGGCGGGAAGGGGTGAAACGCTTTCCAGCCAGGGCATAATTTTCTCGACCTGCGGGAACACGTATTCCTTACAAAGGCTGTGTTCGATTTTTTGGGCTTTGAGCAGGGCCAGATAGCACCGGGAAATCTGATCCGCGAGTTCGTTGAGCCGAATCAGGCAGTCGCGTTTTTTAAAATCCCGTTCATCGATGAGATGCTGAAAGTCGATATACTGTCGTTTATCCTTGATTTCCTTGGGTAAATGATCGAGCCCCCGATAGACCACCGGGAAAATCAGGCCGGTGTTGGGCAACCCCTCCACACCTTGGGCGAGCCGCTGTTCCTCGATTTGCAGCATGGCGTGGTATTCCAGGGCGCAGTAGGGGCGGTTGACATCGAAATAGCAGGTATCGAAAAAAATCACCATGCAGGCGCTGTAACAAAGCTGGAACGCCAACTCCTGGTTGTAGAGATCACCGGCATGCAGAGCTGAATCGTAATACGGCTTGGCATAATTGGGGAGCACCCTGCCAAGCTGTTTTTCAAGCTGTTTGGTGAAGGCCTCGAAAAATTTATGCGTATCCGGATTGGTGTGCCGGTAACTGATGAAACAGGCGTTGATGGATTCCATAGAGGTAACAGTGTGTTCTTGTTGGCAAAGGCTGATTGTTCTTTCGTCTCTTGTGGTACACAGGGCTCTTGGGTCTTCGAGTTTCTTTCCTTTCGTGTAGGAGATTGTTTCTTTTGATCGAAATGACACAACAACGATGAATTGTGCAATCGATTCCTTGTCCGATTATTTTCTTGTGATTCCTTCTATCAACCCCTCAAGCCCTCTCTTGATGTCCGCAACATGCTCCCCTTCACCGGGCAGCAGTTTGATGAGAAAATGGAACTGGTTGATGGTGGAATCCTGTTCGCGGATGCTGCCCAACCGTCCGAGGATATCACGGTACAACCCGATCAGGTGGTTGGCCACCTCGGGAGTGCTCAGCCGGGCTTGCGGTCGGCTCTCGTCCAGGAAGGCCCAGAGGCTGTCGATACGCAGCGCCTCGACCTCGGCCAGGGCATGGAAATAGAGGCGGTGTTCGGCATACCGTTGCCGTCCGTTTTCACCGGCTCCACGAAGCAGGTCCGCCAGTTGCGGCGCCAGTTGGTCGCCGTGTTCACGTTCGCCCCACAGGGCCCGGAGAAAGACCGCATCCAGGCAGTTGAGCAGGGGATAGTAGTCCCAACCGCCGGTGCGTTTGTAGCCGTGTTCGGCCGCATTCCAGTAGGCCTTGTCCATGCCCGCAAGCCAGGTGAGAATATCGGCGCTGTTGCCCCGGGCGATTTCAGCCTGGGCCAGCCGTTTCCAGTATGAGCCCAACAACGACCACCGCTCGGTGGTCTCGCCGATGTTCAGCAATTGCTGCAGACGCTGGTGCCCCGCCTGCATCAACTGCAGGCCCTGGTCATGTTTCTCCTTGGTGGTGGCCGCCTTTTTACCTGTATATTGCAAGAGTTCCGATCCGTGCCGGATCTCCAGGTTCGCCAGTTGTTCCAGGGCATGCAGGCTCAGGCCCGCGTCCTCGAAACTGAGCGCCGCCCGGTAATGGCCGATGGCCCGTTCCCGCTCACCCATCTCCGCCCAGGCCACGGCCAGTTTTTCACGGACCCCGGCATGCTGGAAATCCGTGCCCCGGGCCGCTTTTTCAATGCTTTTGAGTTGCTTGCTGTAATAGTTTGTGCGTTCCTCCGCGGTGGCGTCCAAAAGACGGGCGCAGAGCCGGTCGAGATCGGCGATCAGGTGGCTGGGATGGACGTATTCCCTTTCTTGCTGCTCATCGTCGTCATGGGCGTTGGGGAAGCGGTACTGTTCGTCGCCGTAAGCCTGGAAGGCGCCCCAGGTGTTGGTCTGGGGATGGTTGCGGTGGGTTTCCGACCGTGCCTGCCGCAGGGCCTGGCCGAAGCGGACTCCCTTGAACATGGCCTCGTAGAAGGTGCGGGCAAAGGTGGAGGCGGCCAGGTCATCCACGGCCCAACCGGCGGCGATCACCGCCTTGCAGCCCATCTGGATGAATTCGGTGGCGAGGTTGGCGGCCAGTTCGCCCCACTGCTGCCGTTCGCCCAGCATGCTGCCGAGGTGGCAGCAGTTGATGAACACGAATTCCGGCACCCGCCGCAGCTTGGTCACCTGGGCGGCGGTGAGGAAGGTTTCGGGGCCAAGGACCATGCCGGTGCAGCCGGTTTTCTTGTCCTTGACCACGCCGTGCCCGGCCAGGTGGACAAAGCGGTAATGGCCGTTGAACAGGCCGTCAAAGACCTCCTGTGCCGAGGCCTTGAGCCAGAGTTCGACCCTGTATTCCGCCTGGTTGAAGAAATTCTCCACCATTTTGGCCTCAGCCTGGGCACCCGGCAGGTCGGCCATTCCCGAGAGGGTGTCGCCGACGATGAAGGCCCGGTTTTCGGTGACCACCTGCACCCGGCCCCGGCCATGCTGGGTGGCCAACTGGCGGACCAGCTCGATCCGCGCCGCCAGCGGCTGTTCGCCGATTTGGTCGGTGTCACGCATCAGCTCCCAGGGATAGCTTGCCGCCTCGACATCCACCGACAGCATCAGGGTCCGCAGGTCGGCCACCGCCTCCTTCATCGAGTTGGGGACCAGCAATTCGAACAGGGCCCGTGACAGGCCGGGCTGGTCCATGGTGGTGTGAGTGGCGGTACGGATCAATCCGTCCACGGCCTGGCGCTGATCGGGTTCGGCGCTGACCTCGTTGCGGGCCCGGTCCGTGACCACGGTGAAGCGCAACCGCCCCTCGTCGGCCACGATATGGACCCGGTACATCCCCTGACCGCCGCTGGCGACCAGCGACCGGCCGCAGTAGCCGCCCTGGCCGTCGCGGAGGCGGCCGTCGAAACGGGCGACCTCGGCAAAGCGTGTTTCGCCCACCAGGTCACGCAGGGCCTGGACCAGGGTAATGGCCCGGCTCTCGACCTCCTCGAACAGGGTCAGGTGGCCGATGCGGGTTTTCATTGCCGCCTGCCCAAGCAGCCGGTTGGCCCGGCGCAGGGCTTCGAGCAGGCAGCGGGCGCTGGAATCGATGGCCAGCCCGGCGAATCCGCCGCCCACCAGCAGCGAGGCCACGGCCAGCCGTTCGGGACGATCCGGTTCGGCATGGCTCTGCTGTTCCATGATGCGGGCGTATTCGAGCAACCCCTGGGTCAGGGCCTGGGTCAGGGTGCCGGGGAGTAGTTCCCCCAGTCCCCCCAGGCCGACCACGATCGCGCCCGCCGGTTTGGTGTTGGCCCCGGTCTGGCGGAAGACCATGGCGCTGCCCATGCGGCAGGGGTAACGGCCGATGGCCCGGGCCCGCTCCAACCGGCCCTGGAGGTGATCGTTGAGGAACTTGGCACTGCCGCGCAGGGCATCGCCGGTATAGGCACCGACAAGGACCGGTGCATCGGCGGCGGCCACGCTGCCGTGAATGACCTCGATCTCCACCGGAGCCTCGCCACCCGCCCGGACCCGGTGGCTCGGCCGGGCTCCGCCGGTGGCGGCGGCCAGGACCTCCTCGGCGGTGGGATAAAGCCCTCCACCCGAAAGGCCGCGTTCACGGAAGATGGGGGCCGCTTCCCCGCGTGCTACGGTGGGACTGCGTGGCAGCAGACGGGTGGAACCGGTTTCCAGGAGTTCGCGGTAGGCGGCAAAGGCCTTTTCGTGACTGGCCAGATCGCCGTGCGCCACATCCGTGTACCAGACCGGCACTCCGGCCGGGATGCCGGTGGCCCACGGCACCCGTCCGTCGCCTTCCTCGATCCAGCCGATCTCCACCTTGCCCTGCGGCCAGTGAACCGCCACCGGGGTGGCGGCCTGCCCGGCTACATAGAGACAGCATTCAGGGGCGAGCGGGGCCTTGCCCAGGGTGGTGACGCTTTTCCGGGCGGCGGCCAGGGCCTCGTTGTCCGGCCGCACCCATCGGGGCTTGGTGCCTTCCGGGTGGTCGTGTTCATAAAAAACGGCCCAGGTTGCGGGATCGAAATAATCGATGCCGTCCGGGGCCAGGCCATTCTCTTCCGGCCAGGGCAGCATCTCCAATACGCCGGGGAATTGGGCGACAATGGCGAGGAAATCGTGCATGTCGTGCTTCCAGTCGAACCAGCGCTCGATGCTCTGGACAAAATCATCCCGGCCCAGGAGAACGGTGGCAATGGAATGGGACCCCTTGTTGGGGGTGCCCAATTGGAGCAGGCGGCTGCCGGGAATATTTTTGAATTCGTCCCAATGTCCGGCCAGGGCCAGCCGCGCCACCAGCCCGCCCATGGAGTGGGCGACGATGCGCAGGGGCTTGCCCCGCTTGCCGGCATCCTTGATGGCGTCCTTCAGCCGCGTCTCCCAAAAACTGCGCGCCGCTTGTTCGATGGATTGCCGCCAGTCGTAGGCAAAGGGGCGGATTTCGTGGGTCTGGGCCAGGTACCGCGCCAGTTTTTCGTAGTTGCGGTCCATCCAGCCGTCGGGGCTGATGTTGGCGGCGTCCACCCGCAGGTCCTCCATGCGGCCGACACAGAGGTCGATCGGGTCGAACCAGATGCGGTTGCGGCCCACCTGGAGATGGCTGCCCATGATGCCGGGCAGCATCAGGGCGATGGGGGCGTTGTCCAGCGGCTTGACCTGGATGCCGCCGCGGCTGATCACCGCCTGCGACGGCCCGTCCAGTTGCACGAACTGGTCGTTTTTCCCCTGCAGGCCGTCCAGCAGGGCCTGGACGCTTTCGTCGCGGCGGAAATAACTGAGGTGGTGCACCTCGGGGCCGCTGAGGCTCTTCTGCCAGATACCCTGGCTGCGCGCGGCCCCGCCGCTCATGGAAGGGGTGTTGACCACCAGGTCGGTCAGGCCGCCGTAAAAGATCTCGGAGAGACAGTCGCCCAGCCAGGGCAGGAGTCCGTCCCCCTGGAAATCGCCGGCCAGGACATGCAACGGCGCCTCGATGCGGACATCGCCGCTGTTGAGCATCACCACCAGGGGCGCGTCGGGCATCATTGCTTCCAGGCCGGGAAGCACCCGGCCATCGGTCCGTTCATGGACCACGGCGAGGAGGAAGTTCTGCAACAGGTCCAGCCCCTTGGTCACCGGTTCCAGCAGGGGGATGGCCTTGCCGGCGACTTCCAGCCCCTTGCCGAACAGGTTGGCCATGACGCTGGCCCAGCGGTCGAGCTTGCCCGAGGCCAGGGTGGTGCCGCGCGCCGGACAGGCCACCCGTACAAACCGCTCTACCCGGATGCTCCGCTCAAGCATCTCCCGGTTCAATTCCCGCAGCCGCTCGACATCGGCTTCCACCCCCTTGTGCCCGCAGTGTTTGGCTATCTCCCCGAACCGATCGATTTCGCTTTGGGTGAAGGGATCTTGTTCCAAGCGGTTGGCCCGTGCCAGCAGTTCGCCCACCAGGCCGCCGCGCGAATGGCTGACCAGGTGCAGCCGTATGCCCGGGGGCAGTTTTTTGATCAGGTCGAGGACGTTGGCCACCGGGCTGTCGGTGAGGGTGCGGTGCTCAAAGGCGTATATGCGGTTGCCGTAGGCTTTCTTGAGGGCCAGGCGAGATGGGCCCTGTTCCCAAAGACCGCTGAAACTGCCCTCCGAGGAGGAGGCGGTGCCGTGGAGGAAGAGCAGGCAGGGTTCGCCCGAGGCGGGCATGGTCTCGACCTCGGTCAGGTCCCAACTGTCGGTGGCGCAGCGGTAGAGGC
>JBFWIP010000080.1:0-11060 GCA_050255935.1 Desulfobulbus sp.
GTTGCCCCAGGGGTCGATCGGATTGCCCAATCCGGCCTCCACCAGCGTGTTGGGCAGGCGGTCGTTTTCGAGCTGAAAAACAAGAATGGACCGCTCGATTTCCTTGATCTCGACAATGGCCTTGGTGACTTTTACTCTTTCCAGGTACGCCGTGAAATTGACCAGCGCGAATGCCGCCAGCGTGCCGATAATGGCAATCACGGTCATGAGTTCAACCAGGGTGAAGCCCTGCTGGGTACGGTAGTCCAATTGCCCTGTTTTTTTTCTTTTCGTGCGCGAGGGACCGCCCCGAACGTTCCAACGGGAATCTCTCACGTGATGGGATGGAGCCGGGCCGGAATCAATCATATTTTCGATTGATTCGTAGAAAGCGACAAAGCGAAAAATCATATAATACAGAAAAACAAAAAATGACGAATCGTTGAACGTCGCTGCCCTGCTTTTTGCCGGTCTAAGGACGACGATGGTGTGTGCGAGTTCTTTGAAAAGGGACAGAACTCATCTTTCCATGATATGGGCGATCTGATAATTGGCAAGATAAATGAGAATTATTATAATTTATTGCCACTGTCAGCGGGAACCAGTGGTTTTCAACAGGCTTTTGCCCTTTCCCGTGCCCACGTGGAAATGGTTTTTCCGGAGAGCCCCTTTCGAGGGAGTGACCCATTCCGGCAATCGGTACAAGATGAAGGGAAAACGTATGGCAATGAAAATATTGGGGGGAATTGTGCTTTTAGGCATACTGGGGTGGCTGTTTGTTCCGTCCACCACTGTCCGGGGCCCGGTCAGCGATCATTTTGACGGCACCCGTTTTTTCAATCCCGGAAGTTCCGTGGCCAAAGGGTGGTTCAAGGCGTTACGCTGGCACTTTACCCGCAAGCGGGGCCCATGGCCGCTGTTCAGTGAACTTCCCTGTACCGATCATCCGCCGCGGCGGGTTGAGGGGGACCGATTGCGCGTCAGCCTTGTCGGCCAATGCTCCGTCCTCATCCAGATCCGGGGACTCAATATCCTCACCGACCCCATCTGGTCCGACCGGGCCGGTCCCCTGGCCTGGATCGGCCCCAAGCGGGTCCACCCGCCGGGCATCCGCTTCGACGACCTGCCGCCAATCGACCTGGTGCTGATCAGCCACAACCATTACGATCACCTTGATCTGCCCACCGTCGAGCGTCTCTGGCAGCGTGATCGTCCCCTGATCCTCACCCCGCTGGGCAACGACACCCTGATCCGTTCACGGGTGCCCGAGGCACGGGTCCAAACCCGCGACTGGGGCGGACAGGTGGCGGTCAATCCGCAACTAACGGTGCATTTCGAGCCCATGCACCATTGGTCGGCGCGCAGTCCCTTCAACCGCAACCGGGCCCTGTGGGCGGCCTTTGTCCTGGAGACACCGGGAGGCCGGATCTATTTCGTCGGCGACAGCGGTTATGGCGAGGGGGCCTGTTTCCGCCAGGCCAAGGCCAAATACGGTTCCTTCCGCCTGGCCATCCTGCCGATCGGTTCCTACGATCCGCGCTGGTTCATGGCCGACAATCACATGAACCCGGAGGAGGCGGTGCAGGCTTGGACAATTCTCGGACAGCCGTTTATGCTGCCGACGCATTATCGGACCTTCCAGTTGGCCGACACCGGCTACGATCAGCCGTTGATCGATCTTAAGGCCACGATGGCAGCCAATCAGACGCCCACAACCCGGATTCGACCGCTCATGGCCGGCGAGCATTGGTGGGTGGGTGAGTAAAGGGGCATTGCCCTTTCCTCATTGTGCCATCCCGATAAAAAAACACGAGAACGACCACCTTCAAGGAACGACCCTATTGCTACGGCCCCTGCGTTTTCTTCTTCCTCTGCTGAAACCATACCACCGCCTCGCCTCCGGGGCGCATTGCTGCCTGGTGGCCCTGGTGGTGCTGGATCTTTCCATCCCCCGCCTGGTGCAGCGGATCATTGACCAGGGCATTCGCGCCCAAAATCATACGGTTGTGCTCCAGACTGGCCTGCTGATGCTGGTTATCTCCCTGTTCAGCCTGGCCATGGCGGTGGGCAACAACATCCTCTCGGTCAAGGTGAGCGAGGGCGTGGTCCGGGACCTGCGCGAGGCGGTGTTCCTTAAAATCCAACAACTCAGTTTCGGCAACCTCGACCGGATGCAGACCGGCGGCCTGATGGTCCGGCTGTCCAGCGATACCGCCGCCATCCGGCGGATCGTCAGTATTTCTTTACGCATCGGTGCCCGGGCCCCCCTGTTGATGCTCGGCAGCTTCATCCTCATGGTGCGGACCAGCCCTTCCCTGGCACTGATGCTCCTGCCCCTGATCCTGGTCGCCCTCGGGGTCATCTGTTGGTTCATCCTGCGCATGGAACCACTGTTTCTTCTGGTGCAGCAGAAATTCGACCGCCTCAACACCGTGCTCCAGGAAAACGTTTCCGGCGTCCGCCTGATCAAGGCCTTTGTCCGCGCCAAGCACGAAGGGAACCGGTTTGCCGTTGCCAACGCCGCATTCACCGCCTATTCGATCCGTATTCTTCGCGCCATTTCCTCCATGCCGCCGATCATGACTCTGTGTGTCAACGCGGGCATTGTGCTGGTGATCTGGTTCGGCGGTCTGGCCGCCACCAGGGGGGAGTTGAGCGTGGGCCAAGTGGTCGCCTTTACCAACTATCTGCTCACCACCCTGGCGCCGCTAGCCATGATGGCCATGCTTTCCAATGCCTGGGCCAATGGGCTGGCCTCGGCCCGGCGTGTGAGTGAACTCCTTGAAACCGTGCCGGAGATCCTCGACCGGCCCGATGCACGGACCTTGCCCGATTTGGAGCTGGGCGAGGGCCCGCTGCGGATCAGTTTCGAGGGGGTGAGCTTTCGCTATGGCAATGGCGACAGGGCAAAAAACGGCAGTGAAGGGGATTGGGTCCTGCGCGATATCGATATGGAGATCGCACCGGGCACGACCACGGCGATCCTTGGCGCCACCGGCTCGGGCAAATCCACCCTGATCAACCTCGTGCCCCGTTTTTACGAGGCGGATCGTGGCCGTATCCGCATCAACGGGATCGATATCCGTGATCTTCGCCAGCAGGACCTGCTCTCCCTGATCGCGGTGGTGCCCCAGGAAACCATTCTTTTTTCCGGCACGGTGACCGACAATATCCGCTACGGCAACCCGGATGCGGATATGGCCGAGGTCGAGGCGGCGGCCCGCGCGGCCCAGGCGCATGATTTCATTCTCAAGCTGCCCGAAGGATACCTGACCCGGATCGAGGAACGCGGCGCCAACCTCTCCGGCGGCCAACGCCAGCGCCTGGCCATTGCCCGTGCCTTGCTGACCAAGCCGCGCCTGTTGATCCTCGACGACAGCACCAGCGCCCTTGACATCGACACCGAAAACCGCCTTCAGGAGGCCCTGAACCGGCTTCCCTTCCCCCATACCCGGTTGGTGGTGGCCCAGCGGGTGAGCACGGTGTTGGCGGCGGACACGATTGTTATTCTCGAAAAAGGACGCATTATCGGCCGTGGCAGCCATGACGACCTGTTGCGCGGTTGCGCCGTGTACCAGGAGATCTATGCCTCGCAACTGGGCAGTGGCCCGGTTGAAGAAACCGGCGAGATGGCAGAGGGGAGCGAATGAGCGGATCCAGGCAGACGTCGTCCGGCCCGTCGGCCCGGCAGCGGCTGGAACCGCGCCGTCCGGGGGCGGTGGGGGTCATTGAAACCGCCGACAATCCCACCGGGGCCCTGATGCGCTTGCTGCCGTATCTCCGTCCCTTTGTCCCCCGCCTGCTGCTGGTTGCTGCTGGCGTCATCCTGGGCACCGTGTTCGCTCTGACCGGCCCCTACCTCATGGGCCAGGCCATTGACCGGTGCATCACCCCCGGCCACCGGGAAGGATTGTTGGGACTTGCCCTGGGGATGATGCTGGTCTATGTGCTCGCCAACGGTTTTCAGTTGGCCGCTTCCTGGCTGATGGCCACCATCTCCCAGCAGGCCCTGCAGCGGATGCGTAGCGATCTCTTTGCCCATATCCAGCGGTTGCCGCTTACTTTTTTTGACCGGCTGCCCGCGGGCGAGTTGATGAGCCGGCTGACCAACGATATCGATGCCGTCAATGAGGCCGTCTCCCAGAACGTGACCACCCTCCTTGCCGGGACCCTGTCCCTGGCCGGTATTCTCGTGGCCATGTTCGTGCTCGATTTCCGTCTGGCACTGGTCACCCTCCTGGTGGTGCCGTTGATGATCGGCTTCACCCGTTTCGTGTCCGGGTACACCCGTAAGGGGTATCGGGAGTTGCAGGAACGGCTGGGGGACCTCAACGCGGTCAGCGAGGAGGCCATTGCCGGGGAGAAGGTGATCAAGGCCTTTGGCCGCAACCAGGCGGTGATCGAAACCTTTCGCCGGGAAAACGAGGGGGTTTACCGGGCTTCGGTCTATGCCAACAACTACAGCATGCTGTTGATGCCGGTCACCGGCGTGCTCGGCAATTTTTTCGTGATCATCCTTGCCGGTTTCGGCGGCTGGCTGGCCCTGCACGACCTGGTCAGTATCGGCGTGATCGCGACCTTCATCACCTACGGCCAGAACTTCATCCAACCGCTGCGCCTGTTGGCCAATATCTACAACTCCATCCAGGCGGCCCTGGCCGGGGCGGAACGCATTTTTGCCGTGCTCGACGCCCCGCCGGAGACGGAGCAGGGGGGGGAACTGCCGGCAACGATCCGGGGGGAAGTGGTCTTTGAGCGGGTGCGGTTCGGCTATGTGCCGGGGCACCCGGTGGTGCGGGAGATGAACCTGGCCGTGGCCCCTGGCCAGACCGTGGCCCTGGTGGGACCGACCGGTGCCGGCAAGACCACGATCATGAATCTGCTGACCCGGTTTTATGAACTGGACGGCGGCCGCATCCTCCTGGACGGCCGGGACCTGCGGACGATTGCCCCCGCCGACCTGCGGCAACGGCTCGGCCTGGTGCCCCAGGAAACCTTCCTGTTCGCCGAATCGGTCCTGGAGAACATCCGCTTCGGCCGCCTGGAGGCAAGCGATGCAGAGTGTGTCGAGGCGGCAAGGCTTGCCGATGCCGACCATTTCATCCGTCAGTTACCGCACGGATACCGGACCAACCTGGCCGAACGGGCCGGTAACCTCAGCCAGGGGCAGCGGCAGTTGCTGGCCATTGCCCGTGCCATCCTCGCCCGCCCCTCGATCCTGATCCTCGACGAGGCCACCAGCAGCGTCGACACCCGAACCGAGGCCCGTATCCAGCAGGCCCTGCTGCGGATCATGGACCGCCAGACCAGTTTTGTCATCGCCCACCGGCTCTCGACCATCCGTGATGCCGATCTGGTGGCGGTCATTGACGACGGCCGCATCGTCGAGCAGGGCACCCACGACGAACTCCTGGCCCTGCGCGGCGTCTATCACCACCTCTATACTTCGCAATTCAAGGGTAAAATCATTTAATCCGGAGAAGAAATCCGGGTTGAAGCCCCTTCATCAAAAGTCGGCACTTCCTCTGTCATTTCGACCGCACGGGAGAAATCCCGGCCAAGTCTTTCTCCGGTTGGAAATCATGACCTCTCGGTCTGTCGTGGATATTCCCCCTCCCTCAAATCGCATGAGGAAGGGGGGATTGGCAGATCAATGCAGCAGTTTGTATTGGAGAATGTAGGCCATGATTCCGGAAAAATAGCCGATAGCCGCGAGAATCCCGATCCGGCGGGCATACCAGAAGAAATGGATCTTCTCCAGGCCCATGGCCGCCACGCCAGCCGCCGAGCCGATGATAAGGATCGAGCCGCCGGTACCGGCGCAGTAGGCCATGAACTCCCACAGGAAGCTGTCCGGCGGATGGGCCGCCATGTCGTACATTCCCATGGAGGCCGCCACCAGGGGCACGTTGTCGACGATCGCACTGGCCAGGCCGATCAAGGTGACGATAAGGTCTTCGCGGCCGACGGTTTTCCCCAGCCACGCCGCCAGATTGGCCAGGATGTGGGTGTGTTCCAGCGTCGCCACTGCCAGCAGGATGCCAATGAAAAAGACGATGCAACTCATGTCGATCCGCTTGAGGGCATTGACCAGGCTGAGATGCTCCTTGAATTCATCCTCCTTGTTGCGATGCAGGATCTCCCCCACCAACCAGAGAATGCCCAGGCCGAAAAGGATGCCCATAAAGGGCGGAAGATGGGTGATGGATTTGAAAATCGGCACGGCCACCAGGGTGCCGATTCCCATGAAAAACATGAAATTCTGTTCAAAGGGGGTGGTCTGGTAACCGGCCCGCCGTTCAACACCGGTCGGCGGAACCACCTTGCGGCCACGGAGGGCATAGCTGGTTATCGCCAGAGGAACGATGAGGCAGGCCAGCGAGGGGAGGATCACGCTCATCATGATGTGCAGGGTGGTGATCTGGCCGCCGATCCAGAGCATGGTGGTGGTGACGTCGCCGATCGGGGTCCAGGCGCCGCCGGCGTTGGCGGCGATGACGATGATCCCGGCGAAGAAGAGCCGGTCCTCATGGCGGTCGAGCAGTTTTTTCATCAGCGAGATCATGACGATGGTGGTGGTCAGGTTGTCGAGGATCGAGCTGAGGAAAAAGGAAACGAAACCGACCAGCCAGAGGAGTGAACTGAGCTTGGTGGTCCTGATCCGGCTGGTGATGACGTAAAAGCCATTGTGGGAGTCGACCACCTCGACGATGGTCATCGCCCCCATGAGGAAGAAGACGATCTGGGCGGTTTCCGCCAGTGATTCGTGCAGGTTGTGGACGGCCACATGAAAGTCGCCCCCGGCCAGGGCATAGACAGTCCAGAGCGATCCGGCCGCCAACAGTGCCGAGGCCGATTTGTTGACCTTGAGCGGATGCTCCAGGGCTATGGCCGCATAGGCCGTGATGAAGAGAACAACCAGGGCGGTAAGCATGATGCCTCCAAACAATATTCGGTAAAGAGTTTTTACAGGAAGCCGTGAGGCCGGTTTTTCATGCCCCCTTGGGGGCTGTTTCTGGGGCGCTGCATGGGTTCCCGTTTTTCGATTCTTCCGGGAATCTCAACATGACTATTTGAGCATGACGCCGGAAACGGGAAATGTCCAATCTATTTTTCAGGGAAAAAGGTCGCTTGCCGCTCCAGGTGAAAAATTAATCGGGAAAAATCCCCCGTGCAGGTCAAACACCCTGCACGGGGGATTTGCCTCACTCAGGCGCTCAAGACATGCATACCCATCATCGGCCAGATGAAGGCGACAAAGATCCACAGGACCACCATCAACAGGACGCTGGCCATGACACCGAACTTGAGGAACTCGCCGGTGGTGAATTGTTTGGAGTTATAGGCAATGGCGTTGGGGGCCGCGCCGATCAGGAGAATGAACGGCATGCCGGCGGTCACCAGGGCGGAAAAGAGAATGACTTCGCCGCTGACGCCGAGATAGGGGGCGATGACCAGGGCCACCGGCAGGGAGATGGCAATGGCGGCCACGTTCATGATGAAGTTGGTCATGACGAGCACGAAGAAGGCCATGCCGAGGATGAAGACCACGCCCGGGGCGTTCTGGAACAGGACCAGCCAGTTGACCGCCAGCCACTTGGCCGCGCCGGTCTCCCAGAGGCAGAAACCGATCGACATGGCACCGGCGAAGAGCAGGATGATGTTCCAGGGAATGTCTTCCAGGTCATCGAGCTTGAGGATATTGCAGACAAAGAAAAGGATGGTGGAGCAGAGCAGGATGCCGGTCTTGTCCAGTCCCTTGAGTGCGGGCACGAAACTCTTCATCGCGATCAGGGTCACCGCGCCGAGGATGATGGACGCGGCCAGGAGCTCGTTGCGGGTGATGCGGCCGAGTTCCTTGTACATGCGGGTGGCTTTTTCCTTCAGGCCGGGGATGCGGTCCTTTTCCGGCTTGCAGAAGATCATGAAGAATCCCCAGAGCAGAAAGACCATCAGCCAGCCCACCGGAAACATGTAGTAGGTCAGGGTGCCGAAGCTGATATCCACATGCATCATGTCCTTGTAAAAGGCCAGGGCCACGGCACCGCGCGCGGCACCGAGCAGGGTGATGATCGAACCGGCGCCGGCAACGTAGGCCATGCCGATGAAGAGGCATTTGCCGAAGTTGGTGGGCTTGGTTTCGGTCGTGTACATCGAATAGATGGCCATCAACAGGGGGAACATGGTGGCCGCCACCGCGGTGTGGGCCATGACATGGGTCAGGGCCACGGTCATGATGAAGCAACCGAGGATGATCATCGAGGTCTTCTCGCCGATGATCGAGAGCATCTTGTAGGCGATTCGCCGGGTGAGTCCGGTTTTGGTGAAGACCATGCCGATCACCACCGAACCGAAAATGAACAGGACCGACGGATCCATGAAATCCTTGAAGGCCGCCGCCGGTTTACGGATGAGGAAGAGCGCCTGGAGCGTGCCGATCAACAGGCTGGTGACGCCGATGGGCACCACCTCGAAAATCCACCAGGTCGCGGCCACGGCAAAGACCGCCAACGCGCCCTTGGCCTGTTTGGTGAGGATGAAGTGTTCGCCCTTGGGGTCGATGGCATCCGGCCAGGCCGGGCAATAGTAGATCAGGGCAAAAAGGCCGAGGCCGAGAAGAATGAAGGCCACGCGCTTCCAGTCAAAGGGCGTCTTGGCCTCCGGCAGTTCTTTTACGATTGCAGCAGACATGTCGGTTCCTTGTAGGAAAATTGGTTTTTTTGAAGGTTACAGGGAGCATGAACCGGCCAGGGTCCGGAACAGGTCGATCAGGCGGACAACCCCGATCAGGGTGCCGTTGTCCACCACCGGCAGGCAGGTTTCCTCTTCCTCCATCATGATTTCAACGGCATGCAGGGGATGGAGATCCGCCTTGATCGATTTATGGGGCGGGGACATGAACCGGCTCACCGGCAGGCCTCCCTGGCGCTTGCATTCGTTTTGGAAATTGTCTTCGAGCAGAATGGCCAGGTCGGTGTATTTTTCTTTTTTCCCGGCAAAGATCTCCTTTTGCTCGCCGTCAAACAGGCTTGGAAAATAGCAGGTGAGAATGGCGCGGATGGTGAGCCGCCCGACATATTGGTTTTGATTGTTGATGACGAGCAACTCGTCAAAAAGCAGCTTGCCGCCGCCGTTCACGGTATGGCTGAAAAGCTGGGCCACGGCATCGTGGATCGATGATTCGCTGCTTGTGTGGGGAAACTGATCCAACGGCACGACACTTTCTTTGATCGTAGGCACAGGGGTCTGCATGCCTTTCTCCTTTGCAGATGATTGGGGGATTACCAGCCTTTGCTTTTCAGAATTTTGCGCAGTTCCTCCTGCGACTTCTGCTGCAAGACCAACATTTTCTTGTTTTTTGCCTCATCGATTTTTTGCATCAGTTCGGAGAGCTCCACCGGCTTTTGCAGGAAATCGCCGGCACCGAGCTTCATCGCTTCCACCCCGCTGCGAATGGAGGCCTGGCCGGTGAGCATGATGATTTCGGCGTTGGGATTGTCCGCCTTGATCCGCTTGAGGGTTTCCAGGCCGTCTATTCCCGGCATGGACAGGTCGACCACAATTGCGTCGTAATCCTGTTGCTGGGCCTCGGCAACCGCCTGCTCTCCATTGGTGACGGCGCTGACTTTCAGGCCGCGCATTTCCAGACGATTGGACAACGTTTCCAGAAAATCCTGCTCGTCATCGACCAGTAAAACCTTGGCTTCGAGCTGTTTCTCCATAGACCTCTCCTCAAACGGGTTGTATGTGCGATGCTTCCGGAAGGCCTGTCGTTCTTTTGTTTTTTCGAGGACATCTCCGGCCAGCACGGTTTCTGGGGAAAGGAATTAGCATAGGGCATGCCTGTTTCTGTTTTTAAATTTTTAACTCGAAATCACAGGGTAAAGCGAATTTTTAAATAAAAATAGACGCGGTAAAGGGGAGGCGGAACAGTAAGGTTGTTTCGTTGTGTTCCGATTAGGGCGTTCTGTTGAAACAGTATGTTCTATAATGTTTCAGATGGAGGGCGGGGGAAGGGTGGGGCGATCAGGCGGGGTCGAGATTGGGGTTGAGCAGAAAGATTTCGCGGGTGTTGACTTGGTCCTGGCGGCGGTGGAGGGTGAGTTGCTGGCGGATTTCGAGCAGGGCTCCCCGGTCGCCGCTCTGTTCCTCGGGCAGGGTTTCGATCAGGTCGAGCAGGGCCACCTCGAGCTCTGTCATCGGGGTGCCGGCAGGAACGGTGAGGAGAAAGCGGGACGGGGTGATTTCCACCAGGTGCAGCCAGGGAATTTTTTCCAGGCTGCGGCAGGGACCGATGGACAGGACCGCGGCTTCATCGGAGATGTTGATCAATTCGACCTTGTTTTTCGCCTCCGGCCCAAGGGAGAGAACCGCCTCAACGCATTTGACGATCGCCTTGGCGCGATCCTTGTCGATGTCTTCAAGATTGCGCAGAATCCGCTGGGGCAGGGTAAGGGTGATGGAAGTACTCGGCTCCTGGAATTTCGGAGGCCGTCCTGAACCGGTGCGGATTTTTTTCTTGGGCATTGATCAATATTTCCTGCAAAAAATTATGGTGGGTGCAAAACAATCCGGCGATTGCCGTCAATGGCAAAAAACGGATTGCGCCTCTGGTAAATGGTTGTGTCCCAACCTCCTTGGGGTCGTCTGCCGCTGCCGCGCAACGAATATGGAAATGCCTCATCCCGCTCGATTCTTGGAAAAGGCGTTCTTGGTATAAAGGAAAAAAGAGAGGTTCGTCAAACAATTATAGGTCAATAGTGGTATTTTTCCCTTAAAAATTCTGGAAAAAACAATTTTTCCGCACAAAATGAACGAAAATGGCACATTTGCAGGGGCCTCGGGCGGGCAAAAGGCGACAATTCGCCTCCGCATCACAAAAACGGTGAGGACAATCAGCGGTTGATTCGGTTGAGCGCCCGGCCAATCGGGTTGTCCGGTACATTCAGGGCAATGCTTTGCCGGGTTGCCCGGGCAATGGTTTGCGGATCCCTGGCAACAGCGGTGCAGAGATAGGCCGGGTCGACCACCTTGCCGATTCGCGCCAGATCGAGCCGGTCGGCATCGAAACAGGTTTGCAC
>JBFWIP010000081.1:0-10936 GCA_050255935.1 Desulfobulbus sp.
ACAACCAGCCGCCGTCCCCGGACGAGATGGCTCTTCTGCTCCGCTTGACCGACGACGAAGAGCGGCAGGCCCTGTTCCTCGCCGCCCGTACCCTGCGGGCGCGCACCTACGGCAACCGCGTCGGCCTCTACGGATTCGTCTATTTTTCCACCCATTGCCGCAACGACTGCGCCTTTTGCCTCTACCGGCGCTCCAACCTGCGGCATGAACGCTATCGCAAGCGTCCGGAGGAGGTGGTTGCTGCCGCAACGGCCCTGGCCGATTCCGGGGTCCATCTCATCGACCTGACCATGGGCGAGGATCCCTGGTATCTCAATCGCGGTGAGGCGGGATGTGCCGATCTGGTGGACCTGGTCCGCCAAGTGAAGCGCCGGACCGGCCTGCCGGTCATGATCTCGCCCGGCGTGGTTCCGGACGCGGTCCTGCAGGCCTTGCACCGGGCGGGCGCGGACTGGTACGCCTGCTACCAGGAAACCCATAACCGCGAACTGTTCGCCGATCTGCGCCTGGAGCAGGACTATGACCAGCGCTGGCATGCCAAACGGTTTGCCCAGTCTGCGGGTATGCTGGTGGAGGAGGGCTTGCTGGTCGGTGCCGGTGACCGGGTCGAGGATGCGGTGGGCTCGCTGGCCGCCATGCAGCGTCTGGACGCGGACCAGGTGCGTGCCATGACCTTCGTCCCCCAGGCGGGGACACCGCTGGCCGCCATGCCGCGACTCGGCCGGACCTACGAAACCAACCTGATCGCGGTGATGCGGCTCCTGATCCCTCATGCCTGCATTCCGGCCTCCCTGGATGTGGAAGGCATCCAGGGGCTGAAGGATCGCCTCAACGCCGGGGCCAATATCGTCACCTCGATCATCCCTCCCGCCGCCGGCCTCCAGGGCGTTTCCCAATCCACCCTCGATATCAGCGAAGGGTTCCGCACCGTGGCCGGTGTGCGGCCGATTCTCGCCGAGTGCGGCCTGGAGGCGGCAACCGCGCAGGAATACGGGCAATGGCTGCAGCGGCTGCGCCGCCGTCATCAAACCTGTTGTTCCCGGGAGGTGGTCGCATGAAGGTCCTCATTCTTGGTGGCCGGCTCCAGGGCGTGGAACTTGTGTATCTCGCCGCCAAGGCAGGGTGGCAAACGACCGTGGTCGACCGTGATCCCCTGGCCCCGGCTTCGGGCCTGTGCGATCGCTTTGCCGTTCTTGACCTGAACGACCGCGAATCGCTGCTGCCCCTGATGCGGGAGGCGGATTTCGTGGTCCCGGCGATTGAGGACAAGCCCCTGCTCGACCGGATCGAGGCCTGGGCGCAAACCGTCGGCGTCCGTTTCGCCTATGACCGCGAGGCCTATCTGCTCTCCTCGTCCAAGATCCACTCGGACGGCCTTTTTGCCCTGCTGGGCATCCCCGCGCCGCGCCCCTGGCCGCAATGCGGATTTCCCATGATCGTCAAACCTTCCGGGGCCAGCGGCAGCAAGGGCGTGGCTTGTCTTGAAAATGCGGCGGATTTCGAGCAATGGCAGCAGCGTACCCCGCAGCATCAGCAGTGGGTCAAACAGGAGTTCCTTCACGGCCCGTCCTACTCGATCGAGGTTATCGGTGCCAAGGGGACATACCGGAGTTTTGCCCTCACCGAACTGGAGATGGATAGTGATTCCGACTGCAAACGGGTGCTGGCGCCGGTGGAGTTGCCACCGGCCCTGGAAGCCGCCTTCCGGGGAACGGCGCTCACCCTGGCCGAGACCCTGCAGCTTGAGGGCATCATGGATGTGGAGGTGATTCTCCATCAGGGGCAACTCAAGGTCCTGGAGATCGATGCCCGTTTCCCCAGTCAAACCCCCACGGCCGTGTATCACTCGACCGGGATCAACCTGTTGGAGACCCTCTGCACGGGCTCGAAGGGCTGCGCGCGCCCAACCGGACACGGGGTGGTGTTCGAACATCTGCGGGTAACGGGTAACTCCCTGGGAATAGGTGGGGAACACATCATGGCCGATGCCGGACCCTTGCGGCTGCACCAGGGATTTTTCGGGGCGGACGAGGCCTTGACCAACTATCAACCCGGCTCAGGGGAATGGATGGCCACCCTCATCTGCACCGGCAAGACCCTTGAACAGGCCAGGGCCAAACGGGAGCGGGTGATCGAGCGTATTCTTCGCGAGTGCGGCCTTGACCGCTACCTTGATCCCCAGCCTGCCCATCCGCTTCCGGTGTTTTCACCGGCCATGGCGGCCTGAGGGGGTGCGCCATGACCCGTTTGGTAAGTGCGGATATTGACGGATTGGGGACTTCGTTGCCCGAGTATGAGGCCTTTCTCCGCCGGTTGACCGGGAAGGGATTGGCCGGGATCGCCGCCCACGCCCGGGTAGAGGGGCAAGGGGAGGCGGCCTGTGTTCAGGCCCTGGAGAGCAGCCTGATCGGCATCGTGCCGGTGAGTTACGGCGAAGGGGTGATCTCCGGCTTTACCGAGGCCCTGCGCGATATCGTCACCTTTCTCGGGGCCGATGGCTTTATCACCCGGCAGGCCAACATATTGGGCATGGCCGAGGCCGTGGAGCGCGGCGCCAGCATGCTCCTGCTCTCCGATGACGACGACTTCATGGCCCTGAACCTCAGAGACAACCGGACCAGCCACAACAGCGAGGCCACGGGCCAAGGATTTGCCGCGGCGCTGGCACTGATGGCCGAAGGACTTGAAGAGAAGGAGGTGTTGGTCGTGGGCGCGGGGCCGGTGGGCTCGGCGGCAACGGCTTGGATCGACAGCCATGGAGGCCGTTGCCTGATCCATGATCACTCCATTGAAGCGGCCCGACGATTGGCCCAATCAATCCCGGGTGCCCGGATCGCGGACCAACTTGAACCGGCGCTGGCCCGGTGTGATCTGGTGATCGAAGCGACCCCGGCAGCCAACCTCCTCCGCCGGGCCTGGTTACGGCCGGAACACCGCATTGCCGCTCCGGGGGTCCCGCTGGGGGTGGAAACCGGAGCGGAACACGATCTTCAGGCGCTGGCAGGCGGTCACATTGTCCACGACAGGCTGGAAATCGGGGTGGCGACCATGCTGTTTGCAGTGGTTGGCCCCTGAGCAACAAGGAGAACAACTGATGGCGCAACAATCCAACGCAGTGGCGATAACAACCACGGATGCGGGCAAGCAGGATACGAAAAAACGCTATTACCGCAAGAATTTCCTTTTTTTCAAGCTGGTTGAAAAATTGAAACTCTGGCCTTCGCGGACCGGTATCCTTCACGGCGTCAAGTCGGTCGAGGTCAACGGCAAGGTCGCCACCATCACCACCCACTGCGGCGAAACCTTCACCGTGTGGGACTCGCGGACCTCCCGGGCAGCACGCTGGCTGCGCAACAAATGGTGCGCCTCCTCCTGCAGTCGTTGCAAGGTCCCGCAATGGAAGATTGAAAAATATTCCGCAACCATGATGACCCAGAAATGGGGTTCGAGTCTCTAACCCCGCTCTTCCCCTTATAACCAGAACGAATTTCGGTTCGATTGTGATCCGCAAAAGAGCAGCGATGCGGCAACAGGAAAGATGCGTCCAGAGGAATGGACAATGAAAAAATCGTATTTTCAATGCAATGGCAATGCGGCTCCGGCCGTTTGAAAACAAACCGAAAACACCATCCCCCCGGGGTGGACGTCAACCAACATGTGGAGACAAAGCAATGAATGGAAAGGAACGAGTGTTAAAGGCGTTGAGTTTTGAGCCGGTGGACCGGACCCCCTGGGTACCCTATGCCGGAGTGCAGACCGCCAACCTGATCGGCGTGGATGCCCAGACCTATCTCAACAGCGTCGACCATATCGTCAACGGGATTGTCAAGGCCTACGAGTTGTATGAACCCGATGGTCTGCCGGTCATCTTTGACGTGCAGATGGAGGCGGAAGCCCTGGGCTGCACCCTGAAGTGGGCCAAGAACAATCCACCGGCCGTGGCCACCCACATCCTGGAGACCAAGGAGATCGCCGACCTCACCCTGCCGACCGCAAACGACGGCCGCTATCCGATCGCCCTGGAAGCCGCCCGCCGGATCGTCGCCGCCCTCGGCGACAAGGTCGCCATCTACGGCCTGATCTGCGGGCCTTTCACCCTGGCCCTGCACCTCAAGGGGACCGATCTCTTTGCCGACATGATGAAACGGCACGAAAAGGTCGATGAGGTCATGGCCTTCTGCAACCAGGTGTGCATGGACCTGTCAAAGATGTATGTCGAAACCGGAGTGGATGTCGTCGCGGTGGTCGATCCCATGACCTCGCAGATCGCGCCCAAGCAGTTCGACCGGTTCGTCAAAGAACCGAGCACGGTACTCAACCGGTATATACGCGGCCTGGGGGTGAAGGTGACCAGCTTCTGTTGCGGCAATGCCACCAAGAACATCGAGCTGATGTGCCAGACCGAAACCGACGGCATCGCCTTTGACGAGAACGTCGATCTGGCCTATGCCAAGGAGATCGCCACCCGCTACAAGGTTTCCTACGGCGGCAACCTGCCCCTGACCACGGTAATGATGTTCGGCTCGCCCCTGGAGAACGTCGAAGAGGCGCGGCGGGAGCTGGAAATCGGCCAGGGGACCGGCTTCATTCTCTCCCCCGGTTGCGACATTCCCTACGACACCCCGATCAACAACCTGGTGGCCATCTCCAATTTCATGAACGGCAAGGCCTTGTCCCTGGAGACCCTGTCGTCCGAGCAGCAGTTCAAGGAGGAGGACGAGCAGGTATTCGAGGATGTGGAGGTCAAGCCGGGCGAGGTCTTCATCGAGATCGTCACCCTGGACTCCGAAGGCTGCCCGCCCTGCCAGTATATGTGCGAGGCGGTCAAGCGGGTCCTGCCCAAGTACGAGGGCCGCATGATCTGGCGTGAATCCCTGATCAAGACCAGGGCCGGCATCAAGCGCATGGCCCAGCTCGGGGTCAAGAATCTGCCCGCCATCCTGATCAACAACGAGGTGGTCTTCGACAACATCGTGCCCTCGGAGGGCGAGTTGGTCGAGGCCATTGAACAGCGAATCGGCTGAAATCGTGCCCCCTGCCGGTGCATGGGCATCGGCAGGGGGAGAACCGCGAGGTGCGCTTATGCAAGAGCAACCCATACGACTGTACCTGCTGACCGGCTTTCTCGGCGCCGGGAAAACGACTTTGCTGAAACGGATCATCGATCATCTGCAGTCCCGCAAGCTGGGGATCCTGATGAACGAGTTCGGCAATGTCAGCATCGACGGACCCCTGTTGCAGAAACAGGGGGTCGACATCGTGGAAATCAATAACGGCTCGGTATTTTGCAGTTGCCTCAAGGGCTCGTTTATCGACGCCCTGGTCGCCTATTCCGAGTTGCCCATCGACTTTCTGTTCGTCGAGACCTCGGGCATGGCCGATCCCTCCAACATCGAACCTATCCTGACCAATGTCATCGGCAAGGTCAAGGGCAAAGCCTACGACTACCGGGGTTCGGTCTGCCTGGTCGATGCAGCCCATTTTCTCGACCAGGTGGAGGTCCTGGTTGCCCTGGAACGGCAGGTGGCCGCCTCCAACCTGATCGTGGTCAACAAGGCCGATTTGGTCGACGAGGCCGGTCTTGCCGCGGTCGATGCCAAGGTGCGGGAACTCAACGCTCAGGCGGCACTGGTGCCTGCCCGCCATGGGGATATCCCCCTGGATTTCCTCGACGGCGCCCTCCAGCCCGTGGCCCCGTTGCAGGAGGCCGAAAGTTGCAACACGCCCTTCAACCGTCCCACCGCGCACGTGGTCACCGCCGAAGGGGTGTACGGGCGCGAGGCCTTTGAGGGCTTTGTCCGCTCGCTTGCGCCCCTGGCCCTGCGGATGAAGGGCTTTTTTCTTTTGGATCAGGGTTGGTTCCAGATCGATGCGGTCGGTGAGCAGATCGAGTTGCACCCGACCACGATCAGCCGTGATGTTTCGGAGTTGGTGGTGATCTCCGACAAAGGCTTTGTCGCGCTCACCCGGATCTATGGATGTTGGGACGAGCACTTTGCCGGGCGGAAGATGCAGCTTAAATAGGATGGTGCCGCAATGGCTCGAGGCGGGATAGGGTTGCCGGTTTGGCAAAGGGGAGGGCGTGTGCTCCTGCCATTGCTGCTCATTCTTGCCCTCTGGCAGGTCACGGCCCAGGTCGTGCTCATGGTGCGCGGCGTCTCTTTTCCCACTCCCTGGCAGACGGCGGTGGTACTGAAGGACCTGGCCGGCGGACAGCGGCTGCTCGATTATTCGATCTACCACCATCTTGGCTCCAGTCTGCAACGTTGGCTGGCAGGCTTTACCCTGGCCTCGGTCTGTGGCCTCGGCTACGGCCTGGTCAGCGGCCTTTTCCCTGCTGTCGAACGGGCCATCGGCCTGATTCCGCGTTTGCTCCTGCTGATTCCCGGACTGGCCTGGGTGCCGGTGGCGTTGTTGCTTTTCGGCATCGGCCCCTCGGCCACCGTGTTCATGATCGCCGTGACCGCCTTTGCCCCGATCGCGGTGGATGTCCGGACCGGCATCCGCGAGGTCGATATCCGCTGGATACGCGCCGCCCAGATGATGGGCGCGCCGAGGCATACCCTGTTTCTGCGGGTCCTGCTTCCGGCGGCCCTGCCGCATATCCTCTCCGGATTGCGCATCGGCCTGGGAACCGGCTGGCGGGTGCTGGTGGCGGCGGAAATGGTGGTGGGGACCGGCAGCGGCCTTGGGTATGCGATCATCCAGGCCCGTTGGACCCTGGATTACCCGGCATCCTTCGCCTGCCTGGTGCTGATCTGCGCCATCGGGCTGGCCTGCGAACAGCTCTTTCTTGGCCTGATCGAACAACGCTTTTGCGGGAGCAGGGGGCGGATCGGCGACAGCAGGGCATCTTGAATAATTGCTTTTTCTGCCAATCTCCCGGAGTCTGCGCTTACCTCGTTATGCTCAAAATTTTATCCTCGGAATATCATGTAGATGCCTGTGGTAAAATTTTTCGCATGCCTTGATCTTGATTGAAAAATCTGATTATTCAAAACACCCAGCGGCCATGATTGTCTTTGAAAACGTCAGCCATTGGTATGCGGACCGGGGGCGGCACCAGGCCCAGGTTATTTCCGACCTGAGTTTTGCGGTCGCGGCCGGAGAATTTTTGTGTCTTCTCGGGCCCAGCGGGTGCGGCAAGACCACGTTGCTCAATCTGCTGGCCGGTTTTTTCCCGCCCTCCCGGGGACGTGTCTTGGTGTACGGCCGGGAAGTGCAAGGCCCCGGACCGGAACGCGGAGTCGTGTTCCAGGAGGCCGCCCTTTTCCCTTGGCTCACGGTGGCTGAAAATGTCGCCTTTGGCCTTCGGGTTCAGGGAAAGAAGGGGGCGGGTTTGTCCGCGGCGGTTGATGCCGCCCTGTACCAGGTCGGGCTTGAGGGCCATGCGCGGAAATATCCCGCCATGCTCTCCGGCGGCATGCGGCAACGGGTGGCCATTGCCCGTGTGCTCGCCCTGGAGCCGAAGATTCTGTTGATGGACGAGCCGTTCAGCGCCCTGGACGTCAACAGTCGCGAGCATTTGGAGGATGAGGTCCTGCGGATCTGGAAGGAGCGATGCTGCACCGTGGTCTATGTCACCCACGATGTGGAAGAGGCCCTCTATCTGGCGGACCGGGTGCTTGTCCTGGGCGGCCCCGAGGAAGGCTTTTGCCTGGAGCGGCGCATTACCCTCGCGCGGCCGAGGGATCGAACCGGTGCGGCCTTTTTGAATTGGAAACGGGAGTTGCGGCAACAGCTGATGCGGTTGCCCTGTTGTCTCAAGCCGGCTTCACGACAATGAGCCGGGAAAAGGAGGTCTCTGATGAAAATATTGAACACTCTCTTGTGGTTTTGTTTGCTGATCCCCGTCGTCCTCGGGTTGCCGGCCGTTGGTGTCCAGGCAGGGGAAACACCGGTGCTTCGCTTTGCCTACCAGGACAGGATAGGGAGTGTGCTGCCCCTGATTGCCGTGCATAACGGGTTGTTTGCCGAGGAAGGCGTGCGTATCAAGCCCCTTCGTTTTTCCAATGGACCGGCCTGCGCCGAGGCCCTGTACACGGGCGCGGCCGATATCGGCGCCATGGGGGATACCGCCGCGATCATCATGACCGTGCGCAGTCCCAATTTCGTCATCATCGGCAGTCATGCCACCGGCGAACACCGCCATCGGATCATGATCCGCAAGAATGCAGCCCTGCGGACTCTGGTTGATTTGAAGGGGAAACGGATCGGGGTGAAAAAGGGGACCTCCACCCACGGCGGATTGCTGGCCGCCTTGGACAAGGCCGGGATTTCGCCTGAAGCGGTCACGCTGGTCGATCTCCCGCCATCGACGATGGTGGACGCCCTGCAGGCCGGGTCCATTGACGCCTTTGCCGCCAGCGAGCCGACTCCGACCGTTGCCGAGCAGCGGGGCGCCCGGCAGTTGCTCACCCTCGGCGGCCTGGGTAACGACTATCCCATTCTCCTGCTTGCCGACCGGAAGGTGACGCAACGGGACCCATCCCTGATGCGGGGCTTTATTCGCGCCTTGCGCAAGGCACAACAGTTTGCCCAAGAACATCCCGAAGAAACCGCAGCCCTGGTGGCCAAGGAGACGGGCCTGCCCCTGGAAGCCACCCGCCGGGCCATGCAACGCCATACCTTCCGTCTTTGTCTCGACCAACCCGTGGTGGAAAGCCTGCAGCAAACCGCCCGCTTTCTGGTCGGGCAGCACCTGATCGATCATGGGCCGGATTGGGCGGTAGTACTTGATCGGGACTACGTTGAATAAGAGGTGCCTGTTTAGTCTAAAAATTCATCGATAACACCGGCTATTGTGTCGTTGTGTAGGGCGGGCGCAGTTGTATCGTGCCCGCCAGCGCTTTTATCCCAAGCACAATGGCCAGTTCCATGCAAAGCCGCCTGAAAAAAAGTGAACGTCTCAGCGGTTGGCGTCCCGCTTGTTGGACTGCCGTTTGATGTAAAGTTTGTGTTGACTCGGAGGCAGGTCGGCCGCCGAGGTGCGATCGGCGGATTTGAGGATCTGGCGGACGGTTTCGATGGAGATGGAGTGACCGATTTTCTCCTTGGCTCTTTCCGTCAGGTGGGCGAGGGTCCAGTTTTTCAGGACATCGGGTTGGGTACAGGCCAGCTTGATGATCTCCAACCGTTCCTCTTCGGTAAAGGTTTCCGGTGCCCCGCTCCGTTCGAGGTCGAGAATGCCTTCCAGTCGTTTTTCATCGAAGCGATGCCGCCATTTGCGGCAGGTTTTTTCGGAGATGTTGAGAACTTGGGCGATTTCCTTGCTTTCAAGGCCTTCGGCAGCCATGAGCACGATTTGGGAACGGAGATAGAGCCGTTTTTCGACCTTTTGCCCCTTGACGTTTTTTTCCAGTTCGAGGCGTTCCTCATCGGTGAGATGGATGGGGGGGGATACCCTGGGCATGGTGGAACCTTTGTAGTGGGAAAAGCCCGGTTACGGCTTGATGGTGAACGGTCCGTTTGTTGACGCAACAGGCCGGCCAACTTGCAACCCCTTGACAAGGTTACAAATTCCACAGAATTTCAAAACCATACCAAGTCGTTTGCCGAAAGTCAAGCCGCGGGCCGGTGCAGCGCGGCCATGGCCCTGATTTCCGCCATGAGCCGTTTGGCCTGCTCAACGGCCTGGGCCGCGGTCTCGGCGTAGGCGTCCCCGCCGATGGACTTGACCCAATCCGCCGAAACCGGAGAGCCGCCGAACAGGCATTTGAACCGGCAACGAATGCCCTCTTCTTCCAGGGCCTGGACGATATCCCGCTGAGAGGACATGGTCGTCCGCATGAGGGCGGCGCCGATGATGATGTCCACCTGATGCTTCTTGGCCTCACGGATGACATCCTCGGTGGATACATCCCGGCCGAGGTCGATGACCTCAAAACCGTTGGAGACCAGCATGGTCTTGACGATATTTTTACCGATATCGTGGATATCCCCCTGCACGGTACAGATGAGGACCCTGCCCTGGGAGAGTTGATAACGGCCTTCCGGGTCCATCGACTCGGTGATGATGTCGGCCCCGGTTTCAAAGGCATCGGCGGCCACCAGGAGTTGGGGAATAAACGCTTCCCCTTCGTCAAAGAGATCGCTGACGGTCTTCATGCCCCGGGCCAGACCGTCGGTGATGGCGATAACCGGGTCGGTGCCGGCGGCAACCGCTTCCTTGGCGGCCCGTTCCGCCTTGGACGATTCCATTTCTTCCACTGCGCGACGTAATTTTCGCAGAATTTTGTCAGGCCGCATTGTTGTTCCCTCACCACAGTTGATGAATTCGCAAAAACTGAAAGCCTCGTAAAGCCCCAAAAAGCACAGAGTGATGCATGGTAAAAAACATGGGCGGTTACGAAGCGTGAAGTGTCATTTCCGGTGTTTGTCGACGGAAACGGCCATTTTTTCAATCCCCTCTTGCGGGGGTGACGACCGTTTCGACAACCGCAGGAAACATGTTCAAGAGACGATCAAGCAAAAAATGTGACAGATTGCGAAACGCCGTCATTACCATCCGCTCGGCAAACAGGCGACATCAAGGATTGGGGGCTGACCCATAAACGGGTCGTAACCAATTGATCAACTGCCCAAAACTCGGGAGGGCCCCGCTGCCCACTGTATCCCCGAATAGAAAAGTTTCAATAAATTTATTACCGCTATTAAACAGGTCGGTGAGGGGGGCAGATTTTATGCTTATTTTTGTTAAAATTTTTCAAAAAAATAACAGAAATGTGCTGTTGTGATGCCTAACATATTATTTTGCCATCACAATGCAGAATATTATTGCAGGCGTTGGTGGAACGTGCTAGAGACGGGCTTATGGATATCCAGTAAATAAGTTCCTTTATTTGAGGGTGTCTTGACAACGTATCCGGGGAGGTCCCGGATTTTTTAGGCCACAATAAAGGAAGTTTTTTACTGGAAACATGCAGACGGCCGGGCC
>JBFWIP010000082.1:0-3294 GCA_050255935.1 Desulfobulbus sp.
CCATGCAAGCAACCGATCAAGAGGATGTGTTGTCCAACAACTTTCAGCGGAGCTGACTCAAACCGTGTCTGCAAAAAAGAACCATGCATTCGAGCCCATGCGCTGGGCGACCAGTGTCCCTGTTTTTCGTCATCCGATCATTGTCCGCCAGCTTTGCCTGGCCATTGGGCTGCCCTTTGGCGTGTTGGTGGCGATCCTCTGTTTCATGGCGGATGATCCGCGCTCGCTGCTCTATCCGCTGGGCCTGATCGGCGGCCTGTTTTTCTTGACCTGGCTGTTTATCATGCTCGTCTGGCGGGGACGCTACGAGGTGGAATGCTTGCTCGACGGCACCGGCGTGCGTTGCCGGACCCAAAAGAGCCAGGCCCGGAAAAATAGAATCATCAACGCCCTGACCGTTATCCTCGGGCTGCTTTCCGGAAAGCCCGCGATAGCCGGTGCCGGGATGCTGGCCCAATCACGGCAGGACCAGACCATACGCTGGAAAAACATCCGCAAGGTGCGGCGCTATCCGCGCATACGGACCATCATGGTGCACGGCGGTTTTGCCGAGCACCTGGCCCTGTTTTGCACGGCGGAGAATTATCAGGCTGTTGATGCCCTGGTGACCCGGCAGACCGGGCTGTGATGGCACCTGGCCGAAGGAAGGCGCATGCCGTCCGCGGACCGCGTTGGGGCAGGGTGTTCATCGTCCTGATCGGCCTGCTCTTCATCGGCTGGGGCCTGCTTTCCGTGGGGCTGGGACTTTTCGGGGAGCGGGGCGAGGCGGTCATCACCCATATCCGCCGTGAAGGCGGGGAGCGTGACGAGACCATTCGTGGCCGGTATACCTACGCGCTGACCTATGCCTTTACCCTGCCCGACGGCAGGCGCATCGAGGGGACCACCAAGAAAATCGGTGGAGCGGTTTATTTCAAGGCCACCGGTGCCGCCGGGAAACCGGTCCGTTATTTCGCCTTTTTCCCGTCCGTCAATGCGCTTGAAGAGGATACCGGACTGCGGGCAGGACCGGCGGTGATTGTTCTTGTCGGCGGCCTGCTGATCTGGTTGATGCGCAAATCCGGAAAGGGGAAATAAAGGAAAGGTGCGAAAACGATCAACCGGACGTTATTGATAGAGCACCTGGTTGATAGCCTGGACGCGCAACCCCCCGCCGTCCTTGGCGAGGATGTTGACCCCGCAGTAATCCTGGGGAATCCGGAGCAGGCCCTCAAGGGGAAGATCCTGCAGGCAGGCGAGCAGGGCCCGGTTGACCCCGGCATGGGCCACGATCAGCATCGGGCCTTGGAATTGCCGGGTTATTGCGCGCAGGGCGGGCAGGGCGCGGGCGGCGAGGTCGGCAAAGCTTTCCCCTCGTTCCGGGCGGTAGTCGGCCAGATGCAGGCCCCGCTGCTCATAGGCGCCGGGGAACCGTTCCCGCACCTCGGCCACGCTCAATCCCTCCCAGGCCCCGAGATTGATTTCCCGGAAGGCCTCGATCGGCTCGATGGCCGTCAGGGCCCGGCCGCTGACCAGGGCGGCGGTCTGCCGGGCCCGGTTGAGCGGTGAGGAGAAGACCTGGTCAAAGGGGATGGCACTCAACGCCTGGCCCAGCCGTTTGGCCTGGCGGATGCCGGTTTCGTTCAGGGGAAGGTCGGTCTGGCCGAGGAAGCGGCGGGGGGAGGTTGTATCGATTTTGCCGTGGCGGAGCAGGTAGATCAATGACTGCATGCGGCAAAGGCCATCTCCATGATCAGTTCGAGCGGTTGGCCCACCTCGGCCTCGACCGCGGCCGCCAGGTTCTGCGCCAACCGATAGCGGCCGAGGATGGCCTGAACCGCTTCCGGATCGTGGTTGTAGAGCGCCAGTTTTTCTTCAAAACGCTCGTGCACCCCGATCATGCGGCTGCCGCGCACCAGTTTGTCGGCCAGGTGCACCAGTTCACGCTCCCCCACACCCATCTCCGGCGTCCATTGCATGTCCTTGTGCGCCGCCACAATTTCCGCGGCCCGGTCAAAGCCGAGTTCACGCAGCCAGGTGCCGCCGGTTTCCTCGTGGTGGGGGTGCCCCTTGGCGATATCGTGCAGCAGGCCGCAGACACGGCAGGTCTCCGGGTTGAGTTCCCGTCCGCTGTGGCGGATCACCGTTTCGCAGAGAATACCGGCCACATCGCCGACCATACGGCCATGGGCGAGGCCTTTCTCCGGCATGGAGTGGATGTGGTCGAGTATGGTTTCGGCCTCGGCCATGGTGGGCACGCCTCGGCGGCCAAAACGAAGGCAGGCGGCAAAGTAGTCGTCCGGCGTATCCATGTCGAAATGGATATTGGCATCCGGCACCGGTACCTCCCGCACCTGCGCCGGGGCATCGGCCTCCAGCCGGGCCAGCAGGGTGCGGAGACCGCCTTCCGGTTCAACCGCATCGCGGATCAGGGGGATCAGTTCGGCGGACATCAGCGGCGGATGGCCGCGGCGGTCGTCAAACACTGGATAAAGAATCCGGGCCGGGGCTTGTGCCTGAGCCTGCAGCAACAGATTGACCGTACCACGCCGCACCAGAGAGATATCAACGGGAAGCAGGAAAAATCCGCTACTGTTCTCGGAAAGCGCCCGGGCTCCGGCCCGGATTGAACTGTACATACCATCGGCAAAGTCCGGATTGTGGGCAGAGCGGGCTCCGGCTTTCCGGGCCGCCTCCGCCACTTCCGGTGCGCGGTGGCCGGTGACGACCACGATATCGCTGATACCGCAGGAGCGAAACAGGTTGATCCCCTGTTCAAGGACGGTGGCCTTGCCCATGGGGAGCAGGGCCTTCAGTTCGCCCATGCGCGAGGAAAAGCCTCCGGCAAGGATGATGGCACTGGGTTGTAACGACATGGCTGAAGGTGACAAAGCTGATGATCTGGTTGGTTGGGATGAGGTCGATATTCTGCAACCTAAACCGTAATCAGCTCAGATGCCAGGCCTTTCTGCCGGTGGCGCGCTTGTAAATCAGCTCGCCCACGATGGAAACCGCGATCTCATCCGGTGTATCCGCTTCGATGCCAAGGCCTATGGGGCAGTGTACCTGATCGAGCTGCGCCTCCTTGATGCCCTTGTCTTTCAGCCGGGTATAGATGGCGTTGCGTTTCCTGCGCGAACCGATCATGCCGATGTAGCCGGCCTGGGTTTGCAGGGCCTGTTCAAGCACCTCCATGTCGTGCATGTGACCACGGGTGACGATCACCAGATAGGCGTCATGGTCGATCTCGAATCCCTGCAGGCAGTTGTCAAAGGAGGGCAGGACCTTGACCTCGTCGGCCAACGGGAATCGCTC
>JBFWIP010000082.1:3394-10909 GCA_050255935.1 Desulfobulbus sp.
CTGGAAATGGTCACCAGGACCAGGTCCTGGCCGTCGTTTAGGGTGGTGCAGATCTGCTGGATCAGTTTTTTCATGGCAAGATATCCTTACGATGGTCTTCAAGCGTTCGTTTTGCCGGATGGATGGTGGTCTCGGGCGGTGCGTCCAGGGAAAGGTTGAGACCGTTCAGGGCCGGAAGGGCGGATAAAAGTTCCCGGGCCGACTGCTGCCAGGATTCGCTCCGGGAGGGGAGCAGATTCAGGCTGAGATGGAGTTGTTCCCCGCGGGTTGCGTTTTCCAGGCGGGCGCTGTAGTCGAGCAGGCCGGGAAGGGGGAAAAGGGCTTCGTCGAGGTCGTGCAGGCCGAGCCGGACCCCGTTTTTGAGGGTGCGGATCTGGTTGATGCGTCCCCGGACCCGATCCAGCCGGCGGATGCTGCTGCCGCAGGGACAGGTGCCGGGGAGGAGGCGGCCCATGTCGCCGGTACGGTAGCGGATCAACGGCATGCCGGTACGGGTCAAGGTGGTGAAGACGATTTCGCCCCACTGCCCGTCGGCCACGGGTTGGGCGGTTCGCGGCTCGATGATTTCGAAAAACAGGTCCGCCTCGCGCAGGTGGCTCCCGCTGTGAGCGGTGCAGTCGACACCGCCGCCGAGACCGGTTTCGGTGGTCCCGTAATGGGTGAAGATCTCGCAGCCGAGCAGGGCCGTCAACTCCGCGCCTAGGCTCCTGGGGATATAGTCGGAGCAGAGCAGGACCGAACGGATCGTGCCCAAGGGGATCTGCAGGAATTCGGCCATGCGGGCAATGGCCAGGATCTGCACCGGGAAGCCGACCAGGACATCGGGCCGCAAGCGGTTCAGGATCCGGACCGCTTCTTCGGGTTGGGTGACCAGGCCGACAATGTGGCTGGTCACCTGAAACCGTTCCAGGGCACGGGCGAGCAGGTGGCCGGTGGAATCGGGTGTGGCACCTGGGAGGAGAATGGCCACGCTCTGTCCCGGATCGACCATGTGCTGCATGCCCAGATGGAAAAAATCCAGGGTATGGTCCAGGTCCTCAATGGTGAAGAACAGCCGTTTGGGCGTGCCGGTGGTTCCGGAGCTGTGCATGGTGATGATTCGGGCGATCGCATCCTGGCTGACGCAGACCATGTCCGTTCCCCGGGCGCGTAGGTCGGCCTCGGTGGTCAGTGGCAACCCGGCGATATCCGCCAGCCGTTGCAACGAGGCGGGACGCACCCCCTGCAGGTGCTGCCGGTAGAAGGGGGAACGCTGTTGGCAGTAGTCGAGTTGCCGCTGCAGCTGCTGCAATTGCCAGTCCTCGATGGCGCTTCGAGACAGCGGCAGCTCGTGCTTCCCGATGGCCCGGGCGATGAGGGGCTCCAAAGTGGTCGCTTTCATGGCCGCGGCACCCCCCGGTACAACGGTTTGCCCTGGTTGGAGGTCAGGTTGTAGGCGCAAAAGGGGATCAGATAGCCTTGCGGGGAAACGATATGGATGCAGCAGCCCTGCAACCGTTCCAGGTCAAGATTCCACACGTCCTGAAAGGCCATGGCGGAAAGCGAAAAGGTGTGGGTCCGGGCCCGGGCCAGGAAACGGTCGAAATCGTCCTCGGGTCCGGCTTGCTTGTCGCAGCCGCATCCGGTGCCGGCCATGGGCAGGGAACGCAGGGAATGCAGAGAGGGCAGGGACCACTGGCGGGCGGTGAAGCTGACGCTTTTCTCGCGCCCCTCAAGCGCGGGAGTGGCCTTGGGCTCGCCGGTGGAACAGCAGGCGGAGCGGCCGCCCAGCGGCATCAGCGAGTTGTCTTCCCGGACCAGGAAGTTGCCGTGGAAGGAGCAGAGGGCGTGCTCGCAGGCCGGCGGGGCGAAATGATCGCGGTTGATGCTGCCGTCGGTCTGGTCTTCGATCAGTTCGATTAGTTCCGGCAGGGTCAGCCGGTCGCTGTCGGCCGGGGGCTGGGGAAAACGGCCGAAGTAACTGATCGGCTGGAAATGGACGCCGCGCACCGTGGGGGAAAAGCACGCCCCGTATTCGATGATGGCCCCGATCTCGTCGGTATTGATGCCCGGCACCAGGGTCGGCACCAGTACCACGCCCAACCCGGCGGCACCGCAGTTGAGGATGGCCTGCTCTTTGACGGCGCGCAGGTCGCGGCCGCGCAGGGCCAGGTGGGTGGCGCTGCTCAGGCCGTCGAACTGGAGGAACACCGAGGCCAGTCCCGCCTCCTTGAGCACCTTGGCGTAGTTGCCGGAGGCGGCCAGTTTCAGGCCGTTGGTGTTGAGCTGGATAAAGGAAAAGCCCTTGCTGCGGCCCAGGCGGATGATTTCGGCCAGGTCTTCGCGCATGGTCGGTTCGCCGCCGGAAAGCTGGATATTGCTCGGGCCGGAACCGGCAAGAACCCGGTCATAGAGCTGGCCGATCCGCTCAAGGCCCGGCTCGGAACCAGCCTGTGGTTCACCGGCATCGGCAAAGCAGACCGGGCAGCGCAGGTTGCAGCGGGCCGTGATTTCGATCAGGGCGGTGCAGGTATGCTGGCCATGGTCGGGGCAAAGGCCGCAGTCAAAGGGGCAGCCGCGTTCAACGGCGGTAAAGGCCTGGCGGGGTGCGGAGGGTTTTTTTGGCCGAAGCCAGGTGGAAAACGGAACACTACCCCGCCAGATCACCGTGCGAAAGGTGCCGTGATCCGGACAGTTTTTGACCAGATACACCGTGTTCCCCTGCTGTTCACGGATGGCCGCGATCCGCCTGAGGCAGATCGGGCACAGGCTGGCCGTGGACGACAACAGCTGGATCGAACGGTCAATAGCTGTTTGCTTGTTCTCTGGGCAGGCTCGGATCAATGTCGTACTCCGATAAAATACCGAGAATGGTTGCACGGGCCCGGACCATGATGTCGCCGCAGACCTCGGGCTTGCGGCCGCCCTGAAAGGTGAGGATATCCTCACAGCGGATGCCGCCCCACTCGGTGGAACCTTCCTTGAACCAGTCCATGAATTGCGACAGCATGATCGGGTAGGAATCCAGGGGCTGTTCTTCGTCACTGCCCTTGGCGGCGTAGAGGGAGAGCACACAGGCGGCTCCGCTGGCCACGCCGCAGAGTTCGCCGCAGCTCGAGCCTTCACACAGACCGGCCATGGCGCGCACAAGGGGAATGTTTTCCTCGCCCATGTCCTCCAGGCTGAGCTTGATCATGATCTGGCTGCAACAGTAGCCTTGGGCGCTGAGTTGCATGATGCGCAGGGCTGTTTCATCCATGCAGGCCTCCTTTTTCGGCAACAAGGATAGCGTAACCAAGCGGGGCCGTGGCCAGGGCGCAACTGGTGCGCTGGGCAGCCTCGCCGTCCATGAACAGGGCCCAGAATTTTTCCAGGCTGCCGTAGGAAAAAATGATCTGCCCGGCCAACTGCTTGAGCAGGTCGCTGCGATCGCGCAGCAGGGTCAGGGAAAAACCGGCGCGGACCAGTCCATCGGTGATGGCTTCCAGCGGCAGGGCCCGGCTGATGCAGCTTTTCAGTTCCGGCAATTGGGCCTGGAGCGAGAGCTGCTTGCAGTAGATGTCGGTGAGGATCAGTCGGCCCTGCGGCTTCAGTACCCGGTGCATTTCCTGCAGGCTGCGGTCCATGTCCTCGGTGAGCGACAGCACGCATTCGCAGAGCACCCCGTCGAAGACGCCGTCGGCAAAGGGCAGGGCGGTTGCGGCGGCCTGGTGCAATTCGGCCATGGGGGCCTGTTGGGCGGCCTTGAGCAGCATGGACCGGGAGGGATCGACTCCCGTGGGACGGAGCCGGAATTCCCGCGCCATCATTTCCAGACTGTGTCCGGGACCGCAGCCGACATCGAGCATGGCTGATCCGGGCGCAAAATGACAAAAGCCCAGCAACTCACGGGTCAGCACCGGCCCGCCGGGCCTGAGGGTGCCGCCGGTCAGTGCCTGCAGCTCGTCCTGTTCATACAGGGGAACCGGTGTGGTGGTACGGAACAGGCAGTTCGTTTGCATCTCACTTGTCTTCCAGCAGTTGTTCGACTTCCAGCATCTTGCCGATCGCCAGGGACTCCGGGACCAGGGTGAAGCCGCAACCGGGGCAGGCCATCAGTTCGACCTGAAAGGCCGATTTGAGATAGGTGACTTGCACCTTGGTCGGCTGCAGGGGCTGGTTGCATCGGGCGCAATGCCACTCGGTGGCCTCGATAAAGGAAAGGGTGCTCATTTGTTGTCCTCCGGCAGTTGCATGCGGTGGCTGTAGCCGTTATGAACCAGGTACCCTTGATCCATGGGTTCATACTCCACCCAGTAGGTGACCCGCACCGGCCGGTATTTGGCCAGCCGGTGGTTGTTTGCCGGATTAATCAGGTAACGGTTGCTGCTCTCTGCATGGTGGATGACCTTTTGCACATCCTCGATGAGGATGAGACGGCTGTTGAGGAGGTCTTCCAGTTCCCGGCTGATCACGAGTTGAACGGTGGTATGTTCGGGCCGGGTGACGGCACCCTCCTGCCAGAGTTCGGCAAGCAGGTCGTTTTTCAATCGGGCCCGGTTCTCGTGACGCCGGGAGAACCCGGGATTGTCGCGGGTGAGGGGATCCAGGCCGCCGTCGGCAAAGAGATAATCCAGCAGGTGGGCCACCGGCCGGCCGTTCGCCGCCAGGTTGTCCCGGCACATGGCGCAGTAGGCCAGGCCGTCGAGTTCGCTGCGCTTCGCCTTGTGTTGCGCCGCTTTTTGGCCGAGCGGCTTGTTGGCGAACTGCATCAGGCCGCCATAGCCGCAACAGTCGGCGTTCTCGCCGCTGTATTCGTGTTCCGCCACCTCGATGCCGAGCTTGGTGCAGAGGCGGCGGACACTGCTTCGCAACCCCTGCTGATAGCGGGCGGTACAGGGGTCGTGGATGGTCAGCGGCTTGGAGGGGCGGGAATGGCCTTCCGGCAAGGGCAGGGCATCAAGTACCTCCCACAGGGAAGTGGTGTCCAACTCAGGGGCAAATTCCTTGAACACCGACAGACAGGAGGAACAGGCCGTGATCACGGTTGGGTTGCCGAGCCGGGTCATTTCGGCCTTGAAGGACTGCATGGTTTCGGCAAAGAGTTTGCCCTGTCCTGCCCAGTGGGCGGGGATACCGCAGCAACCGAGCATCAGGCCAATCCCGCCCTGAAGATTGGCGGTGAGAAATGCATAGACGCGTTTCACCGTTTCCGGCGCGGAACCGGAGAGTTGACAGCCGGGATAAAACAGAAAGGCGCTGCTGTCGGACCCCGGTTGGTGCCGGCTGAGGCTGCAGTAATCGCTGAGGCTGAACTGCATGTCCTCCAGGGCGAAATCGTGCGGGGAGGGCGGCATGTGCCCGCTGTCGACCATCTCCATCCGGGTGGAGCGGCAAACCTCGGCCACGGGAAAATCATTGGGGCAGAGAACCGTGCACTGGCCGCAAAGGCTGCAGGCATTGATCATTTTGTTGGCGGTCCGATTGCCCTGGACAATGGTTTGACTGTTGAAGATCTTGCGGGCCCAGGTTTTGGGATATTCATGATATTCCTGGAGATACACGCATTGTTTGACGCATTCCAGGCATTCACAGCGGATGCAGCGGGCCGCTTCCTGCCTGGCCTCGTCAGCGGTGTAGCCGGCTTTCGCGTCGGTGGGAAGAATTTCGGCGGCAGGCGCGATATCCTTGGTGGAGGTGTACATCCGGGTGGGGCAGGCGCCTTCCTTTTCGCGCTGGGCGGTCAGCGAGACCTTTTGCAGATGCCGTTCCACGGACAGGGCTGCGCGGCGTCCCTGTTCGGCCTGGTGCACCACCGAGAACGCCTTGTTTTCCCCGATACCTCCACCGCCAAAACATCCCTCCCGGCCAAGGGCAAGGGTCAGGGGATCGGTATGCTCCGGAGTAAACGGCAGGACGGCGGCATCGACATCATCCCAATCAAAATAGACCGCATCATGGGTTGCGACAAGGGAGGCAACGGAGTGCTGGTCCAGGGTGGCGCCGGTTTGGATCGTGACCCCATAATTGCCCAGGGTTGCTTCCGCCCGGTCAAACACCTCCTCGGGGAGAACAGGGTCCGTCATGGACCGCAACGAGCCGCCGATGGCGGGGCTGGTGGTGATCAGGGTGGTCGGCCGTCCCTTGCGGCTGAGGTCCAGGGCCGCGGTCATTCCGGAAAACCCTGCGCCGATAACGGCTATTTTACCGCCCTTGGCGGGCAGTTTGGGGAGTTTGATGACCGTGTCGGTGGTCCCAACGCAGAACTGTTCCAATCGGCCGATGGCGAGCGGATCGCCTATTTCGCCGCGCTTGCAGGACGGGCGGCAGGGTTGGTCACAAATCCGTCCCAGGATTTCGGGAAACGGCATGGTGCGGTCGAGAATTCGCCGCGCCTCCCGCACATCGCCCTTGGCGAGGCAGGCCATAAAGGCACGGACATCGACATGAATCGGACAGGCCGCGGTGCAAAAGGGCTGTTCTTCCTGAATACACCGGGATTCAAGTGCTCTGAGCTGCGTCTGGTCCATAAGAGTGTGAAGTTGAGGTTGATGAGCCTGAAAAGGGGAGGCAAGAACTTCAATGCCTTGTCTCCCCTTCCTTTTTACATCAGCAATTTACCTGTAAAATTGCATACAACTCAACCCGTTATTTGGGCATGGCGGCCAAGACCTTCTCGGGACGTGCCGGGAGGTGACGGCACCAAGCCCCACAGGCGTTGTGGATGGCATTGATGACGGCCGCATGCGGAGCGGTCAGCGGCATTTCGCCAACACCGGATGCGCCGAAGGGGCCTTCCGGACGCGGGGACTCGATGTACATGATCTCCAGGTTGTCCGGGATATCCTTGATGTAGGGGATACCGGCACCGGCCATGGTGGAGTGCTTCTTGATGTCTTCAAAGTCCTCGGTCAAAGCTAGGCCGATACCTTGGGCCAAACCACCGTAGATCTGGCCGTCGACGACCAGCTTGTTGATAACGGTTCCGATATCGGCCACGGCAACCATGGATTCAACGGTGGTCTTGCCGGTGGCAACCTCGACGGCAACCTCGGACATGAACAGGCCGTACATGTAGCAGGCAAAGGGGTTTCCCTGTCCGTTTTCATCACAGTCGGAAGCCGGTTGGGTCCATTTCCCGTGAATTTTCGTTGGGATGCCTTCTGCCACCATCTCGTCATAGGTGCGGAACTGACCATTGGATTTCCGCATGGCCTTGAGCAGTTCTTCGCAGCCGACACGAATGGCGTTACCCGTCATGACCTGGCTGCGGCTTCCGCCGGCAGGACCGGAGTTGGGGCAGATGCTGGTATCGTTCATAACCAGTTTGATCTGCTGGGGGGAGAGCGCAAGCGCACGGAGCGCTTCGTGGGCGGTTGCCAGGGTCCCCATATCCGCGCCCTGTCCGTGATCTTCCCAGGCGTTGAAGATGGTGACCGTGCCGTCGGGATTGAGTTCGACATCCGCCTCGGAGGTATCCGGGCCGTCCAGGCCGGCGCCGTAGACACCGATAGACACGCCCACCCCTTTCTTGATTGCATCGGTGGATTCGGCGGC
>JBFWIP010000083.1:0-7339 GCA_050255935.1 Desulfobulbus sp.
CCCTCCATCCGGAGAGTACAGCCCGCCAGGCCCTTGGCGAAATCTATCTTGCGCTGTTGGAGAGCATGCGCAAAAACATTCCCGGTGTGCTCGCTGATTGGGATATTGAATTTCTTCATGATTTCCGGGTGGCCATCCGGCGGACCCGATCAGGGTTGAGCCTGGTGAAGCAGGTCCTGCCCGCACCGGCGGTGGCCCGGTTCAAAAAGGAGTTCGCAACTCTCGGGGGCCTGACCGGACCGACCCGTGACCTTGACGTCTATCTTCAGTACCGCCGGAATTATCTTGAGCGGTTACCACCCTCCTTGCAACCCGGATTGGAGCTTTTTTTCAGGGAATTAGCCCGGAGGAGGCAGGCAGAACAGAAAAAACTTGCCCGGCGTTTGCGCGCCAAGAAAATCACCGCACTGTTCGCCGACTGGCAACGTTGCCTGGAGCAGGAGGATCTCTGCCCGGCTGCCTTGGCGGCGGTTCCGGTCAAAAAGGTGGCTGACTCGATTATCCACAAGCACCATAAACGGGTTCTACGGTCCGGGTTTTCCCTGGATACGGCCACGCCGGATGCCGAGGTCCACCGGTTGCGCATCCAGTGCAAAAAATTGCGCTACTCGATGGAATTCTTCAGCAGCCTCTACCCCAAGGAAGAGTTGCAAACCGTGGTGCGACATCTGAAAAAACTTCAGGACATCCTGGGCGACTTCAACGACCTCTCCGTGCAGCAGGCCATGCTCCGCCAGGTCCTGACCACCCACCATGCCGAGAGGCCGACGAAAGAAGATCTTGCCATGGCGGCCGCTCTCGGCGGCCTGATGCAGAGTCTCTATCAGGAACAGTTGGCATTGCGCAGCCGGTTCAAGGAGGCATTCGCCCAGTTTTCGGATACCGAAACAACCCATCTCTGCCATCACCTTTTCAAGAAACAGCAGGAGTCGATATGAGTGTGCTCGCGGTCTACAATATCAAAGGCGGGGTCGGGAAGACGGCCACTTCGGTCAATCTGGCCTACCTGGCCTCGACCGAGCGGAAAACGCTGCTGCTTGATATGGACCCCCAGGGATCGGCCTCCTACTATTTCCGTATCCGTTCGCCGAAAAAGTTTGGTACCAAAAAATTGCTCAAGGGCGGCAAACATATAGAGGAAAATATCCGTGGAACCGATTTCCCGGGGCTGGATATGCTGCCTGCCGACTTTTCCTACCGGAATATCGATATTGCCCTGGATGAGTGCAAAAAATCGCAGAAACGCCTGAACAAGGTGCTGCAGCCCCTGCTTGAAGAGTATGAACAGATCGTGCTCGACTGCCCGCCCAACCTGACCCTGCTTTCAGAAAATATTTTTTACGCCGCGGATCAGGTCCTGGTGCCGGTCATTCCCACCACCCTTTCCGTCCTGGCGCTGGAACAGTTGTACGCCTATCTTGATGAAATAGGCCAGGGACGGGAAAAGGTACGCATCTTTTTTTCCATGGTGGAAAAACGCAAGAAACTGCATTCCGAGGTCATGCAGTCCATGCGGGGAGGGACGGAAGTGCTTGGCGCCAGTATTCCCTATTCAGCCGATATTGAACGGATGGGGCTCTACCGCCAGCCGGTGACCGCCGAATTGCCGAGTTCGACGGCAGCTAGGGCCTACCAGGATCTCTGGCGGGAAATTCGTGGTCAGTTGCTCGCCTCATGAAACAACTGCTCATCTGCCGACATGCCAAGTCGAGCTGGAAAGACCCTGACCTGCGGGATTTTGATCGGCCCTTGAATAAACGGGGCCGAAATGATGCCCCGGAAATGGGCCGCAGATTGGCCGCCCAGGGCATTAAGCCTGACTTGATCTGTTCCAGCCCCGCGGTTCGCGCCAGGGAGACGGCACTCCACTATGCCGAGCAACTCGGATATCCCCCTGCACAGGTTCTCTTTTATCCGCAACAATATGCGGCAAGTGTCGCCCTGCTTGTCGCTCTGATCGCCGAGGTGTCCCCCCAGGTGAAAACCCTGATGGTGGTCGGTCATAATCCGGAAAGTACGATGCTGGCCAATTTTTTATCCGGTTTGAAGATCGAAAATATCCCCACCAGCGGCATTGTGGCTCTCGAGTTCGCCGTACAAAGCTGGCAGGACATCGGTCCGGGGTGCGGCACACTGGTTTTCTTTGATTATCCCAAAAAGCAGGTTTGACCCGACTGCGCTTGCGGCCGTTTCCTCCCCAGTCCCGATCATGGATAAAAAAAGTACCGGCCCATTACCGAACTGCATGCTTTGCAAGCATTTTTTTATCACCTATGAGCCGTCCCGTCCCCGGGGCTGCCGTGCCTATGGCTTTAAAAGCGCCTCCTTTCCCTCGCAGGTTGTGTTGGCAACCTCCGGCTCCCCCTGCCAGTTTTTTCAAGCACGCCCTCACCCCTGAAATCGATTACAGGAATGGTAGGGAACCTGGTGTTGCCGATGACATCCGGTTGGATTTTTTTTGCAGGAACTGGTAAAATTTCATTTTTTATTTATTCGAATACCCGGTTTCCTTTTCAGGAGTCCTTCGGCGAAGCCTTTGGGACAGCACGAATCAGGCGCCAACACCATGGACCGTTCCAAGGAGCAGGTGTGATGAAACTTTCGGCTTTTGGTGAAAAATTTACCGCAGGCGCGGGTATCCTTTCCCTGATGGATGATCTCGGCAAGGCCATGGCCGATGGCGGGGCGATCATGATGGGTGGGGGAAACCCCGGCCATATTCCCGAAATTTTGGAAGTGATGCATCAAAGGCTGCAATCCCTGATCGACAATGACCAGGCCTTGCGCAAACTGATTGGCATCTATGATCCTCCCCGGGGAGACGGCGACTTTTGCCGGGCGCTGGCGGCACTGTTTCGCCGTGAGTACGGTTGGGACATCAACGAGGAGAATATCTGCCTCACCAATGGCAGCCAGACAGCCTTTTTTCTCTTATTCAATCTCTTTGCCGGGAAAACGGTTGCGGGCGGGTACCGCAAGATTTTGTTGCCACTCGCGCCTGAATATATCGGCTACGCCGATTTGGGGGTGGAAGGCGACCTTTTCACTTCGGTCCGGCCGAAAATTGAGGAAATAGGGGAGCATTTCTTCAAATACCGGGTCAACTTCGACCAGATAAGCATCGGCCCCGAGGTTGGGGCCATCTGTGTCTCCCGTCCCACCAATCCCACCGGGAACGTGCTCACCGACGCGGAGATCAGTGAACTCTCCCGCCTGGCCCGGTTGTATGACATCCCGCTGATTATCGACAATGCCTACGGCCTGCCGTTTCCGGCAATGATCTACACCGATGCGCTTCCGGTCTGGGACCGGCACCTGATTTTGTGCATGTCGCTCTCCAAATTCGGCCTGCCTGCCGCCCGAACCGGTATTGTTCTTGCCGACAAAGAGGTGATCGATCGTCTCTCCGGGGCAAATGCGGTCATCAACCTCGCCACCGCCGGGTTCGGCGCCATGCTGACCACGGAACTCATTGCATCGGGTGAGATCATTCGGCTCAGCAACGAGGTGATCCGTCCTTATTACAAACGGAAAATGGAATTGGCCCTGCAGGCGATTGAAGAGTCGTTCACCGGATTTGCCTACAAGGTGCATGTGCCCGAGGGGGCGATGTTTCTCTGGCTGTGGTTTCCCGGGCTCCCGATATCGAGCCGTCGCTTGTATGAGCGGCTCAAGGCGCATGGCGTGGTGGTGGTCTCGGGAGATTATTTTTTCCCGGGGCTCGAGCCGGGCTGGCAGCATGCCCGGGAATGCCTTCGTATCACCTATTCCCAAAACGAAGAAGATGTCCGGCGCGGAATCCGCCTCATTGCCGATGAGGTTCAGGCCGTGTATAGCGCCGCATAAATGAGCAGCCCCTCGAATCGAGGGCAGAAGATGCGTCTGGGCGGACAGACGCAGTGTTGAGTTATCTTTCCTTTTCAAGGAGAAAATGAGATGGTGTGGCAATATCGGACGATTCTTTTTGAGTTCACCAAGGACGGCCTGCTCGGGGATCGGTATGTGGATGATGAGGAGATGGAAAAGACGCTCAACCAGATGGGCCGGGACTCGTGGGAACTGGTTGGCGTTTCCCTGCTTCAGGATGGTTTGTTGACTTTTTTGAAACGTCCGGCCGGAGAAGAAGGCGTTGATTCCGGTCCAAGGGTTCGGGATGCCGACAACCATCCCTCCCCGCAACGACCGGTTGAGCCCGCAGTGGTGTCCCGGGATACGCCGTCAATGAGCAGGGAAAACCGCGTGACGGAGGATCGCCCTCCCATCGGCGGCCGGAATCCGGTGATCAATGAACCGGTGTTCCATGAAAACCCGGGCCCGGGGCGCAGCTTCGAGCGGCCGGTCAGGAACCGCCAGGAGCAGGAGGATAACGATTTTGTCGGCGGGATCCGCATTTCCTGATGGTTATCCGTTTTTCTTCCCGCCTTACCGCAAAATGCAGGACTTGAGTGGAATATGGCGCTTTATATTCTTAAACGGCTGTTGCTGATGATTCCCACCCTGATCGGGGTGATGCTGATCACCTTCATCGTCACCCAGTTCGTTCCCGGTGGACCGGTTGAGCGGATGATGGCCCAAATGCGCGGATTCGGCACCGGGAAGGAGGCTGCGGCAAGCACCAGCCTTTACCAGGGCAATAAGGGCCTTGACCAGCAACGCCTTGACCAGCTGAAAAAACTCTATGGCTTTGACAAACCGCCTGTCCAACGTTTTCTGGAGATGATGCGCCGCTATCTGGTGTTTGATTTCGGCCGCTCCTATTATCACCACAGAAGTGTTGCCGAACTGGTGATTTCCAAGCTGCCGGTGTCCATGTCGCTTGGCTTGTGGAGTTTTCTTATCGTCTACTCGGTCTGTATTCCGTTGGGGATCGCCAAGGCGGTGCGGGACGGCTCAACCTTTGATGTGGTCAGTAGTTCGGTGATCCTTATCGGCTATGCGATTCCCGGATTCGTCCTTGGAATCGTTTTGATCGTTTTGTTCGGCGGCGGCAGTTTCTGGAATATTTTTCCCCTTCGCGGCCTGGTGTCCGACAACTGGCACCAACTCGGTCCGGCGGCCAAGGTCTTCGATTATCTCTGGCACATGGTGTTGCCCATTATCGCTTCCACCGTGGGCAGCCTAGCCATCATGACCCTGCTGACCAAAAATTCCTTTCTCGAGGAGATCCGCAAACAGTATGTGGTCACCGCGCGGGCCAAAGGGTTGGAGGAACGGCAGGTGTTGTACAAGCACGTGTTCCGCAATGCGATCATCCCTATCATTACCGGTTTTCCCGGCAGTTTCATCACCGCCTTCTTTACCGGCAGCCTGCTGATCGAAACCATTTTTTCCCTCGACGGTATGGGGTTGTTGGCCTATGAGTCGGTGATGAACCGCGATTATCCGGTGGTCTTGGGAACGCTTTATTTTTTCACCCTGATCGGGCTGGTATCCAGGTTGCTCTCCGACCTCTCGTATGTCATGGTCGATCCGCGCATCAGTTTTGAGGGGCGGCAATAACCATGGTCGCTCGTGGAAAAAGGGGAAAAAGCCCGGCACGTAACCGATGGAACCGGTTCAAGAGAAATCGGCGAGGCTACTATTCGTTGATCCTCTTTGTCTGTCTGTTCGGCCTCAGTCTTTTTGCCGAGGTCCTCAGCAACGACAAGCCATTGTATGTTTTTTACCAGGGTTCGTCCTACTTCCCTCTGTTCAAGATGTATCCGGAGACCGTCTTTGGCGGTATTTTTGAAACCGAAACCGATTACCGCGATCCCTTTATTCTTGAGCAGTTGTCCGAAAAGGGCAATTTTGTCCTTTTTCCTCCCAACCCCCACAGTTTCAATTCGATCAACCTCAATATCGAGCAGCCGGTACCGGCACCGCCTTCCCGCGAGAATTTTCTCGGTACCGACGATCGTGGCCGGGATGTCCTGGCCCGGCTGATTTACGGGTTTCGGCTGAGCATCATCTTCGGCGGAGCGCTGACGGCCGTCGGTACCTTGTTGGGGATTGTCGCAGGGGCCGTGCAGGGATATTTCGGCGGCAAGACCGATCTCGTCTTTCAACGGTTCATCGAACTGTGGGGCTCCATGCCGGAATTGTACCTGCTGATTATTTTTGCCTCGATCTTCAAGCCCTCCATGCTCCTGCTCCTGATTCTGCTCTCGCTCTTCGGTTGGATGGGGCTTTCCGATTACGTTCGCGCCGAGTTTCTCAAAGGAAGAAATATGGAGTATGTCAAGGCGGCAAAGGCATTGGGAGTGAACAATTTCACGATCATGTACCGCCATTTGCTGCCCAACAGCATGACGCCGGTCATCACCTTCTTGCCCTTTCGGATGTCCGGTGCGATCCTCGCCCTGACCAGTTTGGATTTCCTTGGTCTCGGCGTTCCTCCGTCAACGCCGAGTTTGGGGGAGTTGCTGGCCCAGGGAAAAGCCAACATTGAGGCATGGTGGCTCTCTCTGTCCACTTTTGTGGTCTTGGTCGGCACCCTGGTCCTGCTGATTTTTATTGGAGAGGCCCTGCGGGAGGCCTTTGATCCGCGGAAATAAGAAACGCGGGATCGGAGAGGTTCCGATTCCGCGTTTGAAGACGTTAATGCAATTGCCGGTCAATCAGTGATGATGTTTCAGGTGATGGCGTAATTTGGAGAATTCATCATTCATGAAGTGGCGAAGTTCAGCTAATTCAAAATAGAGCTCCTTGGCCGTGTAATGGAATTGCGGCTCCTGCTGTTCAAGGGTGCCCGTTTGGTCAGCTGAGGGAACCATGGGCATAAGTGAACCCGCTTGCTGCAACCAGTGGCTGAATCGACTGATGGCAGCGATGAGAACCGTTGGCTCAAGGTTTTCCACAAGAAGCTGTTCATAGAGGTAGTTGACCAGCTTTTCGGTGTCGGTCTCGCTTTTTGCCGGCAAGCGGGAGAGCATGGCGAGCACGGATTGCAGCAATTGCGCCAATGCCTTGTGTTCACCGGAAAGACTTTTTTGTTGCAGGGTATTCAACATTGTCTCGGCTTCGTCGAGCTTGGTCCGATCAAGCGAACGAACCGCGGATGGCAGGATCGCTCCAAAGGCCGCCAGATCGATCTGGCGCATATCTTCAGGGGGGTGCTCCCCGACAACACCCAGTGTCGCTTCCAATTCCTCGGTAAGCGCATCGCTTTCCACGATTTCAGTCAATTGTGGTTCTGCGGATTCGGAGGCCGTCTCAAAGAAGTCATCCAGGGCCTCCGAGAGATCACTGCTTTTCTCGTCCTCTCCGGAGGTTGCCGCCAGTACGGGAATGCTTTCCTCGCTCTCTTCTTCAAAACCAGTGAGGGCCGGTGCCGGGCCGCTGGTGTCCTCGGCCTCTG
>JBFWIP010000083.1:7439-10850 GCA_050255935.1 Desulfobulbus sp.
TTTCCTCGCTCTCTTCTTCAAAACCAGTGAGGGCCGGTGCCGGGCCGCTGGTGTCCTCGGCCTCTGTCGCCTCCGTGGAAACAGGTGAAAGTTCTTCTCCAAGTTCGTCGCCAAAAAAGAAATCTAGCTTTTGCTCGATTTCATCAATAGGCGACTGACCGAGGGTGACAACGGCATCCTGTTCTGAAAAGCCTTTGTTTTCCTCGCTGTCGGCAAGAGCGGCCGTTAGGTTGGTTGTTTCATCAACGAAGAGGGATTGTTTGCTTTCCTCGACGGTTGCATCCGGGGAAGGTGTCTCGCCCGGCACTTCGGTTGCATCGGTGAAGAAGCTGTCGAGCTTGCCTTCAATATCAAGCATACCCTCATCAAGGGATGACGGCTCCGGAGAGGCTGGTTGTTTTTCGTCATCCTCGTCGAGAGAAAATTCCACATCAGACAGGGCCGCAATGGGTTCTTCGGCCTGCACGCCTATATCGAAAGGTTCCTCATCGAAGGCGGTTGCATCTTCAGTCGCCGATGCGGCTTCGTCGGTGTCGGCAAAAAGAAAATCAAGCTGTTCGGCCAGGTCGTTCTGACCGACCAGGTCAAGAGTAGCCTCGTCGGCATTAAATCCTGCATCCTCTTCCGTATCGGAAAGGGCCGGGGCAAAACCGCGTTTGGAACTGAGTTGGGCGCCGATCAGGTCGTCGGCCAACTCGTCATCCACGGGATGAATTGCATCCGGTGGAAGAATTTCGTCGGGGTACTGCTCATCCGCGGTTTCCATGGCAGGTTTTGCTTCCATACCAAAGATCGAGTCGAGTTCAACTCCCAAGGTGAAGGCATCCTCCTCTTGTTGCGGTTGATCTGCAGCCGGTTGTTCCTGGGGAGAAGGAGAGGGGAAAGTTATTTCGTCTGCTTCCCCGATCACATCTTTTGATTCGGGATCCAGAACCGGTTCAGTGATTTCCTCAACAACCCCTGCGATCATTGCTTCGTCAACCTTACCGTTCTCCGGAGAGACGATGATCATCTTCAGGTTGTTGAGTTGATTGATCCGATCGACCAGCAACTGCTGCATTTCATTGTCATCCAGGGGGGGATCCGCTGAAACCCGCTCAAGCGCTTCATTGAACGAATGGAGGAGGCTGAATGCATCCGGATGGGAGCCGGCCCGTTCATCGGCAATATAATCGCCAAGCGCCTGCAGTCCCTGGAGAAGGACCAGCGCCGGTTTATTTTCGGTCATCTGTTGATGGCAGGCTGCAAGGCTGCGATTGAACTGAAGCAGGCTTTCATCGGTAACCTCCCAGTCGAGCCCAAGGATGGACGCTTTGAGGAAATGGGTGGGAGGCGTTTCCTCAAGGGCGGGAGCAACGGGTTGATCACTTTCCGGGGGTTGCAGCGCAAGGTCTTCCTGAAATGTCTCCTCGCCCTGTTCACTTTGGGCTATCTGGTATTGGAGTATTTTGAATTTACGGACATCCCCTTTCAGGAGTTGGGTAATTTGATCACCGGTAATATCCGGGGAAGAAATAATTTTTTCAAAATTGTAGAAAAAGGTGAGAAGCAGTTTTATCGAATTAGGATGGGCGTAGGCTCCTTTGGTACGAATATAATTCCCGATCTTGGCCAATCCCTGCAGGTATACCTCGGCGACCTTGTCCTCCTGCCACAAGGGCCCCAGGTTCACGATCTCATCATCAAGTTCTTGAAGGATCTCGTCATTGATCTCCCAATCCAACGAAAGAATAATGGATTTCAACCGGGTCAGCGGGGAAGATTCCTCGCTGCTGAATTCGAAGAGGTCGACATCCTGGGTATCGAAAGACTCGTTGGCAAAGAGCGTCAGGTCTTCGAAATCTTCGCTGGGGGTATATGTATCACGCTGCGATTTTTTCATTCTACCGGTTCAGGTGTGGTGGTTTTGAAGTTGGAGCCACTACATAAGTTTTTTCTGGATGGAAATAACTGTTGAAGAAATGATTTTCTTTAATGTTTCAGGAACATTATGTCCGGTAAGCGCGCTCGCTTCAAAATAAGGCACCTTCAATTTGCTGTTTAAATCCTTTTCAAGGATCGAAGTTGGCAGGATCGGAATCCCCTGATTGCGCAGGTCGACTTTATTGTACTGGAGCACCAGCGGAATTTTGAAAATGGACTCCTTGTAACTCAGCAGGTTTTCATGGAGCTGGTTGAGCGAGCGAATGTTTTTTTCCCGCATCTGTTCCTGGGCATCGGCAACGAAGACAAGCCCATCCACACCTTTAAGCACCAGTTTCCTCGTGGCATTGTATTTGACCTGGCCGGGAACGGTATAAAGTTGGATTTTGAGTTCATACCCTTTGATCTGCCCCATGTTGAAGGGGAGGAAATCAAAAAAAAGGGTGCGGTCACCATGGGTTTTCAAACTGACCATTTCAGATTGGATCTGTTTGGAAAACTTGCGGTTTATATATTCAAGATTGGTGGTTTTGCCACCACGCCCAGGTCCGTAATAGACGATTTTGACCTGAACTATTTTTTCTCTCAGATTGATAAAACTCACGACGATCTCCCGCTGCTCAATCGCACCGTACACCAGGAAGCAACAGGCTTTTCGTAAGAAGCCCCGAAAAGGATGTTTCGTGTTTCATGGTGCACCATAATTTCGATACACGGATTTGTGGTGTTCCCGACTTTCAACCAATCCACCAAATTGCTGGATTAAGCCGGATTACTTCCGTGACCAGATCTTTTTAATACGATCAATTGCCTCGACAACATTGAGCCGCAGAAATCCCAATGAAATTCCCTTGCCGAACATGGTTATGAGCAGAAGTTCGTCATCAATTTTGGAAAAATGGATATTGCATTCCGCCCCTTTGTGAAACAGAAGTGAAAATTCCTGTTCCCCAACCAGTTTTGCCATGGCGTCAACGGTCGCAAAGTTGCCTGCGGCCAAGGCAGCAAAAGAATAGACATCATACTTCGACGTGCCATTGTCCTTGGCCGTGATAATGTTGCCTGCCATATCAATGATGATAACGCAGTCAACACCAATCTTTATGAGCTTTTCAGTCAGGATTTCATCTATTTTTTCAAGCTGTTCCTGGCTAACAACTCCATAATTCATATGCTACCTCGTACCTGGTCAATATGTTGTTGAAAGAAAAGGGCAATGTTGCTTGTTGTTTTTCTAAGAAAGCTCTCAAATTCAATACAGTACGATGTCCTCGATAGGAAATTTCCCGATGCGCAGGACGCCTCCTCTCCGTATCAATTCTTCCGGCCACAAGGAGGCATGGACCTCCATCAGACATCGTATTCATCTACAATGAATCGTGCAGTTTTCCCCAAGAGGGAACGGCTTGGTCCCAGATGAAGAGAGGTACTTGAAGCAAACAGACCGCTTTCGAGCCATGGGAAAAAGAATAAATCCGGATTCGGCTG
>JBFWIP010000084.1:0-5298 GCA_050255935.1 Desulfobulbus sp.
CATCCAGATGTAGGTGGAACCGATCAGCAGTTGCCGGAATCCGGGTCTATGCTTCATGGGGCAGGACCACCTCCCATCCCTCGTGCCAGCCGAGAACCACGGCATCCCCGGGCTTGAACGAGAGGTCTTCACTGTCCTCGTCAAAGAATTCGGTGACCTGAACCCGAGTCCCCCCCTCGAGCGTGACCTCGACATCGTAGGTGGCTCCGTGGTAAAAAATACGCCGCACCGTGCCCTTGAGCCTGGCCTGCTGAAATTTGGCGGAGAGAGCACGCGACTCGGCAATATCGCGTTCCAATTCAAGGCGGAAATCCTCGGGCCTCAGCAACACATGGACCGCCTGGCCCAGCTCAAGCGGTTGCCTGCTCCTCAGGCTGACTGTCGACCCCTCGACAAGGGCCCTGCATGTTGCCGGACCGGTCCGTTCACGGACAACGCCCTCCAGCACATTGATGTCACCGACAAACTTGGCCACGTACAGGTTGACCGGTTCCTCATAGATTTCCATCGGGGTGCCGATCTGTTCGATCTTTCCGTGTTGCATCACCACAACCCGGTCGGACATGGCAAAGGCCTCGTCCTGGTCATGGGTGACGAGGATAAAGCTGATCCCCAGGGTCCGCTGCAGCTGCTTCAGTTCCTTTTGCATCTGTTTGCGCAGACGATGATCCAGGGCGGACAGCGGTTCGTCGAGCAGTAGTACCCGCGGTTTGTTGACAATGGCCCGGGCGATGGCCACCCGTTGTTGTTGACCGCCGGAAAGTTCGTTGGGCCGTCGTCTCTCCATGCCGGAGAGCTGGACCAACTCCAGGGCCTGGCCTACCGACTGCGTGATTTCAGCCTTTGTTTTTTTTGCCATGCGCAGGCCAAAGGCGACATTGTCGAACACGTTCATGTGGGGGAAGAGGGCATAATTCTGGAAGACCGTGTTGACTGCCCGTTTTTCCGGCGGTGTTCGGCCCATGGCCTTGCCGTCAAGCAAAAGACGGCCCCGGGTACACTCCTCAAATCCACCGATCAGTCGAAGCAGGGTGGTCTTGCCGCAACCCGATGGCCCGAGCAGGGAGAGGAATTCGCCATCGGCAACGGTGAGGGAAATATCGGCCAAGGCACGATGTCTGCCGTATTCCTTGTCCACCCCGATCAATTCGACAACCGTTTTGTCCAACCCGTACATCTCCTACACGTAAAAAAAAACGGCATCGCCCATGCCGCGCATCAGTACATTTTTCGTTTGCCGAAATTGGACCCAATGACGTTGAAACTGTTCTCGACGATGAACAGTGCATGCTCATCGACCGAAAAAACCGTGCTTTCCAGTTTTTTCAGCTGGATGTTGTTGGTGATCGCCATGAGGATCAGCTTGTCTCGACCAGTGAACGCACCTTTTGCCTTGATAAAGGTTGCCCCTTGATGGAGCACGTCGTTGAAGGTCTTGGCGATCCGTTCATTTTGATCGCTGATTATATAAACGATTTTGCGCTGATTGAAGAGGGAGAGAATGTACTCAACCATGGTCGAGGAGATAAAAACGAGAATAACCGAGGCGATGAAGATATCCGGGCTGTAAAAGGAAATGGTGAGGGTGAAAAGGATCACGTTGAACAGAAAATACACCTTGCCCACACCGATATTGTAGCGGGTGTTGAGCACGACCGCCGCGATATCGAGGCCACCGGCGGAACCGAGGGAGCGGAGGGTCACGCCGACCCCGGCACCACACACCAGACCGCCGGCGATGGCGGCATAAAGCTGTTCCTTGATCTGGAAATCAATGGAAATCCATTGCGAGGCCAGGGTTACGGCGAGCATGCCGTAGAGGCTGTACCAAAAAAAACGGCGGCCGACGAAAAACCAGCCCACGGCAAAGAAGGGAATATTGAACAGCAAGTACCAGGCGGGAGGGGAGAGCAGGCTGGTTTTATACCAGAGGAGCAGCGCCGCGCCGTAAGCTCCTCCGGTGATAAAGGAATTGTGGACCACCGCGCCGTTGATACCGATGGCAAAAAGCACCGATCCCAGCGTCAGCAGGAGGAGATTCCAGGCAATGGCGGCTGGCGTGCTGCGGAGGGCCATCAGTTGCCCACCCTTGATGTTCCATGGATTGAATCATACATCAGCGGCTGTTTTTCAGGCAGCAGATCAACGTTTTGTAGACCAGTTTTGCCGCCAGCAGATGGGCGTGCAGCCCGTCTTTCTGGGGGACGAGTCCGGTGACATCGAATCCGACAATGGATTTTTCGCGGGCGATCATCCGGACCAGATTGTTGAGAGTATACCAGTCCAGGCCGCCGGGTTCGGGTTTGACCACCGCATTCATGCAGGCCGGATCGAAAACATCCAGTTCAATGGCCAGATAGATGCTGTCGCCAAGGACATCGATGGCGTCGGCAGCGGCATTCAGGCCATTGTTATAGATATCCCGGGCGAAAACCAGGTTATCGAGGTTGATTTTCTTTTTTTCCGCCTTGTTCATGCTGCGGATGCCAATATGGGAGACCGGGCATTTTTTCGTGATGCGGGCCATGACATCCGGCATGTCAGCGGCCTGATTATACAGGTGGGGATGAGCCCCAAGGTGGATCACGCTGAGGTTGTTGTTGTGGGCGGCTGCGGCATTGATCAGTCCCTCGCTGATCAGGTGGCTGCCGCCGATGGCGGCAACCAGTTTGTTTTTTTTAAAATGGGGACTGGCCTGATTGGCCACCTCTTCGACCATCTCCCCCGTGTTCTCGGGACAGGTCAGCGAATCCAGGGTATGCAGGCCGAGCTCGTTGAGATCGGTATTGGATTCGACGTCATAGTCGGAAAGCATCTGCGAGGCCTGGAGAATGATCCCCGGCCCCTTGTCCATACCCTGCCCCACACGGGGAATGCCGGAGCAGGGTATGGGCAGAATGAGGGCTTTTGCCTGGTTGTACGGTACTTTTTTTGACGACGGATAGAGAAAATTCATAGTAGACATTCCGGGATAAACATTCGCGTTCACCTTTTTTACCGGCATAACCTGGCCTAACGAGGATTAATCCTCGTACTCTTCATCATAATCATCCCTGTCGTCATCGCTTTCCTCGTCATCCAGGGGTATTAAACGGATGGGATCAAGCGAGCTGATCAGGTACTCCGCCTCACAATCATTGCAGTACACCACATCATCTTCTTCGCAAAAGGCGTCAATGATGATGTCACCACCACAAATGGAGCACTCCGCAACCTGGAGATCCTCCTCATCATTTTCTTTATCGATCATACCTTACCTTGACGCGCTGTTTTTTCAAACCATGAGCCCATGCTCATGCAACGAACCGTATCCGGACAATGATGCGGCGTGCGGCCATGTCCGAAGATATTGCCTTTTGATGGAAATATACCAGCCCCCTCTCTGTCAATAAAATTTTGAGGAAAAGAAGAGGACCGGACCGAAACGGAGTGGTTCCGGAAAAAATGATCGATGGAGGGACCTGCAAAAAAGCGCGTGCCGAGGAAAAAAGTTAGAGGAGCGTTTGTTCTTAGGAGAGTGAACCGTGGAGGTAGGCTTCCCTCAGTGATTGAGGGAATTTTTCAATGGCATATCGCAGCATTGTCCTTGGCATGACCGTATGATAACGGTTGAGGAACTGTTCTTCCTGCCGTTGGTCTCTTTTGCCCACCTCCCGCAACATCCATCCGACTGCCTTATGGATCAGATCGTGCCGATCCTGAACCAGGAGTTCGGCAATCGCCAGGGTATCGTGAAAATCACCCCGGCGGATGAAGCTTTGGGTTGCAATGATCGCAATCCGTCGCTCCCACAGGGAAGATGAAAGGGCCAGTTGGTAGAGGATCTGCCGATCGCCTTGGGTAAGGTGGGTTCCCACGATATGAGGGGCCGAGCAATCGACCAGGTCCCAACTGTTGATCTAGGAGGTATGGCTGAGATATTCTTCAAATATTTGTTGCTGCTTTTCCGCGCCGGCCCTGCCGTAGCGGTCAACCAGCAGCAGAAGCGCCAACAGGCGCTGTTCATGCCAGGGTGAACGCAGAGCTTGCAGGATGCCGGCCAGCGGCAGGGCCCGAAACCGGGGAATCAGGCGCCGCACAGCAGGGACCCGGATACCGAGAAAACGATCTCCTTCACCATACTGTCCCGGTCCTGTTCGAAAAAAACGCTGGGAATGAGCGGCGATCTCCGGATTGGCCAATACCTGCAGATCCGCATACAGCGATTGCACCATTTCCGTGCTGCCCATTTGGTGTGCCTGCGTCGAGCTCACAGCCACCCCTTCTTTTTGAACAGGGTCAACAGGCCCGCAGGAATGCCAAAGAACAAAACCCAGAGAAGCAGATACCCCCATTTCCAATGAAGTTCGGGCATGTAATCAAAATTCATTCCATAGACACCGACCAGGAAGGTCAGGGGGATGAAGATCGTTGCAAAAACGGTCAGTATCTTCATGATCTCATTCATCCGGTTGGAGACGCTTGAGAGGTAGATGTCGAGCATGCCGTTGATCAGGTCCCGGTAGGAGTCCATGATGTCGATAACCCGCAGGCTATGATCGAACACATCCCGGAAATAAGGGAGGGTCCGATCCTGCACCAGTGCGGATTCGCTGCGTTGAATGGCGAGCAGGAGTTCGCGGATCGGGGTGATGGCCTTGCGGATGAACACCAGTTCCCGTTTGAGCATCTGAATGGTGGTAAACAGATCGGATTGCGGATTGCTCAGTAATTTCAGTTCGATCGCTTCAATGGTGTCTTCAATGGTGTCTGCCAGGATAAAATAATGGTCAACAACCAGATCCACGATGGCGTAAGCGAGATAATCCGTTCCCAGGGAACGGATGCGGCCCTTGGGGGCATTGAGACGTTGTTTCAGTTCAGCAAACAGGGGGTCGGACCGCTCGCGAAAGGTTATGACCATGTCGTGAAAGAGCAGGATACTGATCTGCTCGTATTCAACCTGAATCTCCCGGTTGGATCGCAGGGTCTTGACCACAAAAAAGAGGTAATCGTCGTACTCCTCGAATTTCGGGCGTTGGTGGGTGTTGAGGATATCCTCCAGAACGAGGGGATGGACCTGGAGTTCCCTGCCAATGGTTTCAAGTGTTCCCACGATGTCAAGCCCCTCACACTGGACCCAGAGCGTGTTGCCGGAACCACGGCAGGCAAGAACTTCTTCCATTGATTGGACCGGCCGTTCCTCGCAACGATCACTGGTATAGCTGGTCAGCGTGATGCGTCCGGCCTCGGCGGGGGAATCGCCGACATGGACCAGGGTCCCCGGGGGCAGGCCCGCTTTTTTTGAGGGATGAGGGT
>JBFWIP010000084.1:5398-10593 GCA_050255935.1 Desulfobulbus sp.
TCGGCACCGCTCTTTCTGTACAAGGCTGTATCGGTGCCGGGTTGATCAACGGCAATCCCCGTTTCCTTGGTGGATTTGATGACGGCCACAAGGTAGCCCCTGGCCTTGAGATGGGCAACGACCTGTCGGCACAGAGTGGTTTTGCCTGAATTATGCCATCCAATAAAACTGACGATCGGGGGCATGGAGTCTTCTCCTGGAACACGCGCGACCCATGAAGCCAAGGTGGCGTCCATCTTTACCAAAAAATCACTTTCCTCTTTAACGAATTGTTATTATTCCTTTTCAGCAAATGCTGCAAATTTTTCTGCCTTGATTTGTCGTTTTATGCAAAAAAAAACGTGAGAGTGTAATTCTTTGAAACCGATCCATGAGGTTAAAGAGAACGATTTGCAATTTGACGAGTTGCATTCCCTGTGATCACTTTCTTTACGAGGAGGAGTACGTATGAAGAAAGGACGTTTATTGAAAACCGGTATTGCGCTTGCGGTGCTCATCGCGGTGGTGGTTGTCGGTGCCATTGTTGCCGTGCAATCGATCAATCTCGATCAATTCAAGGAGATGCTGGCGGCCCAGGTGAAAAAGAGTACCGGGCGGGACTTGGCCATCAATGGCCCGGTGGAAATTAAGCTCGGCATTGTCCCGAGGATAGTGGTGAACGATGTCACTCTGTCCAACCCCCCCGGCTCATCTCGGCCGGAAATGGTGAAAATCAAACGCTTTGAACTGGAAGTGGCATTGCGTCACCTCCTTGAAAAACAGCTCATGGTCAACCGTTTGATCCTGGCTTCGCCCGATGTTCTGATTGAAACCGAGGCAAAGGGTCCCGGCAATCTCGATTTCAGCGTTCCGGGAGAAGAGAAACAAACAGCTGCTTCCCCGGAAGAAAGCAAGGGAGAAAGCGGTTTCAGCTTCGCCTGCAATGAGTTGAAGATAACCAACGGCAAGTTCACCTTGTATGACCGGGCGACCAAAAAATCCGAACAAATCACCATCGAGCAATTCAACCTTCGATCCGATAAGAAAGACCCCTCCCTGTTGGGCGTGCAGTTGTTGACCACTGTCCGCGAACATAAAATCGACCTGACCGGCAGTCTTGGCGGTATTGATTCCGTGCTGAGCGGCAAACCCTGGCCGCTGCGATTGAAAGCGGTTGTTGAGGGGGTAACCTTGCGGGCGGATGGGACAGTGGATGACATCAAGGCGTTCCATGGCCTGCATATCAACCTGGCGGCTGAAGGCAACGAGCTCGCCGAGGTGATACGGAAGGCCGGCGTCGAACTTTCCAATCTTCCGGAATCGATCGGACCTTTTGCCGTATCGGCCAAATTGAAGGACAAGGGAAAGCAGTTTTCGCTAAATGATGTCGATTTGAACCTCGGAAAGAAGGAACTGGCCGAGGTCCGGGCACAAGGAACGGTAACCGATCTGGCCGGAACCGTTACCCCTGATTTGAAGGTCATGGTCGACTGTGAGAATCCGGCTGTCCTGGCCCCGATTGCCAATGCCGATATTCCGATCAAGGGCCCGTTGCATATTAGCGGTAATGTCAAGGGCAGTGATAAACAGTGGACCGTGTCCGAACTGGAATTTGTCGCGAACAAGAGCGATCTCAAGGGAACCCTCCATGTCCAGCTGGCTAAACGTCCCGCCATCAGCGGACAACTTGCCAGCAGTTTTTTTGATTTGGCCGATGTCACGGCTTCATCGACCGCCGCCCCTGCTCAGGCACCGGAAAAGAAAGCGGCAAAATCCAAAGGGGACGGTCGGCTTTTTTCCGATCAACCCTTGCCGCTTGCCCCTCTGCGGTCCGTTGATGCCGATGTGAAGTTGCACATGGCAAAACTCAAACTCGACGACCGGCAACTGAATGATCTCGACGTCCATGTCGCCTTGAACGGTGGACGTCTTGCCGTTGCGCCTTTCAGTTTCGGCCTTGCCGGCGGTACCTTTGAGGGCAAGGTGCACCTCGACGGTTCCGCAAAAACACCGACCCTGGCCGTGCTGGTCAATGGCCGGGGATTTGAGCTGGGCAAATTACAAAACAACAGTGCCCTCACCGGCGGGAAGAGCGATTTGAAGGTTGACCTGCAGAGCAGCGGAAACTCGGTTCGGGCGTTGATGGCATCGGCAACAGGTGAAACCGTTGTCAGCGTCGGTCAAGGCCGCCTGATGAACAAGGCCGTCAATTGGGCTGCCGGTGACTTGATCTTCCAGGTCCTCGGCGCCATCAACCCTTTTTCGAAAACCGAAGACTACACCAAGATGAGTTGTGCGGCAGTGCGCTTTGTCCTGCGTGACGGCCTCGCCACCGCTGATAACGGTATTGCCATGCGGACCGAAGAGGTGGATGTGGTTGGCTCGGGAACGATCAACCTGCGCTCCGAACGCCTTGACCTGGGCATAAAACCCCGGGCCAGGGGCGGTGTCGGTTTGTCGCTTTCTTCGCCCCTGGCCGGACTGGTCCGGGTCAACGGAACCCTGGCCAATCCCTCCATGGGCATCGATACAGTCGGCACCTTGAAGACGGCCGCATCGGTTGGTGCCGGTGTGGCCACCGGGGGGTTGTCGACATTGGGGGAAATTTTGGTGGACAAGGTGGTCGCAGATGATGATCCCTGTCAAACCGCTTTAGGCAAGGGGAAATCGACGCAAACGCCGCAACAGAGCCAAAAGAAAAAGCCGAACAAGGTCGCCCCCGAAAAACAGTTGCTGCAGGGGATCCTGGGCCGGTAGCAGGGGGTGTCCATGGCTGGCCTTTGCTTCAACAGGATGCCAGGGGAGCTGTCCGCCCGTTCTCAGACGATGCAGGCCGAGGTGCAATCATTGCTCGTCCGGTGGTTGTACCTCTTGTACAGGCCCCTTTTGCTGGTCGGTGTGGTGACCGTTGGGGTGCTGCTTGTCCAGGGCATTGCGAACGCTCAGGGCGAGAGGCCCGATGAGATCATCGTCCGGCTCAAGGCCTTGGCCTATAGAGCGTACTACGGTGTTGAAGAGCCGGTGAATCTGGCACGGGCCCTCGATCTTTACCGGCAGGCCGCGGCAAGGGGAGATGCTGAGGCCCAGTATATTTACGGTGGCATGCTTTACCAGGGGCAGGGAACTGATCCGGATAAGCGTGGCGCTTTCAAGTGGCTGATGCAGGCTGCGGAGGGGGGCAAAACCTCTCCGGAATCGTTGGCCATCATAGGGACGATGTACCTGCGGGGCGTGACCGTGCCCCAAAATTTCCTGGAAGCCAAACGATGGCTCGCTCAGGCCGCCGAACAGGGGAGCGCTACGGCACAGGTTGATTTAGCCTACATGTATTACCATGGTCTTGGCGGCGAACGTGATTATGCCAGGGCGCTCGCATTGTATGAACAGGCGGCTTTCCAGGGAAATCTCCTGGCCCAGGCGAATGTCGGCCTGATGTACGCCACCGGAACGGGTACCGATACCGACAAAGCCAGAGGGTATGCCTGGTATTCACTTGCCGCCAGCCGCGGCAATACGCTTGCCGCCATCAACCGCAATGACCTCATGGTCAATATGTCCTGGGAGGAGTTGAATCAGGCCCAGGCTATTTCCCTGGATCTCTATCGCCGGGTGGAAAAGATCAAGCAAACGAAATTGATCGCCCCGCAATATAAAGGGCAGCATTAATCACCAAGCAATCCCCTGTTTGCCTGCTCCCGGAGGAGGCCTCGAATCGCCTCGATATTTTCACAGGCATACAATGCATGGCGCAGGGATGAGGCCCCGAGAATACCGCTCAGGAATTTGGCGGTATGGTTTTTTATCTTGAACAGAACCTTTTCGAGGGGAAGGAACTGTTCCGCCAAGAGCAAATATCGTTCTATCACCGGCATTCGCCCCGAAAGGGTTTCCGGCTTGCCCTCCGGCGAGAACAACCAGGGGTTGCCCAAAGCCCCTCGCCCGACCATGACTCCGTCGCAGCCGGTTTCCGCCATCATTGAAAGTCCGTCTGCAAAAGAGTGCACATCACCGTTCCCGATTACCGGTATGGAAACCGCCGCCTTGACAGCGGCAATGACCCTCCGGTCTGCCTGCCCGCCGAATCCTTGCGCCCAGGTGCGTCCATGGATGGTGAGCGCCTGTGCGCCCGCTGACTCGGCCATCCGGGCAAACGCAGGCGCGTTGATTGTTTCGTGGGTCCAGCCGCTGCGGAACTTGACGGTCACCGGTAATGGGGTATTGGCGCAGACCGCCCGGATAATGGACTCGGCGCGGTTGGGGTCCTTCATCAATGCCGCGCCGCATCCTTTCTTGATGACCTTCCGCACCGGGCAACCCATATTGATGTCAATCAAATCAACCGGCAAGCCGGACACGATGACGGCAGCCCTGCCCATCAATTCCGGGTCGCTGCCGAACAACTGCACCGCAAAAGGTCGCTCCTCCGGAACGGTGTGGAGCAATTCATAAGTGTTTTTTTGTTGGTAGAGCAGCCCATGGCAGCTGATCATCTCCGAGCAGCAAAGGGCGGCGCCGTTCTCTTTGCACAGAAGCCGGAACGGCAGGTCGGTGTAGCCCGCCAGCGGCGCGAGAAGAAGTGATGTCGGTAAACCAACAGGGCCGATCTTCAGAGGCGGGTACGATATTCTGCTGTGCTCCATGGAACCTGTGAAAGAAAAGGCGTCGTGGAATATTCCATGACGCCTTGGATGGAAAGACGGGGAATAGGATCAGTGGGCGGTTTTCGCGTTTTGCTTGCGTAACCGTTTCAGGGTGCCGAGGTAAATGTCCTCCGACATGTCTTCGATGATCTTGCTCAGCGCCTCGTCATCAGCGGCGCTGCTGGCAATCTGTACACTATAGTCGGCGGAATACAGTCTGCTGTTTTGCTGCCAGAGAATTTTGCCGCTTTTTAAATCCTTGAGAGAATAGCGGACAATAAGATTGACCTTGGTGCCGGTCGCATCGGAATACGTGTTCCAGGAAACCGTTGGTAAATCAATGGAGAGGATTTCTCCGGAAAGGGCATAGTCAGCACCCGTTTTTTCCTTGGTCAAGTCAACCGATTGAACTTTTTGAAACCAGCGGGACAGCGACTGGTATATTTTCATGTCCAGGTTCAATTTATTGGTCCGGTTTTTCCAAGAGGGCATGTAAATAACCTGCCTGGGGCCCTCGTAAACATGAGGGAAATAGTACCCGCAACTGCTGACGAGCAACAGGCAGGCAAGCAGGAG
>JBFWIP010000085.1:0-4305 GCA_050255935.1 Desulfobulbus sp.
CCCCAACCGACCAGTTGATAAGGATAACGACAATGACAGTGGAACTTCCAGCACTCGCACATGTTGAACCAGGAAGGCCGATAACGGCCACCGCGTGGAACGAGATCCTTGACTCGCTCGGACTCCTGCGCGATGCCATCAATGCCGTCGGCAGCGGCGAACTGCAGGTGACCGTGCACGTTGCCGGCCAGGTCAATCAGCCGGTCGCACAGGCCGAAGTAGTCGCGGTCGACAAGGACACGGGCAAGGTTATCCGCGCCGCCCTCCCCTTTCCCGGCCGCACAGCCCATACCATCTGCGGTATCGGCGACGGGACCTGGGACCTCCATGTTTCGGCGCCGAACCACCAGACCCGGACCGAGGAAATCACCTTTCCCGACCAGGCCGGGGTTTCGGTGGGCCTGACACCGGACGGCAAACCGGTGCCCGATCTCTTCGGCCTCAAGCTCAGCCAGGCCAAAACCACCTTGAGCGGCCAGGGCATGACCATTTCCAAAATCCTGGATTCGGCCGGAAAAAATCATGCGGTCGACGATGCCCCCGGCAACATGCGCGTTCTCTATCAACTGCCGCCCCAGGGCACGGTGATCAAACCGGCCGTGGATCGCATCCGCCTGGTCATCGCCGCCGAGGTGGAGATCACCGGCATGGTCCAGGTTCCCGACGTCACCGGCATGACCCCGAGCCAGGCCGCCGCCAAGTTGGCCGAATACGGCTTGGGCATGGAACAACGAACCCGCAAGGCGGCCATCTGATCCGTCCGGCCAACACGATTCAACCCGTATCCCAGGGAGAGCAACCATGGCGCTTAATGTGGCATTCGATCGAGAACTCCTGCTGAACAACCCCCAATACAGTTCCTTCAAGGCGACTGTCCCGATCAAGGACACCGTCAAGGATGATTTTGTCGTCCAGATCACCCGGGTCAAGGCCGTGTCCCAAAATCCGGAGGCCGGCACCCTGGTCGCCAGCGGTTCCAAGGTCATCGTCTATTTCGAGAATGTGGACCAAATGGGCATGGATATCTTTGAAGGCGTCCATAGCGGCTATGCCGGCAAGATCGCCAAGGAGGTCGTGGACGTGGCCATGGCCGATGAGGCAGTGAAGAAAATCATCGATTCCAAGGAACTGAGCGTCGAGCTGACGCCGGAGGAGGAGGTGACCATGCACAATTTCTTTGTCGAGAAACTCGGCCTCGAAATAGACGAATCCGACCCGGCCAAAAGCGAAAAGGCCGCCTATGATGTCCTCGCGGCCTCCTACGCGTTGATGAAGTAACCGGGGATTCCGCAATGGCACAATCAAGCCCTGCCGAAAAAAAAGGGGACTCCGCAGCCGCCGATATCCTGTCGGAACTGCGGAAAACCGCAGCAGATCAGGAGAACCAGGGGCCGCCCTGCAGCGCCAAGGTCGAACACGGCCTCGATCTCCCGGCCGGGGGGCTGTTGACCAGGGTGGAGGTGGAGGTACTGGCCCTGGCCGCCGGGGAGTGCGCCCTGAACGAGGCCGGGGAGGTCCGGTCCAGCCCCGATGACACCATCAAGGCGGTGATCGATCTCAAGAGCATGCGGTCGGTTTCGGGCCTGGATACGCCGCTGGCCATAAGCGAAATCGTTCCCTGGACCGGCGCCGGTTTTGCCAGCGAAGGGCCCAGCTTCACCTCCGGGAAGAAGGTACGGTTTGCGGAACTGGCCACCGAAAAACTTCTGGTCACCTTCGAGAGCGCTGTCGATATCGAGGAGCTTGCCGGAAAAGGCAAAATCCTGCTGCCCGATGCGCCCTCGGACCTGGTGCTGAGCTTGAACGGCAAAACCGCCTGGACCCATATCGGGCAGGTCAAGCTGAACGCCTCGACGGAACAGGCAGCCGAAGGCCGGGTCCATCTGGATGCCAAGGCCAAGGAGGCGCTGATCAACCGGCTGCTCGATCTCTTCACCGCCCCGTCGGCCCACTCCGGAGACGAAAAGGCACTGGACCGTTTGTTGGCGGAATACGGCATCACCCTCACGGAGAAGGAAAAGGCCGACCTGGCAAAGGCCTTGAGCAGCAACGGCCGATTGAGAAAAGAACTGACCGCCAAGGGGGTGGAGACCTGGCTGGCCTCCCTGGGGGTCACCTGGGAGAACGGAACCACGCTGAGCGCGCCTTCGTTCCGGCAAACCGTCGACCTCACCCAAATGCTCCAGGATGAAATCAACGGCGGGGCATCGACGGTGACGCTTGAACTTCGCGCCGCCCTGGCCTGCCGGCTGCAACTGACCGTGCCGACCCTGGACTATCTTTGCGGCTACGATGTCGACTTTCCCGCCCAGGCCCTGACCCTGGAAATAGACCGGGAATGCGCGTCCACCCTTTCGCTGCCCCTGCCCGACGGCAGCAACGGGTGGCTGGTCCGGCAAACGACCTTTACCTTGTCGGGCAATATACCGAAATCACGTTTCTTTCCGGCAACCGGTCCGCAAGCGATCGACCTGGGCGAACTGCTCCTGGATAACGACCATGGGCTGGCCGCCCTGCTCACCAAGGACATGCTGGCCCGCTTCGGCAAGCTGGAGGGGATCCGGTTGCCCCTGGTGGTCAGCGAAGGCGGCGCGGAAATCACCGCCTTCATCCGTGGCGACGACAACGGCAAGGTCGGCGATTCCCTCACCGAGGCGGTTTTCCGTTCGCAAACCGTGGAGGAGGATGCCCAGGAACAGTGGCTGCTATTGGCGCTCGACACCCCCATGGATATCCCGGCGGATACGGATCTCTGGGTGGAGGTGCGGGTGATCCGCGGCAGCTGCTGGTGGCAACTGGGCGGCAACGACGGTGAAACCGAGGGCGTGGTCAGCCTGCAGCGGGGGGTGCCGGGCGGAACGTTCTCCCCCTTGAGCCTGACCCTGAACAGCCAGGTCCACCATTTCCGGGGACGGCTCCGCCTCCAGGGGCAACCAGTCACCGACGGCGCCATTGCCGCGGTCAGGTTTTTCGATCCGCACTCGCAAGAGGAACTCAAGGGCCTCACCCCGGGCAACGGGCCCATTGAGGTGCGTTTGGAATTCAGCAACGGGGTCCACCCCTCCGGCGGTCAACTGAACATCCCGGTCCTGTTCCACGCCCCCGGAACCTATACGGTCACCAAGGCCCGGGTGATCTATGAGGAGTAGCAATCATGGCCAGTGACGCGAAATCATACTTTGTGGATGGGTTGCGGGTAACGCCGGAACATCTCAACCATATGCAGGAGGTGCTGGCGCAGGCGGTCCAGGACCTGCGCTGTGCCCTCGGCTTTGACCGGATCGCCTGGGGGCTCCGCCTGCTGGTCGGCGAGGACGGCACCACCGTCACCCTGTCCCGGGGCCTGGCCTTTTCCGCTTCCGGATGCAGGCTTGCCGTTGCCCAGGATGTCACCCTCCAGCTTCCGGCGGGCACGTCCAGCGAGGGCGAAGGGGACCAACAGTTCCAGGTGATCCTGCGCGGATCCAACCACGACCAGCCCATGGCCCGGGTCGGCGAGGTGCAGACCATTGTCTTTGCCGATACCTCCGTCCTGGTGGCGGCACTGGGCGAGGAAGTGGTTGCCGATGACTTCGTGGCCGGCACCCTCACCCGGGACGCCTCCGGCAAGGTCACCGCCCAACAGGCGAACATTCAGTTCCTCGCCCCTGCCTACCACGGCCACAGCGGCGATCATTTCCAGGACGGGGCCGGCGCATGGCGCTATGACGGCGCCGTGATCGAAACCACCACCATCCCCGGCCCGCAGGGGCCGGCCGGGCCGCAGGGGCCTCAAGGGGAGCAGGGAGAACAAGGGGAGCCCGGCCTCCAGGGCGGGCAAGGCGACAAGGGCGATCCCGGAGAGAAGGGCGACCCCGGTATTCCCGGGCCCCAAGGCGCTGCCGGGGAACCCGGGCCCATGGGGGCTCCCGGTCCGGCGGGCGAGCAAGGTCCGCAGGGGGTTCCAGGGCCGGTGGGTCCGACCGGAGTGCAGGGAAAGCAAGGGCTTCAAGGACTTCCCGGGCCCACGGGGGAGACCGGTGCCGCCGGACCACAGGGAGAACGCGGCCCGACCGGTCCCCAGGGCATTCAGGGACTGACCGGAGCTAAAGGGGATCGCGGCGAAACCGGACCTCAGGGGATTCAAGGGGCGGCCGGGGCCAAGGGCGACCGGGGCGAGACCGGGCCCCAAGGCATCCAGGGGCCGGTCGGAGCCAAGGGTGATCGCGGTGAAACCGGACCCCAGGGTATCCAGGGGCCGGCCGGAGCCAAGGGCGATCGCGGAGCGACCGGGCCCCAGGGGCCCCAAGGACCTCAGGGGCCGCA
>JBFWIP010000085.1:4405-5804 GCA_050255935.1 Desulfobulbus sp.
GGTCATCGCGAAACTCTCCTGGGATCTGTTCACCCCGGTCCCCGCCCAGACCCTGCTCGAACTGCTGCCGGAAAAGGGGTTGACCTTCACCTTCAGTGGGCCCCTGGACGGCAGCCTGATCGAGAAGGCCCGTGGGCACTTTTTCCGTGTCCGGCTGCACGGCCAGAACAACCTGCTCTATGCGTTGCCGGGGAAAATCACCTTTTCCTCGCGCACCCCCAATGTCATCACCTGGACATGTACCCTGTCGGCGGATGTCCTGGCGAAATATATCAATTTCGATCAGGAGACATCGCTGCGGATCGACCTCTTGGCCGATTGTCTCCGGGGGAGCGAGAACCTGCCGGTTTCGGGCAGCATCGGTCCCCTGCTGGGGCTGCCCGGTCCGTACATGCCCGGCGGCATATTGGCCTGTTGGATGATGATCGCCTGAGTGCAAGGAGGTACGAATGAGCCCCAAACCCTTTACCCCCGGGGATGAGATTGAATACGTCAACGGTGCCGGAATCCGCAAGAAAATAGGCAAAAGCGGCAACTCCCAGAAGCGGCGCGATTATTTCCTCCAGCAGCGATTCCCGTTCATCAAGCCGCTGGCCGAGGAAGACCGCGACGGGGAACCGACTCCCCGCGGCAGGGCGACCAGGGAAAAAACGCCGGTCGAGGAACAGCAGGCCATTGCCGCGCCCCTGGCCCGAGCAAGGGCGGACATGATGCAGGAGTACAAGCGCCGTCTGCTGGCCCGGCAGCAGGAGCTGGAACAGGCGGCGACCCAAAAGACGCGGACGGGAGATGATCAGCAATAACCGATCGAGCAGGGAGGTAGGGCTGTGAGTTGGGTATCCATCGGACCATCATCGGCACGACGCGGTCAGGCCTCGACCTTTCCGGCCATCAGCGGCCGGGTTTCGGGGATTGCCCTGCCCCGCCGGGGACAACGTCTCTACATTGCCACCGCCAACGGCGGCGTCTGGCGTTCCGACGATGGCGGCGTCACCTGGCGCCCCCTGATGGACCGCTTTGACCGCGATCCCCGGGTGAGTGTCAACCCGACTTCGATCAACAATGCGGCGGCGGGCGTGGATACGCTCGCCTGCGGCGCCATCGCCATCCATCCCGACCACCAGGACACCCTCTTTGTCGGCACCGGCGAGGCGGCCGCCTCCTGGCAGGTTGCGCCCTTTTATTTCGGCGCCGGAATTGCGGTCTCCACCGACGCGGGCCTCACCTGGACCATCGAGGAGGAGACCACGGCCCAGGACGGCCAGCCGAGCACCGACATGCTGGGCATCGGCTTCTATGCCCTGGTGGTCGATCCGAGCAACAAGGATATCGCCGTGGCCGCAACCACCAGGGGCGTCTATGTCCGCCAACGGGTGGGCGCGGAATACCGCTGGTCGCA
>JBFWIP010000085.1:5904-10544 GCA_050255935.1 Desulfobulbus sp.
CCCGAGCTTGAGTCGGTTATCCTCGCCGGATCGCAGGACAATGGCTGTATGCGCTATACCGGCCAGGAATGCTGGTACTGCTCCGCCCACGGAGATGCCGGGGCCATTGTCATCAACCGCCGCCATCCGGAGCGCTTGCTCATCGGCATCACCGAAAACAGCCTGTTTTCCAAAAGCGACGGCGGCATCAGCAACCGGACCGGTTCGTTCGACCTGTTCAGCCCCACCTTGAACGAAGAGATCCTGTTCTACCCGCCCCTGGTCGGCCCTCCCAATCCGGCCAACGACGCCGAGGCCGAGCGGGTGGCCCTGGGCGCGGAACGGGTGTGGCTCTCGGACCATTTCGGCACCAATTTCAACCCACTGCCCACCCCGGCAGGCCGGTCCATCCTCAGTTCCTCCCCGTCCGGCGGCGGCAACGATTCCAGGATCAAATGCCTCTGTTTCGCCGACCAGACCCATCTGTTCGCCGGGTTGATGAACGGCGAGCTGTATGCGTTCACCGAAAACCCGGGAGCGCCCACGCCCTGGCCCGCGCCGCAACGGCTCGACACCCAACCCGGCCTGGCCCATAACGGCAACCCCATCCGCCAACCCATCACCGATATCGCCGCCGATCCGCGCACTGCCGGCGCCTGCTTCATCACCTTCGGCGGATTCGGCGACCATCCCCGGGTCTGGTACTACGACGGCGCCGCCTGGCACAACCGCAGCGGCACCAATGCGGATGTCAACCAAAACCTGATGACCGTGCAGACCAACTGCATCGTCGTCGATGCCCCGGCCGACCCGGCCCAGCCCCTGCATCTGTACGTCGGCGCCGACATCGGCATCTGGCGCTCCCTGGACGTCGGCCTGGTCTGGGAACTGTGGGGTACCGGCCTGCCCGACACCGCCGTACTCGATCTCGACCTGTTCCGCCCCTCCCGCCTGCTGCGTGCGGCCACCTTCGGCCGGGGCGTCTTCGAGCGCCACCTGGACGACCCCACCCGCACCGTGCATCTCTACGTGCGCGATCATCAACTCGACACCGGGCGGGCCGCCAGCACCCTGGCCGCGCCGGCCATTGCCAATCCCCTGGGACCGGCCAACCTGGCCGCCATCGAGACCGCGACCATTACCGCGGCCCAAAACGCCTACAATGCGGCCATTGCAGCCCACCAAAGCGAAGGACAGGCCAGGCAGGCCGAATTCACCGCCGCCCAAACCACCTATGCCGCCCAACTGGCCGCGGCCCCGGCCAACCCGGTGGTGGCCCATTCCAGCCCGGACATCAAGGTCGATGCCCCGGACACCGGCCTCAATTACCAGTTCAACAGCAGCGAATGCCTGGAGTTTCTCCGTTTCGTCGATATCCTCACCGACGATTCCCAGACCCTGGCCTTTACCCACGGCAGCGCCAACATCCTCAACCGGATCTATATCCAGGTGCATAACCGCGGCTCCGCCTGGGCCCACCGCATCCAGGTGATGCTGCTTGTCGCCGTGGAAAACGGGGGCGCGGTTCCCGATCTGCCCGAGGACTTCGACTACTTCGTCCGCCGGGGCACGCCGATCAACGCCGGCGGCTGGCGCACCGTGGGCCTGCGCTCCATGTCCGATCTGCGCGCCGGTCATCCGCAGGTAACCCGGTTCGAACTCGCCTCCGACCTACTCAAGGAAATGGCCGGAACCGCACCCCCGGATGTCTTTCAACTGCTGGTTCTCCTCCATCACAAGGACGATCCCTTTGCCACCACCACCCGGGTCTTTGCCGACCTGGTCACCAACGAGCGGCTGGTGGCCTCCAGGCGGGTACGGGCCACCGTGCTCACCGGCGCGGCCGCGGCTCCCATCCGGGCCATTGCCAATTCGTGGAAACCGATCGGCCCCTCGGGCGTGCTGCGCGGCCAGGCGGGCAGCCAGCCCACGGTCAGCGGCCGGATCGCGGGCATTGCCGTGGGCGGCGACGGCAAACGGGTCTACGCGGCCACGGCCACTGGCGGTGTCTGGCGCAGCGACGACCGGGGATACCGCTGGCGCCCCCTGATGGACGGGATCAACTACGACCCGCTCTACCACAGCGTCGGTGCCTCGATGCTGGGGGTGACCACCCTGAGCTGCGGCGCCATTGCCCTGGATCCCCGCAACCCGGAGAAGATCTTCGTCGGCACCGGCGAGGCCAAGGCCCCGCCGTCCATTACCTATCTCGGTGACGGCGTGCTCGTTTCCGACGACGGCGGTATCCACTGGACCAAGGAAGAACACGGCGGGCCGGCAGGCGACTCCCTCACCGGCGCCGGTTTTTACGCCCTGGCGGTCGATCCGGATCCGGCCCATGCGGAACTCGTGTTCGGCGCCACCAATATCGGCCTCTACCAACGCACCCAAAAAACCGGCATGGCCGGCTTTGAATGGCGGAAGGTCACCGTGGCCGCCCCGGTTGCCGGGGCCTACTGCACCAGTGTCCTTGTCGCCCGGCGCGGCGGCTCCAGCCATTTTTTCGCGGCCCTGCCCAACGCTACCGCCAGCGGCCAGGTGTTCGAAACCTGGGATCGGGGCGCCAGTTGGCATCGGGTGGGCAGCGGCTATCCCACCGGCAAGAGCCGCATCGCCCTGGCGGTCTTCCTCGACCAGGGCACCGCGGGCAACGAAGATGTGATCTATGCCATCAACAACGAGGGTGAAGTCCATCGGGCCCAACGGGATTCGGGGGTCCACGGGGGCTGGAGTGCGTGGAGCCAGGTTTCCGGCACGCCGATCAACATCGAGAAACAGGGAAGCTACAACCGCGGCTTCACCATTGCCCCGGACAACAAGAACCGGATCTACATCGGCGGGGCCTGGGTCATGTCCAACGGCGATTATTCCGGTTTCCTCTATCGCTGCGACATCAGCGGATCCGGAACCGCCTACAACATGGCGACCACCTTTATCGGCAATTCCATCCACCCGGACCTGCACACCCTGGTCTTTGCCCAAGACGATCCCCGCCAACTGTGGGTCGGCTGCGACGGCGGCGTGTTTTATACCGACAACGCCGTGGCCACCGACAACCTCGACAACCTGTTCCGGGCCTGCAACGACGGCCTGCAGGTCCTCCAGTTCAACAGCATCGGCCAGCACCCCAACCGGGAGGCGGTCCTCCTCGGCGGCACCCAGGACAACGGCGCCCTGCGCTATACCGGGGACGAGGCCTGGATCCTTTCCGCCGGCGGCGACGGCGGCGCGTCCTTCATCAACCGCACCGACCCGACCAAGTTCTTCAGCGCCTATGTGCTCGACGAATACCGCCTCTCCACCAACGGCGGCGGGCGTTACAGCTACACCGGCAAGCAGGTCAACACCGGGATCACGGCCAATGCCCGCGGCAGCCACATGCTCTTTTATCCGCCCTATGCCTACACTCCGGCCTCGACCGGGGCTGCCGGGGCCGACCTGGTGGCCTTTGGCGAAAAAAAAGTGTGGCTCAACACCCAGTTCGGCGACGGTACCTGGCAGGCCATCACCGCTGACCTGGGCGGGATCATCACCGCCCTGGAATTCGCCACCATCGACCTGCTCTATGCGGGGACGAGAAACGGCCTGGTGTTCAAGATCGAGCGAACCGGCGGCACCTGGCAGGCACCGGCCCCTCTCCATGCCACCCCCACCAACTTCTCCGCCATCACCTCGATCGCGATGCACCCGGTCCACAACGACCAAATCTACGTCACCCTGGGCGGCCCGGGCGGCACCGGCGGCAGCCGGGTCCACCATTACGATGGCGCCGCCTGGCACGACCGCACCGGAACCGGAGCCACCGGCCTGCTCAACACCCAGATCAACAAACTGGTCATCGATCCGGACAACGCCGATCATCTCTATGTCGCCGCGGACATCGGATTGTGGCGCTCGACCAACGCTGGGGTCGACTGGCAGGTGTTCAACAACGGCATCCCGGAGACCGCGATCATCAACCTGGCGGTCTTCAAGGCCGCCGGACAGAAAAAACTGCTCCGCGCCGTCACCCATGGCCGCGGCATGTACGAATACACCCTGGACGATGCCGAGGTCCCGGCTGTCGAACTCTATCTGCGCGACCATCAACTCGACCTCGGCCGCCAGGGATCCAGTTCCACCTACGGCGATGCCGATCCGACCAACCCCGGAACGGTGGTCACTGCCTTCGGCGCCTCACCGGACATCAAGATTGATGCCCCGGATGCACAAGGCCACCATCAGTACGGCATCGAAAAGGAACTGGGCTTTGTCGATTTCATCGGCCATCTCGTGGATAACTCCGCCGCGGTGCCGGTGCACCGCGTGCCCCTGACCAGCCATGTCCATGTGCTGGTGCATAACCGAGGCCGCCAGGAGGCCGATGAGGTCACCGTGGTGCTGCTCGTTTCCACCGCCTTTACCGGCAGCACCCCGCCCCAGCTCCCGGAGGACTACCGGCTCTCCCTGCTGGCCGACAACAAGGTGGAAAACGGGGACTGGCGGACCGTAGGCGCGGTGGCGGTCGACGACATCCGTTGCGCCCAGCCCAGAACCGTCCGCTTCAACCTGAGCTCCGACCTGCTCGCCTCCGGCGACAACCTCGAGGACGGCAAGCAACACGCCCTGGCCGCCTTCATCTTCCATGAACACGACCGCCTCACCAGTGACGAGCGCGCCCT
>JBFWIP010000086.1:0-10454 GCA_050255935.1 Desulfobulbus sp.
CAAGAGATGGACATCAGGAAATTGGACGTGTTTCGCAAAGTGGTCGAGTTGAAGAGCTTTACCAAGGCTGCGGAGGCGGCCCTGCTTTCCCAGCCCACGGTCAGCGAGCATATTCGCAATCTGGAAGAGGAACTGGGGTTGAAACTGGTCGACCGGCTGGGGCGGGAGGTCGAGGCGACCCCGGTGGGCATGGTGCTTTACCGCTATGCGGTCCGGATGACACAGTTGCAGCAGGAGGCCCTGCAGGCGGTGACCCGGTACAACGGCGATCTCAGCGGCGAACTGCGCATCGGCGCCTCCACTATCCCCGGCGCCTACATCCTGCCGCGGGTGATCGCATCCTTCTGCAGCCGTTACCGGGAGGTCAAACCCATGGTCCAGATCAACAGTTCCCGTGCCGTGGCCGCCCTGATTGTCGAAGGCGGCATCGATATCGGCATGGTGGGGGCGATCTGGAGCGAGCGCGGCCTGGAGTGGACCTCGGTCTTCACCGATACCCTGGTGCTGGCGGTTCCGGTCCTGCACCCATTGGCCGCGGCTGAAAGCGTCAAGGTCCAGGAGATTGGCGAATGGCCCTTTATTCAGCGGGAACAGGGCTCCGGCACCCGGAAGGTGGTGGCGCGCATGCTCGAACAACAGGGGATGCGCGAAGCCGATTTGCAGGAAGTGGCCATGCTCGGCTCCAACGAGGCGGTTCGGGAGGCGGTCAAGGCCGGAGTCGGTGTGGCGATCATCTCCTCGCGTTCGGTAGCCCAGGACGTGCAGTGCGGTACCCTGGCCGCCATCCCGCTGGATGATCCTGCCGCCTGCCGCCCCATCTACTTGCTGCAGCGCAAGAATCGGGAGCTGCCGCCGGTGGCCGCCGCCTTTGCCGAACACCTGCGGCTGGCCACGGATCAGGAGGGAGCGGTCCAGCCCGGCTGAACCGCTTCCCTCCCGAGGAGTGTGGGTTATGAAGACAACGTTTGGTTTAATCGCTTGGTTCGCCGGCCTGCTGTCCGGGAAGGCGATGGGCAAGGGAATCCTGCCACCGTTGGCGGGCATGCAACCAATCGAAGAAGCGTTCTTGTTGCGATGCTTCCCGCAAGGTGTCGTGCAGCCGTTTCCCGGTGAGCATCATCCGCAGCCGCAGCCGCTGCATGCCGATGATGTTGCGAAGAGACAGCAGGGCCTGGTTTTCCCGCCTGCCGCCAGGCCGGAAGGCGTTTTCCGGAGATGCGTCCGCCGTCCCGGCTTGCGGGGTATCGACGGCCAGGTCAACCTCCTGCATCGGCCGGACCTCGCCATCCTCGGTGAGAAAAAGACCGCTCGCCGCAATCGTCCCCGTCACCGTCCCATCCTCTCGGCGTAACTGAAAGTCGGTCCCGGCATGGGTGACGGCAATGGCCCCAACCCCCGCTTCCTTGAGCGAACATAACGTCTCCTCGCCCTGAGCATCTCGCGTCCAGATCAACAGTTGGTCAAAGATCGGGTCATTTTCGTCGATCCAGAGATTGGCGTCGCTGTCCAGTGCGGCCAATTCGCCGAATCCCGAGCCGGTGTCCGGCCCAAAGAGTTCGGAACCGTCGTTGATCCGGCCGTCGCCGTTGCGGTCAAGGGCGAGAAAACCGCAGCCGCTGCCGGGACAGGCCAGATCCTCGAGGTCGCCGTCACTATCAATGTCAAAGAGGAAGCTGCTGTCGGCAAGCAGGGGCGAATCCAGATCGAACTGGAGGATCAGGGGATCGATGAACAGTCCGGTGGCGGCAAATGAAGCCGTTTCCAGGGCTACCGTGTTCTGTTCCAGGGAAAGACCGAGGTCGAAGTTGATTTCCCGGCCATCGGCGGTCTGGACCGTCCCCTGGGCGGAAAAGAGCAGGGAGGACGCCTCGCTGTACATGGTGCCGTTGAAGAACGAGACGGTTTGCAGGCCGGAAAGGGATGTCTGCTCCGGCTGCATGGTGGCTGTCAGGGAATCCTCCAGGGCACGAACGGTCACCGATTGGCCGATGACCTGCCGGGCCATCCTCGACACCAGGGTTTTGCCGGCTTCATTGGTCCCGCCTTCGGGCGGCTCCGGAGGATTGGTGCCGGCTGCCGTCCGGCAGACCTCGGAGCGGCAGTTGATTTGAGTTCGGGTCGAACTGGCAAGCGCCGATGCCAGGCGGATACCAAAGGTATTGGCTTGTCCGGAAACCGGGCTGTTGGTGCTTGTCAGTCCACTGATTCGTTGTTCCACATCCTTGTAGGTTTGCGACGCATCCATGCTCAGGGTGGTCGCGGTGATGTACATTGTCCCTCCTGTTTAAGGTTAATGAAATTTGTCGTTCTCGTAAAAAGCCACGGGAACGACAAATGTGATGGCGTTTGAAAGAGCTGCACATTGCCATTCCCGTGCAATGCACGGGCACGGCATCCTATTTCGTGCGGGAGCAACGCTTGCGCGGATTGTTGCGAAAGCGGCTCAAGCAAAGGGCTGATTCTCTATCGGCCGTCTGTCGGGCGAAGTTAACCGGAGAAATGCGGGTTGAGCGTGCCGCTGTCTGTTTGACAAAGACCCGCGTCAAGCCTATTTCTTTTCAAAAGGGCGATCAATTCGCATCAAGGATGCATCAATCGGAGGAATACCATGACAACACAGGCAACGGCCATGGTCCTGGCCTCGTTTACCGCCGACAGCCTGGCGCTCGGCGCTCACTGGATCTACGATACCGCCGAAATCGACCGCAGGTTCGGCCGGGTGGAAGAACTGCTCGCGCCCCAAGCGGATTCCTATCACAAGGGAAAGCAGCGCGGTGCGTTCACCCATTATGGCGATCAGGCCCTGGTGCTGCTCGAGTCGCTGGCGGCTGACGGTAGATTTTCTGCGGACGGATTTGCGCGTGCGTGGCGGGAACTCTTTACCGGGTATCAGGGATATGTCGACAAGGCGACCGCCTCCACGCTGGAGAATATGGAGCACGGTCTGCCCCTGGATCAATGCGGTTCCCGGTCCTCGGACCTGGGCGGCGCCGCGCGGATAGCCCCACTGATTTATCGGTATCGGGATGATCGTGCGACCCTGTTGGAGGCGGTGCGCAGCCAAACCAAGTTGACCCATAACAATCCGGCCACCCTCGCGGGGGCGGAGTTTATCGCCACCGCCCTCCTGGAAATCCTGCGCGGTGCCGATCCAGATGCGGCCATGGAGCAGGCGCTTGCACAGGGCGTGGCGGATATTGATCTCGATATCCGCATCCGCGGCGCCCTTGATTCCGCCTCCAAGGAGAGCCGGGCCGTGATCAAAGGGTTTGGCCAGATGTGCGGCATTGCCGCGGCCCTCCCCGGCGCTTTGCACCTGGTGTTGAAATATCCGGATGATCTCAAAACCGCGTTGATCGAGAATGTCATGGCGGGCGGCGACTCCGCCGCCCGCGGCTTGGTGGTGGGCATGATGCTGGGGGCCCGTTTGGGCAGGGAAGCCATCCCCGGGAACTGGCTTGCTCCGGTGATCGCCTGCCCGCACATCGAGGCGTTGCTTGAGCAACTCGATGCTGCCCGGGAAGGCCAATCGCGGTAACTGCGTGGTTCGGGAGGCCGATCCGTTGTGGGGGCCATAATAATGGCATAAGGGCAGCGCATCGTTGAAATTGTACTTTACTTTTAAAAGATAATGATTATTATATACAAAATTCAAGGCGCCTGTCCCTGCTCGAAGGCCAATAGAACCGCGATGGTGGTGGGTGCCTGACTGTCGCTCACTTTTTTTGGTGATGTAGTTTTTTTTGAACGTACATGGCTGGGCATTCGGTCCGGCTGCATAGAGTATCAAGCATCAAGCAGTTTATTTCAATTTCTTGAACGAGGAGACACATCATGGCTAAAATTGCTCTGCAAGGAAATGCAATCGAGACTATCGGCGAATTGCCTGCACAAGGTTCCGCTGCCCCCAACTTCACCCTGGTGAAAACCGATCTCGCCGAGGTGGGGTTAGCGGACTATAAGGGGAAAAAAATCGTGCTCAATATTTTCCCCAGCATCGATACCCCGGTTTGTGCCGCTTCTGTCCGCCGTTTCAACAAGGTGGCCGGGGAAACCGACAATACGGTGGTGCTGTGTATCTCCGCCGACCTGCCCTTTGCCCACAGCCGTTTCTGCGAAACCGACGGCCTGAAAAATGTTGTTCCGCTGTCCGTGTTCCGTTCCCCGGCATTCGGCAAGGATTACGGTGTCACCATCACCACCGGTCCCCTCGCCGGTCTGCTCTCCCGTGCCATTGTCGTGATCAATCCCGACGGCAAGGTGGGCTACATCGAGCAGGTGCCGGAAATCACCCAGGAGCCCGATTACGATACCGCCCTGGCCGCACTGAAATAATCGTTGTTTTTCATTGGTTCGTATCCGGCCCCGGTCCATTGTGACCGGGGCTTTTTTTTGTCCCGGTCCCTGGGAATAACTCCTTGAACTTTTTCAAAGAGTCATTTTCGGGTATTGATGGATCCGTCAGAATGTGAGATCGATATTGACAGGATAAATATTTTTCCGTAGCCTGTTTGCGAACATCCGTAAATTCCAAGAGTCCCCGCATGCTGATCGACGCCATCAATCTTGCCATCATCAACCACCTCAAGGACGGCCGCGCTTCCTATAAAAAAATCGCCGAAGCGTTGTCCCTGGCGGAAGGCACGGTCCGCTCCCGGGTGAAGAAGCTCATGGACGAGGGGGTGCTCTCGATCAGCGGGCTGGTCAATCCCGAGGCCCTCCCCGACCAGCAGATCATCATGGTGGGGGTGCGTGTCAAGGGCATGGATCTGGTCAAAAAAGGCGAGGAGTTCAGCAAGCTGCGTTCGGTGATTTCGGTCTGCGTGGTCACTGGCCAGTTTGATCTGATCGTCACCGCCATGCTCAGCAAGGATTTTGGCCTGCTCGAGTTTTTCACCCAGGAGGTCGCCACCATCGACAACGTCCGTTCGGTGGAAACCTTTGTGGTCTATAAAAGTTTCAACCTCAATGTGCCCCTGACCAACCAGCCGGTTTTGATCGCCAGCGAAGACCCCGCCTAAGCGCAAAAGCGCAAGGAGCCGACCCATGGAAACAGCCATGAAGACCACGCCGCTGCACGCCTGGCATGTCGGCCAGAGTGCCAATATGGCCGCCTTCGGCGGCTATGAGATGCCGCTTTGGTACCCGGCCGGCGCCAAGGCCGAACACCTGGCCGTCATCACCGGAGCCGGTCTGTTCGACACCAGTCACATGGCGGTGCTCACCCTCCGCGGTCTTCGGGTCCGTGACCTGCTCCAGGCCTGCTTTTCCAAGGACCTGGAGCGGTGCCTGGGGCCGAAGAAGGGGCCGCTGGTCTCCGGCCGTTGTGTATATGGGGTGTTTCTGGACGAAGGCGGCGGGGTGCTCGACGATGCCATTGTCTACCAGTGCGGCCAAGCCGACTACATGCTCGTGGTCAATGCCTCCATGGGCGGGCCGATTGCCGCTCATCTGCTCGGGCAGAACCGGTTCGGCGGCGAGGCCGAGATTGTCGACCGTACCGATCGGGTGGGCAAGATGGATATCCAGGGGCCCAAGGCGGCCGCCATCCTCGCCAGGATTCTCAAGGATCCCGACTCGGTTTTCGACAAGATGGTCTATTTTTCCTTCAAGGGCGGTTTCCTCCCCGGGGAAGATTCGGCAAACGGGGTCACCTTGGTGGACGGCACGCCGTTGATGGTTTCACGCACCGGTTATACCGGCGAGTTCGGCTTCGAGCTTTTCATCGCTCCGGAACACATTGAGCGGCTGTGGACCCTGTTGCTGGACGCTGGCCGACCCGAGGGGCTGATCGCCTGCGGTCTGGCCGCGCGCGATTCGCTCCGAGCCGGCGCCGGTCTGCCGCTTTCCCATCAGGACATCGGTCCCTGGCTCTTTTCCGCCAATCCCTGGCTGTTCGTCCTGCCCTGGGATGAGAGCGCCCACAGTTTCACCAAGGAGTGCACGGGGCTTGCAGCGGTGCTCGCCGGGCAGCACGCCCCCGCCACCCAGCCCTTTGCCGGTTATGATCCGCGTAAGATCACTCTCAGCGACAACGCCCGGGTCACGGACCTGGAGGGGACGGCCATCGGCACCATTCTCACCTGCACCACCGACATGGCCATCGACCGGGTCAACGGCGCCATCGTCAGCCTCGCCACCCCGGTGGAACAGGGGCGGCCGGAACCCTTTACCCCGCGCGGACTCTGCTGCGGCTTTGTCCGTGTGGACACGAAACTGCCCGTCGGCAGCGAGATCCTGCTCACCGACGGCAAACGGAAACTCAAGGTGGAAATCCGCGACGACATCCGCCCGGACCGCACCGCCCGCAAACCCATGCGGACCATGCTCGATCGGGGATAAGCCGTTCATTCATCAAGTCATCAGGGAGGGGCCATGGCGATCTGTTCGATCTGTAATGCCCGGAAAGGGAAACGAAAATGCTTGAAGGGCGGCGTGGTCTGCAGCCAGTGCTGCGGCGAGACGCGCGCCCCGGAGACCTGTACCGGTTGTTCGTTTTTCGACGGGGCGACGAAAAAGAAAAATTACCGGACCGTACCCTATTTCGAGACCGCGGAACTTTCCAACTCGGTCGTGTTTGAGCATATCGCCAGGGTGATCGAATCCACACTCTGTTTCTTTGATGTACGGGAAGAAGGCCAATTCACCGACAAAACCGCCATGCGGCTGGTCGAGTTGCTGCTTGATGTACATCATTTCAAGGAGGCTCAGCCCGAGATCGAGAACGATGCGCTCGCAACGATGTTTGCCGAGATGCGCCGGATCATTGCCCGTGATCTGCAGACGGTTGCCGAGGAGGATCTGGTGAAGGCCCTGGCCGCCGTTTACCGGTCGATCCAGCGGCGGACCAACGGCGGCCAGGCCTACCTGATGTTTATCCGCAGATACGTTGGCCCGGGGACGGGAGGCGAGGTGTTGTTGGATGAAAATCCGGCGTAGGACGATTGGAGCGCGCCATTGATTTCGGCCCTGCGAAACAGGGCCACATTCCCATTTCAGGAGAGAGGAGAGAATAATGAAAGAACTTGACGAACTGCAGTTGCCCGGGGATCTCGGCTATACCGATGACCACGAGTGGGCCCGGGTCACCGGCGCAACGGTACGCATCGGGGTCAGCGATTATGCCCAGGATCAGCTGGGCGATATTGTTTTTGTCGAGTTGCCGGCCATTGGCGACAACTTCGGCAAGGGCGACGAATTCGGGACCCTGGAATCGGTGAAGGCGGTCTCCGAGTTGTACATGCCCATGTCCGGCGAGGTGGTGGCGGTCAATGACGCGCTCACCGATTCCCCGGAATTGATCAACCAGGACCCCTACGAGGCCTGGATCATTGAGATCAAGCCCAGCGATCCGAGTGAATTTGACGAGCTGCATAACGCCGCCGCCTACCTCGACATGCTCAAGGGATGATGGACCTGAACCAGCCCGCGAACGAACCAACACCTCTCCCCCAAACAGCGGGTGACGGGGCATGAAGCCCCGAGCCCGCGTTTTTTGACGAGCCCGACAAAGGATACCTTATGCGCTACCTGCCTCATACCCCCGAAGAAATCAGCGACATGCTCGCGGTGATCGGCGCGGACAACCTGGAGGGGCTGTTTGCGGCTGTCCCGGCGGAATGCCGGATGACCACGCCCTGGAATTTGCCCCGGCCCATGAGCGAATGGCAGCTCGACGATCATTTCCGCGGACTGGCCGCCTCCATGCGGGTCGATGAATCCGCCAAGGTGCTGATCGGGGCCGGCAGCTATCGCCACCACATCCCCGAAACCGTGCGCACCCTGGCGAGCCGGTCCGAGTTCCTCACCGCCTACACCCCCTATCAGCCGGAGATGGCCCAGGGCACCCTGCAGGGTATTTTCGAGTACCAGACCCTGAGTGCCCGCCTGCTTGGGGTGGACGTGGTCAACGCCTCGATGTACGACGGTGCCTCCGCCCTGGCCGAGGCCCTGCTGATGGGGCTGCGCATCGCCAAGAAGAAAAAGCGGGTGGCCGTGTCCAGGGCGATTCACCCCCATTACCGGGCCGTGGTCCGGGCCTATCTGCAGCCGGCGGGGTTTGAGATTGTGGAGCTTGACTTCCAGGGAAACGGGTGCACCGATCTGGGGGGGCTTGACAAGGTGGACGATCTTGCCGCCGTGGCCCTGCAGTCCCCCAACTTTTTCGGCGTCGTCGAGGACCTGCGGCAGGCCGGTGTCGCCATCCACGAGGCCGGCGCCCTGTTGGTGGCCTGTTTCACCGAACCGCTGGCCTATGGCCTGTTGCACAGTCCCGGAAGCTGTGGCGCGGATATCGTCTGCGGCGAGGGGCAGAGCTTGGGCATCGCGCCTTCTTTCGGCGGGCCGGGCTTGGGGATGTTCGGCTGCAAGGCGGCCCATACCCGCAACCTGCCCGGGCGTCTGGTCGGGGAAACCCGGGATATCGAGGGACGGCGGGGCTACGTGCTCACCCTGGCCACCCGCGAGCAGCACATCCGGCGGGAAAAGGCCACCTCCAACATCTGCTCCAACCAGGGCGTCTGTGCCCTGACCGCGGCCATGTACATGGCTTCCCTCGGCGGGACCGGGATCCGGCGGCTGGCCCGGCTCAACTACGACAAGAGCGAGTATTTCAAGGCGTGCCTCACCCGCGCCGGGGCCACCGTGGTCTTTGCCGGGCCGACCTTCAATGAGTGCGTGGTCCGCTTCCCGGGCGATTTCGCGGCGGCGCGGCAACGGCTTCTGAACAGGGGTATTGTCGCCGGCCTGGATCTGGGCCGGTGGTATCCGGAGTTGAGCGGCGCCTACCTGTTCTGCGTAACTGAGACAATCGATAAAGAGACCATGGATTCCGTTGTGGCGGAGGTGGGAGCATGAGCGAACAATTGAAGGGGGCAATGCCCGGGACCGGTGGCCTGATTCTCAACGAGCCGCTGTTATGGGAGAAGGGCAAAAAGGGACGGATCGGGATGTCGATTCCGGAAAGCGACGTCCCCGCTGCGGCCCTGGACGAGGCCCTTGCCGGTGCGGAGGTGCCTTTCCCGGATCTGAGCGAGGTGGATGTGGTCCGCCATTACACCCGGCTCTCGCAGTGGAACTTCGGCGTCGAGAGCGGCATGTATCCGCTTGGCTCCTGTACCATGAAATACAATCCCAAGACCAACGAGCGCCAGGCGGCCACCCCGGCCATCGCCTTTTCCCATCCCCTGCTCGACGACGAACTCTGCCAGGGCACCCTGCGGCTCCTGCATGGCTTGCAGCAGTCCCTGGCCGCCATTACCGGGATGGATGCGGTCAGCCTCCAGCCCGCGGCCGGCGCCCATGGCGAACTCACCGGCATGCTGATCTTTCACGCCTATCATCGCAGCCGCGGCGCCCAGCGGCACAAGATTCTGATCCCGGATACGGCCCATGGCACCAACCCGGCCTCGGCCGCCCTCTGCGGCTACAAGGCCGTCGCGGTCAAGTCCGATGCACAGGGCATGCTCGATCCGGCCCTGGTGGCCTCGTTGATGGACGAGGACACCGCCGGGATCATGCTCACCAACCCCAACACCCTCGGCCTTTTCGAGGAGCGCATCCGCGAGATCGCCGCGATCGTCCATGCCAAGGGAGGGCTGGTCTACGGCGACGGCGCCAACATGAACGCGGTGCTCGGGGTGATCGATGCCAAGCGCTGCGGGATCGACGTGCTCCACCTCAACCTGCACAAGACCTTTTCCACCCCGCACGGCGGCGGCGGTCCCGGTGCCGGACCGGTCTGTGTCACCCGCGAGCTCGAACCCTTCCTGCCCGTTCCCCGGGTGATGTGCGAAAACGGCCAGTACCGGCTCGAGGAAGACCGGCCCCTTTCCATCGGCCGGGTCCACGGATTCCACGGCAACTTCGGCGTGCTGGTGCGGGCCTACAGCTACATCCTCACCATGGGCGAGGAGGGGCTGAAGCAGGCCAGCCGGTTGGCGGTGCTCAATGCCAACTACATCAAGGAGCGGCTCAAGGACGTGCTCCATCTCCCCTATGACCGTCCCTGCATGCACGAGTGCGTGTTCTCCGACCTCAAACAGCAGGCCGACAAAATCACCACCCTGGACATGGCCAAGCGGCTGATCGACTACGGGTTTCATCCGCCGACCATCTATTTTCCCCTGGTGGTGCACGGCGCGATGATGATCGAACCCACCGAGACCGAGTGCAAGGAGGATATCGACCAGTTCATCGCCGCGCTCAAGATGATTGTCCGGGAGGCGGACGAACAGCCCGAGTTGCTCCGTCAGGCCCCGCAACGGACCAAGGTGCGGCGGCTCGACGAGGTGCAGGCGGCCCGTTGCCCCTGCCTGATCGGCCCTGCCGTGGAGTGAACCGTTTTTGCCATGGCCCCGGCACCGCCGGTTTTGCCGACCTGGGGCTGCAGCCCTACGCGCGGGTGCATGCGCTCCAGGTGCAACTGGCGGAAGCGCGGCACCGGGGGACACTGT
>JBFWIP010000087.1:0-10335 GCA_050255935.1 Desulfobulbus sp.
TCGAGCACCAGGGCCAGCATGTCGAGCAGGGTTGACTTGCCGCACCCCGAGGGCCCGACCACCGAACAGAACTCGCCCCGGTGGATGTCAAGCTCGGGAACCCGCAGCGTAAAGGAAACGCCCCCCTTGCTGCGGGTCTTCACCACATCGCGAAGCGTATAAACCACGGTCCCCATGAGGATTACGGCAACAGCTCCAGACTGATCGGATACACGTACTCACTGGGATCGTCGCTCTTGTTGAGCTGTACCCAGCCCTCCGGTCCGTCATGGATGGTCTCGTAGGCCATGATCCGGGCCTCGAGATCGGCGAGGAACATGTCCTGCTCGTCCACCGACCAGCTGTTCCACAACTCGTTGGTCATGTCCATGATCCGGCTCTTGTACGGCAGGCCGACCAGGAACTCGGGGACAAGGCCACTCTGGGCCAGGGATTTGGCCCGTTTGATCATCTCGGGGTCGCGGGCGGTGGTGGCGGCTGCGGCCTGCAGGGAGGAGAAGAAATCCTCGCCGCTGAGCTGCCCCTTGCGGCCGGCTGCCAGGATGGTCTTGAGGGTTTCCCGCAGGGAATCAAGCTGCTGTTTGTTGATCAAAAGCCGCACTTCCAGGGACTGGATATCCGTGGTCAGCAGATCCTTGTCCATGACCCAGGCGACGACATCACGCGGGGCCTGGGCTCCGGCCTGGGAACCGATCCACTGGACGAAGGCGGCCTTGAGGGCGGCATCGGTTTTGTTCCGGGCGGCATCCATGCCCGCATCCTTGCCGGTGGCAAGGTCCTGTTGCGGCGCTTCAAACAGATCCAGGTTGACACTGTTCACCGGGGGAGCGGCACCAACCGCTGACTGCGGCGGCTGGGCGGAAGAATCCGGGGCCTTGGCCGGTTGTGCCGCAGCCATGGCCTTGTTTTTCTCTTCAGTGATCCTTTCCATCATCGCAATGATGGAATCGGTCACCATTTTGGTCAGTTGTTCAAACCCGGCCAGGTCCTCCGAGGAGATGGGATAGTACGATGGACCGCCCTTGGCGCCCCGGTTGGTGCTCAGCACCTGGAACTGGTCTTCCGTCGTGGCATGGTACTTTTCGGCCTGGGGATCCTTGATATGAAGCGCATACACGGTAATGTTGCGATCATCGGCAATGGCACGCAAGGTTGTCTGGCTCTGGCCGGAGGCGTTCCATTTATGGCCGGGTTCGTGGGCGGGAGCATCACCGACCAGAATGACGATTTTCAGGGCATTGGGGGTCCAGGCGGTTGCATCCACGGCTCCCTTGACTCCGGAAAAAACGTCCTCGGCATACCCCTGGGAGCCGGTTTTGGTGACGGTCACCGTTTTCAGGGTGTCGGCAAACTGATCGATCCCCTGCAACTCCGGGGTATAATTCTTGACGTTATAGCCGATATCCGGAATCGATAAAGAATCACGATAGCCCCAGACACCGAATCTGACCGCTTTGGCCAGTTCCGCGTTGGCGGAAATCCGTTTGGAGGCATCCTCCACGACCTTGAGGGTCTGGGTGATGTAGGGCATCATCGAGTTGGTGGTGTCCATGACCCAGACAACATCCACCCCCAGCTTTTCCAGGGTTGCGGGGCTGATACTGTTGCTGTCCTGCACCGCGCTCTGGAGATATTCCTTGTTCTTGCGGATATCGGAACTGATGCGGGCATCGGCCTCTTCACCGGTTACGGCGGCCAGTTTGAGCAATCGCGCCTCACGGTTGTCCAGTTCGATCTCGTTGAACTGCAGAATCGGCAGCAGGTAGAACTCCTTGGTGATATCGATCGCCTTTTTGGGTTCAACGGTGACGATGGGAAAATCCTTGGGCACATCGCCCATGGCGATGTCAATGTAATATTTTTCCACCGCCTCCTTGCGCTGTGTAGGAGCCATGGCGGTCAGCTTTTCAAGCTCAGCCTTTTTGTCAAACATCAGGACCGGATAACGGCCTTCGGGATGGGTATAGGAAAGGCACATGGTCTGTTTCCACTCAAAGACATCATCCGAGGACATCCAGCCCAACACCGTGCCCCGGTTGTCGGAGCCGACCTCGTACCAGACCTGTTCGTCAAGGTCACTGGCCCCACCTTTTTTGGCATAGACGAAGTAGGTCTGGAATGCCGGAACATTTTCCGCAACCGTCGGGCTGCTCACATCCGGAGCCTTGTATACCGTGGAGAAGGCCCTCGACAGTACCCGCAACGGCAAGGATTCCTTCCCTTCGATCCTGATGGGGGTTCGTTTTTCCCGGGCGGGTGCCGTTTCCGCCCAGACCGAACCGGCCATCATCAGCGCCGCCGACATCAACAGGCAAAACGCCCGGCCTACTGTTGCTCTTCGCATGGATTTCCCTCCTTGTTCAGTTCGTTGTGACCTGCAGCACGTCAAGCAGGTCCTCCATAATATTTTTCACTGTCAAATCCGCTTCCACCAGTTGCCCGGGCAACAGCCGTTCGGGGGGCAGGCCCCGGCCATGATAGGCTGCACCATTCGCGGCCAGGATCTCCGCATAGGTCAGGCGCAGGGCGGAACCATCGATCAAGGGCAAAAAGCGTTGGGCGAGCCCCTTGCCATAGCTGGTCGTCCCCGCCGACAGGGCCCGATGATTGGCAGTCAAGGCGAGGATAAAAGCTTCGGCCGCACTGGCGGTTGCCCCATCCTGCACCACCACTACGGGGTTGTGCACCAGGACCGGCTGCTCGGCGGTGATCCCCCTTTCGCCCTCGCGGTCACGGAGACGAAAAAGGACGCGTCCCTGTTCCACAAAAAAATCCGCGCACTGGCGGGCCTCGATCAGGCTCCCCCCCTGATTTCCCCGGAGATCAAGAACGAGCAGGCGATCATCTCCCCGCAGTTGCTTAAGAATTTGGTGCAGTTGATCGGCGGTATCCCGGGTAAAGCGGGTGATCCCGATCAGGTGCGCCCTGGATCCAGGGTGCCAACGCACCGACTGATAATGGGCACGGGAACGCCTCAGACTTAAGGAACGGGCCAGGGCCTGCCCTGTACGCAGGGTCAGCTGGACGGTTGTCCCCTCTTCCCCGCGTATCTGGGAACCGACCACATATATGGATTTGCCGTAGACCGGCGCGCCGTTGACTGCCAGCAGTTCATCGCCGGCCCGAATTCCGCTCTTTTCCGCCAGCCCGCCCTTGAACGGAAAGAGCAGCAGCAGGCCGTCTTTCTGCTGCAAATCCATCTGCACCCCAAAATAATCCGAACTGGTCGACTCGAGAAAGCCTGCATACTCCCGGGCGGTGAGGTAATCAGAGTAGGGATCAAGGGAACGGGTGTAGGCCCGGAGGATATCCGGGCCGATCCTCCGGGGTGAGGCGGGTCCATTCAAGGCATGGGTTCGAATCTGGGCGACGGCATCGCTGAGCAGCCGCAACTGGTCAGCCGAAAGGCCCGGTTCCCCCGCCATGACCGGGGGGCAGAACCAGAGCACGAGGAGATTGATCAAACCAACCGCCGAACATCTCCGCAAAAAAAGGACAATACACCGGCCTCCCGATGGGGGGCGCGCGTCTGTCGAAAGGAACACGACGGCTCCGGATCAAAGCCGCATCAGGCTGGCGGCCTCTTTCTCCAACTGGTCCCGACGTTCTTGCAACCGCTTGAGCTCCAGCCGCTTTTCCTCCGGATCTTCAACATTATCGGTCTTTCTAGAAGCATCTTTCAGGGTTTTCAACTCGGCCAGGATGCGCTGCTGCTCCTGCCGCTGCGCCATGGTTTTGGCCTGCTTTGACTTGATTTCTTTTTCCATCTTGCTGATCGAAGCCGAGAGCTTTCGCACCTGCCGTTGCAAAGCGGCTTTTTCCTTCTGTTGGGAAGCACGTTCCGATTCAAGCGTTGCCGACTCGGCCTCGGCCTGGCGGTTGGCCTGCTCAGCCTGGGAGAGATCCGCCCGCCGTTCCTGCAGCCGTTGTTCGTAGGCCTGGGGGTTGTAGCTGAACAACCCGCCCTGGCGGGGATCGGTGGTCTGCCCCGCACAGCCTCCCAGAAGAAGGACCAAACCACCGGTGATCATCAACGATAGATTGCGTTTCATCCCATGCCTCCCTTAAACGGACATGCTCGCCGACATCGAAGCCAGTTCATCGGTCCGTTTTTCAAGCTCCTTGATATTGCCTTTAAGCTGGGCGATTTCGCTGTCCAGGGTCACGACAAAATCCCCTTTGCCGCTCTTTTCGGCCTCGGCGCGAACCGATTGTTGCGCCTCCAGTTCCTGTTTGGCGGAGGCCAGTTCCTTGTTGGCAGCCTCCAGCAGGGAATCGGTGGCCGCCTTTTTGTCCTTCATTTTGGCCACCCGGGTCTTCTTGTTCTTGTACTGTTTGCGCAAGGACGCGGTTTCTTTCTTGAGCTTGTCAATTTGCTGCGTCAGGTCCTGGTTGTAGGCAACGATCTCCTGATTCTTCTGCCGGGCCTGGGCGATACAGGCATCCAACCAGTCCTCCTCCTGGGCGTATTTTGCCTTCTGGTTGGCCACATGATTCCCATAGGCATACCCACCGGCCCCGCCTATCGCCGCACCTATTGCCGCACCGACCAGGGTGCCCTTGGTGTCGCCACCGATAATCTGGCCGAGCACGCCACCGGCAACCGCGCCAATGACCGCACCGGTGCCCGCGCCCTCGGCCCTGGTCCGGGTGCCGTCGTCCTTGATGTTGGCACAACCACTCATGGCCAACACCCCACACAAGATCACTGCCAAAATCGATCTGTTCCCGCGCATACTCCCTCCTTTTTCACCCAATAACTCTCAAGCGGCCATGGCCCCACCGGGAACACCACAGGCCGCAATCACTTTTGATCACTGCTGTTTGCTTGTCCAATCAAAAAACTGCTGTTTCCACAACTCGTCATTGGTCCGCTTTACCTTGAGATACTCATCCACCTGTTGGCGGACCAACGCCAGCAGTCGGCTCTGCTGCCCGGCGTTGCGTTTGTCCAAGAACTGGCTGTACCGCTCAAATCCACCTTGGATCGCCGGGGCTGAAACCGTGCCCAACTGGCGGATGGATTCGGTATAGGAGGACATGGCCTGGTCGATATTCTGGCGGATCTCCGCTTCACGCTCCCTGTATTTGGCGACGATTTCGGGACGTTGGGAACTGAGCGCCGATTGGATCAACTTTTCCAGAATAGGCAGCTTCCGCGACTCCTTGGTGATGAAAAAAGCCTGCTCGCCCCCGATCTTGACCCAGGAATAGGCCGAATCCTGCTCAGCCTGCTGGACGGTGAATTGAATATCCGCAAGGGATGCCGCCAAAAGATCCAGTTCCTGCTGGACTGGAGCGGCAACGGCCCCGTCACGGCTCAATTCTTCTTTCAGCCGTTTGAGATGGGTGCCGGCATCGGTTCCCGAAACCTGGGTCTTGGTGCTGGTGGCACTGGTCGACACCGCCGCCGGCAGGGTCTGGGCCGTGCCCTGGCGGTAACGCTCCCAGTCGTCGCTCATGCGGGTGCTGACCTCACGGTTGGGAAACACCAGGGAGGAAAGTACCGGCCTAAATCCCAGGGTCTGTTTCCTGGCCGGGACAACGTCCTTACTCTTGGAATCTACGGTGTAAAATTCCTGCTCCGTGCGCAGGGATGAGCGCAATTGCCTGGCATCGGTGAGATAATGCCCTCCCTTGGCCACATAGCCGCCGCTGCGGCCCTGATAGTATTCGATCTGATAGAGGGTTCCGGTCATCTCGGCAACGTTGCCGAGCATGTCATGGATGCCGAGGACGTTGGGTTTGAGCAGGCCGATCTTCTTGACCTTGTTGTGCGAGGACTTCGGCCCGGAAAACCATTCATACTCGGCGAGTTGGGCACTGGGATAGGGCAGCTTGCGATCGAACCCGGCACTGTCCACCGCACTGCCGCCGCGGGCGGCGAATTCCCACTCCGCCTCGGTGGGCAGCCGGAGGAACCCCGGGACTCCGCCATAGGCAGGGACCTCCTTGACGGCATGGGCGAAAAGCCACTCATTGTATCGACGGAGGAAATCCCCGGCCTCAAACCAGGAGAGATCCCGCACCGGCAGCTGGCTGTTCTCATACTCTTTTGGTGTCTGCAGCACCGCGAACACCTGGTCTTCGGTGACTTCGTATTTCCCGATGTAATAACACCATTCTTCCCGGGAGGCCTGCCCCACCTTGAAGGCGCCGCCGAGGGCAACCCCGGTGGGGGATTCCTTGTATCCGCCCGAGGGATCGCCCACCCGAAACCGCTTCCAGGCATAGGAACCGCCGCCCTCGCCGATACAGACCGGCCGCAGCGCCATGGTTCGGTCGCCCGGCATGGGCAACACAACATCATCAGGCAGGGGCTGGGGATTGCCGGCGGGTGGATCGGCCAGCGTCAAGGGAGGGGCAGCGGCAATTGCCAGCAGCACCAGGGCCGTATATACAAGGCGTGTCAGGACCATGTTGATTGCAGCTTTTCAATGGAGACGGGAATGAAAAAAGGAAGATCCCCCGGCAGGGGACCTTTGCTTCCACGGAAAAAATATCAATATGGGAAATTAAAGGGGATTCGTTGATAAAAATCAAGCTCTTGCAAGTCGTTTTCCCGCAAAGGCGGTTAAGCACCTAACAGAGTGTGATTTTTTTAAAATGCGCCAACAGCTTTTTGCGAGGGGGCCTGGTTGCACAGCCGGAAAAAGGCCCAAGGGAACAATCAGGATTTCCGGTTGCTCAGATCAAAAAGACCTGGTTGCTGCTGGGAGGGGGTGGAGGGAAAAGGCAGCCGAAAATGTTCATAGGCGGCAGCCGTTGCCATGCGGCCGCGGGGGGTGCGGATCAGAAAGCCGGACTGGATCAGAAAAGGTTCATAGACATCTTCCAGGGTGGTTTTTTCCTCGCAGACGGCTGTGGACAGGGTTTCCAGGCCGATCGGACCGCCCTGGAATTTTTCGATCAGGGTGAGGAGGATACGCCGATCCATCTCATCGAGACCGAAGGGATCGACATTGAGCATGGTCAGGGCAGCGTCGGCCACGGTGCGCGAAACCACTTGATGGCCGCCGACCTCGGAGAAGTCGCGGACCCGGCGCAGCAGGCGGTTGGCAATACGCGGGGTTCCCCGGGATCGGCGCCCGAGTTCCATCGCTCCCTCCTGGTCGATCTCCATGTTGAACAGACGGGCCGTACGCCGGATGATCGTCACCAATTCTTCGGGGGTGTAGTATTCCAAACGAAGGATGACGCCGAAGCGGTCTCGCAGTGGCGGCGTCAGCAGGCCTGTGCGGGTGGTGGCGCCGACCAGGGTGAAGCGGGGCAGGTCCATTTTCACCGACCGGGCTCCCGGCCCCTGGCCGATCACCAGGTCGAGCTGAAAATCCTCCATCGCCGGATAGAGGATTTCTTCCACCACATGATTGAGACGGTGGATCTCGTCGATGAACAGCACATCCCCGGCCTGGAGGCTGGTGAGGATGGCGGCCAGATCGCCGGGACGTTCAATGACCGGCCCGGAGGTGACCTTGATGCCCGCCCCCATCTCGTTGGCGATGATGTAGGCCAGGGTAGTCTTGCCCAGGCCGGGAAATCCGTGGAAGAGCACGTGATCCAGGGGTTCGCCCCGCTGGCGGGCGGCCTGGATGAAGACCCGCAGACTCTGCTTGACCTGCTCCTGGCCGATGTACTCGTCAAGACGGCGCGGACGAATCTCGATCCCGAGGCCCAGGTCCTCTTCGCGTTCTCCGCCGGAAACCAGCCGTTTGCCTGTCAGTTGCTCTTCCTGTTTCATTCCGTTTTTTTATCCACGCGTTCAACGACGCGTGGCCAAGGACTGCAGGGCCAGGCGAATCAAGTCCTCAATCCGTGTGGCAGGGACCCCTTCGCCCAGTTGTTGCTCAATCGTGCGCAGGGCCTGCCAGGCGATTGCCTGCGGATAGCCCAAATTGACAAGCGCCGAGGCGGCATCGGCCATGACCTGGTTTTCCCCAGGGGCTTTCGTGTCGACCACAGCGGCCTGTGGAACCAGATCGCCTTCCAAACCGCCGACCTTTTCCGCCAACTCAACGCACAACCGCTGGGCCGTTTTTTTTCCCACCCCCGGCACGGCGGTCAGCTGGCCGAGATCCTTGGCCATAATCGCCTGGCAGAGCGCGGCCACGCCTATTCCCGAAAGAATGGTTTGCGCCAGCTTCGGCCCGATACCGGAAACCGAAACCAGCAGCAAAAACAGATCCTTTTCCTCTTTTTGACTGAACCCGTAGAGGCTGATGGCGTCCTCGCGGACCACGGTCTGGATAAAAAGAAAACAGCTTTCTCCCACCTCGGGCAGGGCATCGAAGGTGCGGACGGAAATAAAGGCCTCGTAGCCGACCCCGCCGGCATCGATGACGACCACCGAGGGACTCTTGAAGAGGACATTGCCGTTGAGCGAGGCGATCATGGAGGACTCACGACCAGAAGATTCATGCAGGATGCCCCCAGCGGCCATACAAACTTTGATGGGCGTGACAGATGGCCACCGCCAATGCATCGGCAGCATCCTTGGAGGGAGTGGAACTCAGTTGCAGCAGATTGCGCACCATGTGCTGCACCTGGCATTTTTCGGCCTGGCCGTAACCGGCAACGCTCTGCTTGACCTGCCGGGCCGGATAGTCAAAGACCTCCAGGTTGTTGTGCAGGGCGGCAACCACGGCCGCGCCCCGGGCATGGCCCAGTTTCAGCGCTGACCGCGGATTGCGGTTGATGAAAATATCCTCGACCGCAGCTACTGCCGGCTGATGGATTCGAATCACCTCACCCAGATCGCGGAAAATGGTCAGCAACCGGCGGGAAAAAACGGTTTCATCACCGGTGCGAATGGTGCCGCAGGCAATGAAACCGATTTCATGACCATTGGTTGCTATCACGCCATATCCCGTGATCCGGGACCCAGGATCAATGCCGAGAATACGCATCCACAAGAAAAAAAGTGATTAATCAAGCAGATCCATCAGTTCGTCGTCGATGTCAAAGTTGGCATGCACCTTCTGCACATCGTCGTGATCTTCCAGATTATCCAAGAGGCGCAGCAGCGACCGGGCCGACTTTTCCTCGGTGACGTCGATGGTGTTTTTGGCAACCATCGATATGGTGGCCTCCGAGAACTTGACCCCGGCCTTCTCCAGTTGCTCGACCACGTCGTTGAACGCCTCGGGTTCGGTCAGGATCTCGAAGCTGTCCTCATCGTCGACCACATCCTCGGCACCGGCCTCCAGGGCAATATCCATCAACGCTTCCTCGTCGATGCCTTCCTTGTCCACCGAAATGGAGCCCTTCTTGTCGAACATCCAGGCCACACAGCCGGATTCACCGAGATTGCCGCCGCTTTTGGCAAAGTAATGACGAATATCGGCCACGGTCCGATTCTTGTTGTCGGTCATGGTTTCCACCAGGACCGCAACACCGCCGGGACCGTACCCTTCATAGAGGATCTCCTCATAAATCGCGCCGTCAAGATCGCCGGTTCCCTTCTTGATCGCCCGGTCGATGTTCTCCTTGGGCATGTTCTCGCTCTTGGCGGCGGTGATGGCGCTGCGCAGGCGGGGATTGCCATCGGCATCGCCTCCGCCCATCTTGGCGGCAATGGTGATCTCCTTGATCAGCTTGGTGAAAATTTTGCCGCGCTTGGCGTCATTGGCTCCTTTCTTGCGTTTGATCGTGCTCCATTTCGAATGTCCCGACACGGTCCGACTCCTTTTGCTGGTTCAATAAATTCTTGTTTCTTCTATCTTTTCTTAACGTTGAGCTGGCCGACGGAAACCGCGACCCAAAACAAAGACTTCGCGGCTTTCCAGGCGTGAACTCTTGGGTTTCACCACTTTGACGGTTGTAAACAACGGCTTGCATTCCTGCACAAAGGCGGGGAAATCCTCCCCCTGAAACACCTTGCAGTACAAAGTGCCGTTATCGTGCAGGAATAATGCGGACAACTCGAGAACGCGCCGTACCAGGCGAAGAGATTGCTGGTGATCGGCATACTGACTGCCGGTGGTCCTCGGCGCCATGTCGCTGAGCACCACGTGGAACCCCGGCCAATGCTTTTTCAGATAATCGACGAATTCCTCCGAGTAGACATCATAACAGAGCCAATGGATTTCGGCATTGGGTTTTTGAACCGGAATATCGGTCCGCTGCAGGTCCGCCGCCACCACCAGCCCTTTTTCGCCGATGATGCTTGAGGCGTACAAGCTCCAACTCCCGGGATGGCACCCTAAATCGAGCACCCGCTGCCCCGGCTTGAGAAACTTGTATTTCAGCTGGGCCTCCTCCAGCTTGTAGACCGAACGGGCCGGATAATTGTCTTTTTTCGCCTTGTTGAAATAGTAGTCCTGCTCTTTTCGCATG
>JBFWIP010000088.1:0-5606 GCA_050255935.1 Desulfobulbus sp.
ACGACACGAAATGAAAATCTCAACCCTGTGCTGATCGAGGATCGAACCATGTCTTTTTATGAGGTAGTGGAGCAGTACCGCGACTTCGATGTTCCCCGTTTTTTTGACCAGGTAAGCGATGCGGACATCATGCGCAGCCTGGCCAAGGAAAAACCGGGCCCCATGGATTTTCTCGCCCTGCTCAGTCCCAGGGCGGCCGGACATCTGGAGGCCATGGCCCGCAAGGCCAACCAGCTGACCGTGCAGTATTTCGGCCGCACCATCCAGATGTTCATTCCGCTCTATATTTCCAACCACTGCAACAACGGTTGCGCCTACTGCGGCTTCAATCACAACAACCCCATCCTGCGCCGCAAACTGACCCTGGAGGAAATTGAAGACGAGGCCAGGGCAATCGCCAAAACCGGCATGCAGCATGTCCTGTTTCTCACCGGCGAGGCCCACCACATGACCCCGATGTCCTATCTGACGGATGCGGCCAGGCTGCTCAAGCGCCACTTCGCCTCGGTGGCCATCGAGGTGTACCCTCTGGAAGTGGAGGAATACCGGCAGTTGCAGGAGGCGGGCGTCGACAGCATGACCCTGTTCCAGGAAACCTATGACCAGGAAGTCTACAAGCGGGTTCACCTGGCCGGCAAGAAAATGGATTACCACTGGCGGCTCAACGCGCCCGAGCGCGCGGCCCGGGGAGGCATGCGGGTGGTCAATCTCGGTGCCCTGCTGGGCCTGTCCGAACCGCGCCGGGAGATGTTCTTCACCGGTATGCATGCCCTCTATCTCGAAAACAAGTATCTCGATACCGAGGTGGCCATCTCCCTGCCGCGGTTCAACGAGGCCGAGGGCGATTTCCAGCCGGATTACCTGGTGGACGACAAGACCTTTGTCCAATTCATGACCGCCCTGCGCATTTTCCTGCCGCGGGCCGGGCTCACCATCTCCACCCGGGAGAGCGCCGCCTTCCGCGACCGGATCCTGCCGCTCGGCGCCACCCGTTATTCCGCGGGTTCCAGTACGGGTGTCGGCGGATATACCGAAATCCGGGTCGAACAGACACCGCAATTCGAGATCACCGATGCGCGCAGCGTGGAAGAGGTGGCCGACGCCATCATCGCCCACGGCTATCAACCGGTCTACAAGGACTGGGACTGCATCTGATGCGGATCGGTATTGCCGGGGTCGGCGGCATCGGCTCCAACGTGGCCCTCAACTTGGTGCGCAGCTGTATCGACCGGCTCAGGATCGTTGACTTCGACCGTGTCGAGCCCTCGAACCTCAACCGTCAGTTTTACTTTGCCGATCAAGTCGGCACGCTCAAGGTGACCGCGCTGGTGGCGAACCTCACCCGGATCAATCCACAGGTGCGGATCGAAGCCCTGACTGAGCGGATCGATTCCACCAACTGCCGCCGCCTGTTTGACGACTGCGACCTGATCGTCGAAGGTTTTGACCGCCAGGCCGACAAAAAAATGCTCTTTGAACTCTTTGGCGACAGCAAAATCGTGGTCTCGGCCTGCGGCATCGCGGGCTGCGATTTATCGACCATCCGTTCCCGCAGGCTCGGCAACGGCTACATCGTCGGCGACTTCACCTCCGACTGCGACCGGATGCCGCTGTACAGCCACAAAGTGACCACCGTGGCCAACCACATGAGCGAATTCATTCTCTGCCAACCAGGAGTGCTTTATGAATGAAAAAAAGACCCAAGAAAAACCGGCCTTTCCCCGGGGCGTCTACGGTATCACCGCTGAACGATTTTCCAATGGCCGCTCCAATGTCGAGGTTGCCCGGGAGATGATCCAGGGCGGCATCCGGATCATCCAATACCGGGAAAAGCGCCCCCACAAGAGCTTTGGCGAAATGCTCGAGGAATGCCGTGCCCTTCGCGCCATCACCCGCGATGCCGGGGTCCTGTTCATCGTCAACGATTACCCGGATATCGCCCAACTGGTCGATGCCGACGGCGTGCATGTAGGCCAGGATGACTTTCCCGTGTCCGAGGTGCGCAAACTGATCGGCGAACATAAACTGATCGGCCTGTCCACTCACTCCCCGGACCAGGCCGGAGCAGCCGTTGCCGCCGGTGCAGATTACATCGGGGTCGGCCCCATTTACAGCACCCAGACCAAGGAGGATGTCTGTGCCCCGGTGGGGCTCGGGTATCTGGATCATGTGGTCAAGCACTCTCCCCTGCCCTTTGTGGCCATCGGCGGCATCAAGGAACACAACCTGGGTGAGGTGCTGGGTCACGGGGCCGCCACCGTCTGCCTGGTGACCGAGATTGTCGGAGCGGACGATATCGCCGCCACGGTGCGCCGCCTCGAAAACGCCTGCAATTAATTTCATTCCCCATAGACACAAGGAGAACCAACATGGCATATGCAACCCAAATGGAAGCCGCCCGTCAGGGCGTTCTCACCCCGCAGATGCAACAGGTCCTGGATGCGGAACGGATCAGCCAGACCGACCTGATGGAACGGCTGGCCAGCGGCAAGATCGCCATTCCAGCCAACCGCAACCATAAAAACATTGTCGGCAAGGGGATCGGCTCGGGGCTTTCCACCAAAATCAACGTCAATCTCGGGGTTTCCGAAGATTGCTGCAACGTGGAAAAAGAGCTGGAAAAGGTGCGGCGCGCGGTCGCCCTCAAGGCTGATGCGATCATGGATCTGAGCACCTTCGGCGATACCCGGACCTTCCGCCGGCGGACGGTGGAGATCTGCCCGGTGATGATCGGCACGGTCCCGGTGTACGATGCCGTGGCCCGTTACGGCAAGTCTGTCCCCCAGATCACGGTGGATGATTTTTTTGACGTGGTGCGGATGCACGCCGAAGACGGGGTCGATTTCATGACCATCCACGCCGGTCTGAATCAAACCGCGGTGCAGCGGCTGCGCAACAACCCGCGCCTGACCCATGTGGTCAGCCGTGGCGGCTCCCTGCTGCTTGACTGGATGGAAGGGAACGGCAAGGAAAACCCGTTTTTCGAACATTTCGACCGCCTGCTCTCCCTCTGCCGCGACTATGACGTCACTCTCAGCCTGGGTGACGGGTTGCGTCCGGGTTGCCTGCGCGATGCCACCGATGCCGCCCAGATCCAGGAACTGATCGTGCTCGGCGAACTGACCAAACGGTGCTGGGAGGCCGATGTGCAGGTTATGATCGAAGGGCCCGGCCATGTGCCGCTCAACGAGATCGTGGCCAACATGCAGTTGGAGAAAAAGCTCTGCCACGGCGCCCCCTTTTACGTGCTCGGCCCGATCGTCACCGATGTCGCTCCCGGCTACGACCACATCACCTCGGCCATTGGCGGGGCGCTGGCCGCCACCTACGGGGCTGATTTCCTTTGCTACGTCACCCCGGCGGAACATCTGCGCCTGCCTGATGCCGACGACATGAAGGAAGGCATCATCGCCTCGCGGATCGCCGCTCATGCTGCCGATGTGGCCAAGGGTATTCCCGGCGCCATTGATTGGGATAACGCCATGAGCAAGGCGCGCAAGGAACTGAATTGGACCAAGATGTTCGAGCTGGCCATGGACCCGGAAAAGGCCCATGCCTACAGGGCTTCCTCGCAACCGATTGACCAGGAGGTCTGCACCATGTGCGGTGACCTCTGCGCGGTCAAACGCAGCCGGAACATCCTCGAAAAAGTGAAATAAGCACTACGTTTTGACGAGTTACACGACACACCCCGTTCCCGGATTGCTCCCGCCTCATCCGGGGACGGAGTGTGTATGGGTGTTTCAGAGGGCGGCCATCTCTTCCGGGCCGCGCTGGATCCCAATGACCTTACCCTGGATCAACACCTCGCCCAAGCCATAGCGCATGACCGGGAACTGTTCGTTTTCCGGCCGCAATTCAATCGCATCCCCCAGATAAAAAAATCGTTTGACCGTGGCCTCTTCGTTATTGACCAGGGCCACGACAATCTCGCCGTTGCCGGCAAATTGTCGGGGCTCGCAGATGGCCAGGTCACCGGCCAATATGCCCGCGTTACGCATGGAATCACCGGCAACCCGCAAGGCAAAGAGTTGCTCTCCCCGAAAGATCCGCCCATCGACCAGCACCTCTCCCGACCACTCCTGCTGGGCGTAAAGCGGCATTCCGGCCGCCACCCGGCCGATAACCGGGACCAATCGTCCGCCCTCCGGAAGTTGGCGTGTTGTCTTTTCCAGAAAAAGTATCTGCCGGCTGTAGCGCCCCTCACGCCTGAGCCAGCCTTTGTCCTCCAGGACCCGGAGCAGGCCGGCAACCGCGGTATGGCTGATGCCGAGATCAGCGGCCACCTGGCGCAGGCTTGGGATGCCGGTTCCGGCAGTATGCCGGGCCTGGAGATAGTCGAAAATTTCCCGCTGACGGGGAGTAAGTGGTGTCGGCATTGGGACTCCTTGTTCATGCTTGGGCGAGTACAGCCTAAGTAAAAGGAGGACCCGGCAAATGTCAAGGCCAGCTTGACATTTGCCTTGAGTGGTTCGTTTTAATAGAGGATGGAATCAAGGATCGAGGGCTTGGGGGGTTGAATTACTGTGTCGGAATCCGGGCCGTCGGCAAACTTGAACCCGAACATTCGCAGGGTGTTGTCGTCGAGATAGATTTTGTCTTCATAGACGCCACGAATTGACTGGGTAGACGGGGAGACCAGGCGGACGGAAAGGTAGAGGACCCGGTCGACCAGGGTATAGGTGCCGACCACAACAGCCTGCGCCCGCTGCGTGGGCGCCATTTCCTCAAGATGACGGGTCAGCATGAATTCTCCCTTGTTCAGTTGCACCAGGAGGTCACGCCGCAGCTTCAGTTCCTTGACCGCATAACCGCGCGTGGCAAAGCCGGCCACGATGTTGTTTTGAAAACTGCGTCCAAAACTGGAACTGTCGTTCAGCCTATCGTTGTTGACCAAAGTCGTCACCAGGATGGGCTGATCGGACCGCTGCGGCATCAACGGCGGCACGGGCTGGGTTATCAGGGTTTCCACAACCTTGTCGCCCAACTCGACCAGGTTGACGTCCCCACCCAGGACAGGCTCAAGCCGGGTGCCGTTCAGATCGCTACATCCGGGAAAAATTGAAACCAACACCAATAAAAGGAGAAGGTGATGAAATCGCCGTTCCCGTAACAGCCCCCGCGATCGCCATTTCGTGATTTGCAGCGCAGTAATTTTGTGACTCATCAATTTCCTTGTTGTTTTGAACCAGTTCGTCAAAATGATGCAGACCATGAACGCTTCAAAGAGAGGCGGCTTTCCTGCCGCGTTCTACGGGTGTTGTCGTTGAAGGTCCGGTCAGACGTATCTCCGGAGCCGGCGTTGATTTTCGATACTGCCAGAACTCGTTGTTGGGAATCGTGTAGATATCGGAGTATCGTATCAGAAAGAGATTCTCCCGGGCGATCGAGGTGGTTATGATCACTTCATACTGCCCTGCATCGCGGTAATTGGCCCGAAAGACATCAAAGGTGGCCGCTCCGGCAACCAACGCCCAGGGGGCATCGCGAAGCACCGTAATCCCGGCGGCAAGTGCGGTCAGCACTCCAGGCTTGGGCCAGTTCCAGGTTTGCCATTCTCCAGCGTGATACACAACCTGCACCTTGTAATCAACAAACAGATCAGC
>JBFWIP010000088.1:5706-10282 GCA_050255935.1 Desulfobulbus sp.
CATCGTGCCCGTCGGGCGTGGAGCCTTTCTATCCTGCGCCCCGTTTTTTTACAAGAAAAAATTAACGGCGGCTTCGAAAAAATTCCCGGAGGAGTTGCGCGCATTCTTCGGCCAGGATGCCTCCGATGACGCTAAATCCGTGATTCAGCATTCCATCACTGCCGATCCGGTATTTGGAAACGATCGCTCCTCCCTTAGGGTCCGTTGCCCCATACACCAAACAGCTGATTCGGGCGTGCACCAACAGCGCGGCGCACATAGGGCACGGCTCAAGAGTGACATATAACGTTGTTCCCGGTAGGCGATAATTGTCGAGCGCAGTAGCCGCATGTCGCAACGCCCTCATTTCCGCATGTCCCGATGGATCGGATGCGTCAATACAGTTGTTGCCGGCCTCGGCAAGAATACGCCCCTGCGCGTTAACCACCACCGCGCCGACAGGAACTTCACCCATGGCGCCGGCCCGACGAGCCTGATGCAGAGCCCTGCGCATCATCTGTTGATCGTAATCGGACTGATGCAGGTCCTCTGTCAAATCGTGCCTCCTTTCTCCTGAATAACCCAAAAAACTACAGGTTGCTTTTCTTCGCCGGTTGTTTATAATTACAAAATAGAGATTGTAAATACGAATTTGAAACCAAGAGGCTGCCTTATGGGAAATAAAAAAGCCACGGTCCTCGCCTATAAATGCTCGCCGGAAAACAGAACCAGCATTGAAGCCGCCTTGGCTGCCAATTTCGAACTCAGCTTCCACAATGACCCGAACGATTTCCAGAACCAGGTCAGCCGTAAATCTTTTGATGTGATCCTGCTCAATTTTCAAACAGAAAACGGCAAAAAAAAGCACATCTTACAAAAAATCCAGGAACATACTCCCTCGACCCCGGTTATCCTCACCTGTGAATCGGAAGAAGCACTCCATATTGACAAGACATTTGAACCGATTATCTACGACGTACTCAACATGCCGCTCTCTCCGGCAAGGATCAAGCGCACGGTCCGTCATGCCCTGGAAAAACGCCGTCAGGACAACGAACTCGCTTATCTGCGCCGAACCCAGGATATCGTCTACAGTTTCGACGGCATCATCGCCGAGAGCGAAAATTTCAAAAACATCATCAAAAGCCTGAAAAGATTCTCCTCAACCGATGCCACCATTCTGCTCACCGGGGCCACCGGTACCGGTAAAAGCTTTCTTTCCGGCACGGTTCATTTCAATTCGCCGCGACGGGACAGGCCCTTTGTCAAGATCAATTGCGCCAACATACCGGAAACCCTGTTGGAGTCCGAATTGTTCGGGCATGAACGGGGCTCCTTCACCGGGGCCGACAAACAGCGTATCGGCCGCTTTGAACAGGCCGACGGCGGCACCATTTTCCTCGACGAAATTGGGGAGATTCCCCTGGAGATCCAGTCGAAACTGTTGCGGGTACTTGAGGATAAATCCTTTGAGCGCGTAGGCGGCAACAGGACCATCAAGGTGGACGTGCGCCTTATCGCGGCCACCAACAAGGATCTGCAGGAACTGATTACGCTTGGTCAATTCCGCGAAGACCTCTACTACCGGATCAGTGTACTTCCGGTGCATCTGCCACCGCTGAGGGACCGGCCCAAATGTTTGGCATCGCTTGCACAGAAGTTGCTCGAAAAATCGGCGACCTCGCTCAACAAAGGGCATCTCAGCGGCTTTTCCCAAGAGGTGCTGGCCATGATACAGGGCTACGACTGGCCGGGCAACATCCGTCAACTGGCCAACACCATCGAACGGGCGGTGATTCTCGAAGATGAAGACCTGATCAGCCTTTCATCAATACATATTCCCGAAATGGGGCGAACCCTGACGCCGCTGATCCGGACGACCGAGCCCCTGGAAATTCATGAAAAGGAATTGATCCTGCGGGCCCTCACCGAAAACCTGTGGGTCCAGAAGGATGCTGCCAAATGTTTGGGCATCAGCCCCAGAGCATTGAATTATAAAATCAAGAAGTTCGGTATTACCCACCAGAACTGGCGAAAACACAAAAAGGAATGATGCCTAATGAAGATGATCGCCGGTGCTGGTCATGGCAAGGTTGCCGTCCTTCACTCCGCGCAATGCAATCAGCTGTTCCGCCAGTTCCCGTACCTGGGAAGCCCTGCCCTTGACGATCGTCACCTCCAGACAGTTATGGTGATCCATGTGCACATGAGTGGAGGAGGTGATGGAATGATGGTATTTATGTTGTAACTCCGTTATTTTTTCCTGCAATTGTGGTTGGTGATGATTGTAGACGATGCTCACCACACCCACCACTTCGCTGTCTTGCGCCCACTCTTCGTTGACCAGCACCTTCCGGATCAGATCGCGAACCGCCTCCGACCGATTGGAATAGCCACGTGGGCGGATATAATTGTCGAACTGGTCAAGCAGCTTTTCATCCAGTGAAATGGAAAATCGTTTCAACATTGCCGCTCAGATTCCTTTTTCCAGATCTTTGAGTTTATCCAACAAGGCCCGGGCTTCATTCCGGTATTTCTCCGGCAAGGTGGTATCCTTGGATGCGCGGAGGAGGTACTGTTTGGCCAACTTTTCCCGTCCGAGATAGAGATTGTACTTGCTCAGATAAAATCCCGCCATTCCTTCCCTGCCCCGGTTAGCCTCGATTCGTCCCAATTCAAAATAGAGTTGAGGATACTCGGGCATAACCGTAGCAAAACGCAGGAGCAGTTGTTCCGCCCGGGCACTGTTACCCCGCATGGATTCGAGTTTCGCCAGCTGAAAGAGACCGTACATGTCGTTTGCATCCTGGCGGACGGCCCGTTCAAGCAGGGATCGCGCCTCGTCATAACGGCCATAATCCAGCAAGATCACCGCCCGGTCGACATTGAGAATATTTTTTCCGGGATAGCGGGCCTGTACCTTGTCGAGGTGCGTCAGGGCAGCATCAAAATTCCGTTCATCGGCCGCCAACAGCGCCATGCCGAAGTGCGCCAGGATCTGCTGTTCCGGATCATCGTTCGAGTTAAGCAGGGTAGAACAGTAAATTTTGAGTTTATCATGGTCAATGGCTTGGAAAAGAACCCGGTATTTAAAGCGGATGAAATCAAAATTATTTGTTTTTTCATAGGCTTTTTGCTTGTTTTTCAGCCGGTTGCTCTCAATCATCGACTGAATATAGCCTAGCCTGGCCTCTGGATTGGGATGGGTAAGCAGGTATTGGGGAACCTCGCCGCCGATGCTGTAGCGAGTGATACGGCGCATGGATCGAAGCATCTCCACCATGGCTTCGGGATTGCGGTGCATCTGCTGCATCCAGCCATAGGAAAGTCGATCCGCCTGTTCTTCATCTTCTCGGCTGTATTGAAGATTGGCCGCCTGACCGGCAGCCATGGAGCCCATCATGATTCCAGGGGAGAGGCCGGGTACGCCAATGGCCAGGCCGGCAATTGCCAAAAGCAGCGAGGCCGCGCCGACCACGGTGTTCTTCTCCATGCGCTGGGCAATGTGCCGGCTGACAACATGGCCGATCTCGTGAGCAAGGACGCTGAGTAGTTGGTCTTCGTTCTTCACGGTCTCAATCAGGCCGGAGTAAAAAAATACCAGACCGGCTGGTGCGGCAAAGGCATTGAATTGTTTACTCTTCACCACATAAAAACGATAATCAAAATATTGGGGGCCAACGGTTTTCAGGACTTTGTTCCCCAATGTATTGATGTATTGACTGATATCGGGATCATCCAGGATGGGCAGTTCCTTACGCATGGAGTAGAGCAACTGTTCCCCGATTTTCCGCTCTTCGCCAATGGTCAGTGCCAGAGCCTGAAGAGGCAGGAGAAGGAAGGACCACAAAGCGAACAAGGCAGCATAACGTAAAAAATGTTTTTTTTTCACCATAGGTATCTACCGGTTTGGGACATCGGTAATGACAATATTTAAAAACGACGCTACGGGTAAAGGTAACGCGTTCCCCGAGTCGCTGCAACGGGGAGATCGTTTACCGATGGCGACTGCAGACAAACCGTTTTTTTAGGTGATTACTGGCTGATTATGGCAAAGGATCCGTCGACAAGCCAGCGTAAATCCTCAGGGCTCAATTCAATTTCCAGGCCCCTGCGGCCGGCACTGACAAAAATGGTGGGAAAATGTTGGGCCGAGGCATCGATAATGGTGGGCAGTCGTTTTTTTTGACCAAGAGGACTCACCCCACCGAGTACATATCCCGTTGCCCGTTCCACCAGACCCTTTTCAGCCATGGCTGCTTTCTTCGCATCAGTGACCTTGGCCATGAGTTTCATATTCAACATGGAACAGACCGGGACCAAACCAACCGCGAAGGCCTGCTCATCCAAGAGAACAACAAGGGTCTTGAAGACACGGTCCTCGGGAATCCCAAGTTTTTGAGCAGCCTCGACTCCATAGGATGCGCTAGATGGATCATGATGGTACGCATGAAGCGTGTGTTTGATTTTGTATTTTTTAAGGACGTTGATTCCTGGAGTCATGATGGGTGGATTTTTACGCTGATTACACTCTCGGTTGCACAAGGGTAATGAACTCTATTAATTTCAATATATTGCGATAAGGGGAAACAGAAAA
>JBFWIP010000089.1:0-9935 GCA_050255935.1 Desulfobulbus sp.
CGAACGCCGCATCCATGCGGAGATTGCCCGCAAGCACGGCATTACCCTCACGGAGCCGTCACCACCGGCCAACGCCGAATCCGAAACAGCCGCAAGTGAATTCGGTGATAATGTCGATTTGTTCTAAGCTATTTGACGAATCCAGGAGCACGTTGTTCAATACTCTTGTTCTCGTAAAAAGCTACGAGGATGCCGTTTCGTGCTTCGTCATGCACTGTTTCTGTAATTCATGCTTTCTCGAATTTTATGTTTTTGCCCATCCATTACTATGGATGGCCGCGCAACTTCCGCAAACAACGAAAAAGCAAGCATCGTAAAAGAACAGGCCGCGAGCAACAACAGTCTGTTCTTACTTTATTTTTACAAGAACGATATCGGCTTGACGATCTCATTGCCCGGGCATCTGCCCACCCGGCCTTACCCGGAAAGAACGATGGCACAGGGACTGCAATATTTTTTGCTCCAGCCCCCGATACGGATACCGTCAGGAAGACGGTTTTTTCCAGGACTGAAGCCAATACTTACCGAAAAAAAAAGCAATTCTTTTCACCGTGAAAATTAAGGAGTGATACTCATGGGAAAAATCATCATGACGGCCGATGATTCGGCCAGCGTTCGCCAAATGGTGTCCTTCACCCTCAAACAGAACGGTTATGAGGTGATGGAAGCGGTAGATGGCCAGGATGCCCTGACCAAGCTTTCCGCGAAAAAGGTGGATATGCTGCTGACCGACCTCAATATGCCCAAGCTCGACGGCATCGGCCTGATCAAGGGGGTCCGATCCTCCAAACTCAACAAATTCATCCCCATTATCATGCTGACCACCGAATCGCAGGACGGCAAAAAGGCGGAAGGGAAGGCGGCGGGGGCGACCGGATGGATCGTCAAACCGTTCAAGCCGGAACAACTGGTCGCGGTGGTGAAGAAGGTCCTGGGTTGACAGCCATCCCCATTTTATCCCCATGCCGTTTCATTTTCCCCAACAGCCACGGGAGGGTTGTGATGCTGAACATTGTACAAGAAATCGCCGGAGACAGTGCGGTCATTCTCCACCTGGGAGGCGACCTGGACATTGAAACGGCGGCCGATCTGCGCGAGGCCTTGCTGGAAGGATTTGCCGGGCCCCAGACCGAAGTGCGGATTGACGGCAACGACCTGGCAAGCATTGATTTTTTTGGGCTGCAGCTCCTCTGCTCGGCGCACCGGACGGCGTTAGCTAAAAACAAGACCCTGACCTGGATGAACGGCCGGCCTTCCCAACTCAGCGACGCCATGCGGGTCACCGGTTTCACGCGTCACTGCGGCTGTGCCCTTTGTCCGCCCGATATCGACTGTATGTGGGTATGACGGAGTATGATGGCCCGGCACCCCCATTCCCTTTTCACCAAGGATACGGATCATGTCTGATCAGCATATAGAAGTCTTCAGGGAAGAGGCGGCGGAATTGCTCGCCTCGCTGGAAACCGCCTTGCTGGAGCTTGAGGAATCGCCTCGGGACGAAGAATTGGTGGCCCAGGTCTTTCGGGCGATGCATACCATCAAAGGCTCCGGAGCCATGTTTGGTTTTGACGAAGTTGCCGAATTCACCCATGAGGTCGAAACCGTGTTCGACCTGGTCCGCAAGGACGATCTCGCCGTGACCGGAGAGCTGGTGAGTCACAGCCTGGCCGCCCGTGACTATATCCGCTCGCTGCTCGAGGAAGAAGGCGAAGAAACGGTCGATCGCGGCAAAGGTCGGGAACTGATGCAGATTTTTCGCGCCATGGCCGCCGGTTGCAAGCAGGCTGCCGACTCCGGCCAGAGTGGCGACGGAATGAGTGAAAACGGAGCGGCAGCTTCGGACGGGGAAATTCCGCAGGGAGAGGCGACCTACCGTATCCGCCTGCGTATGGCGGAGGATATCAGTTCCAGCGGTACCCGCCCGGAAAGTCTGCTGCGCGAACTGACCGAACTCGGGGCTTGCCGGGTTGTGGCCCAAACAGAGGCCATTCCCCTGCTCGACAATCTGGTGTCGGAGCTCTGTTACGTCCACTGGGACGTCATCCTCAACACCTCCCGCGGGATCAATGCCATCAAGGACGTGTTCATCTTTGTTGAAGACGATTCCGAAATCGCCATCGATCTCATCGACGATGACGATCAGTTCGATAGCGATCCCGCCTATAAACGTATTGGCGAGATCCTGGTTGAACGGGGTGATATCAGCCAGAAGGAGCTGGATGCCATCCTCGCTGAAAGCAAGCCCATCGGACAAAAACTGGTGGACCTCAAGAAGGTCTCCAGCGGCACGGTACAGGCGGCGCTCGACGAGCAGGAGATGGTGCGTGAGGCCAGAAGCCAGCGCCGGAGCAAGGAAACCGTCTCCAGCGTCAGGGTCCCGGCCGACCGGCTGGACCAGTTGGTCAACCGGGTGGGAGAACTGGTCACGGTGCAGGCACGGCTGTCCCAGGCGGCGGCCAACCGGGAGGATTCCGAACTGCTGGCCATTGCCGAGGAAGTGGAACGGCTGACCGCCGAACTGCGCGACACCTCGCTCAACATGCGCATGTTGCCCATCGGCACCACCTTCAGCAAATTCAAACGGCTGGTCCGTGATCTTGCCAACGAGTTGGGCAAAATGGTGGACCTGAAAACCACCGGGGCCGAAACCGAGATCGACAAGACCGTGATCGAAAAACTCAACGATCCCTTGGTGCACCTGATCCGCAACAGTCTCGACCACGGCATTGAAGCCCCCGAGATCCGCAGATCCCTGGGTAAACCGGAAAACGGCACCGTGCTTTTGGCCGCCGCCCATTCCGGGGACAGTGTCGAAATCATCATCGAGGACGACGGCAAGGGACTGGACCGTGAGGCCATCCTTGCCAAAGGAATGGAACGGGGCCTGGTGTCCGCTGACAGCCAGCTCAGTGACAGCGAGGTGTTCAACCTCATTTTTGCCCCTGGTTTTTCCACCGCCAAACAGGTCACCGGCATCTCTGGCCGCGGGGTCGGCATGGATGTGGTCAAACGCGCCATTGAAGGGCTCCGCGGTTCCATCGTCATTGACAGTCAACCGGGACGGGGCTCCACCATCACCATACGGATCCCCCTGACCCTGGCTATCGTCGAGAGCTTGCTGGTCAGCGTCGACGAGGATAATTACGCCCTGCCGCTGTCCATTGTCGAGGAATGCGTCGAGTTGAGCAGGGGCGACATTGCCCGTGCGCACGGCCGCAACCTGATCAATGTCCGCGACCAGATTGTACCCTATATCCCACTGCGCCAGGAATTCGAGGTCGAATCCGAACCACCCGAACTCCAGCAGGTTGTGATCACCAACGTCAACGGCACCCAGGTCGGCTTTGTCGTCGACCAGGTCATCGGTCAGCACCAGAGCGTGATCAAGAGTCTTGGCCGGATGTATCGCGATGTGCAGGGCATTTCCGGAGCCACCATTCTCGGCGACGGCAGCGTTGCCCTGATCCTCGACATCAACAAGCTCGCCTACCGGGCGGAGCAGGCGGGATAATCCGCTCGGAGCGCTCACCGGAAGGAAAGGCGCAGCGGCAATTTTTTTTACAGCAAAGGAGAGATGTCCATGGCGGAAGCAAACAATATCGACACGAACCAATACCTGACCTTCAAACTGCAGGATGAGGTGTTCGGGCTGGCCATCGGCAAGGTTCGGGAGGTTCTGGATTTCACCTCCATCACCAAGGTCCCCCGTACCCCCGATTACATGCGCGGCGTGATCAATCTCCGGGGCAGCGTCGTACCGGTGGTTGATCTCCATCTGAAATTCGGTCTGGAGCCAAGCGAAAAGACGGTCAACACCTGCATCATCATCGTTGAAATCGACATGGAGGGGGAAATCACCGTGCTCGGCGCCCTGGCCGATTCGGTCCAGGAAGTGGTGGAACTTGAGCCGGAACAGATCGAACCGGCGCCGAAAATCGGCACCAAACTCAATACCGAATTCATCAAGGGTATGGGGAAACGGGATGAGGAGTTCATCATCCTGCTTGACATCGACAAGGTCTTCAGCAATGACGAGCTGGCCCAGGTCCAACGGGTGGAAAGCCAGCCCCAGGAAGTTTCCTGAAAAAAAAACACGAAAACGAATTGAAGCGTTGCACCGATAACTGAACAGAGAGGGAACAACCATGAAACTAGGAGTCAAAATCGGCCTTGGCTTTGCTGTGCTGCTCACGATCGCCGCTGCTCTGGGTATCCTTGCCATTGTCAACATGAGGGGGGTCAAGACCAAATCCGTCATGCTCGACAAGGAGTACATGCCCGAAGTCGGCATCGCCAGCCAGATCGAGCGCAGTTCCTTCAGGACCATGTACGCCATGCGCGGTTACGGCTTCACCGCGGAGAAGGCTTTTCTTGATGACGCCGAAGTGAATCTCAAATCCTTGTATGAGCGCCTCGAAAATGCCAAGGATCTTGGCGAAAAGTCGCCTAACCTCAAGGCCCTGAAACCGGCTGCGGAAAAGCTGGAAAAGATGGTGGCCGGATACGAAAATCTGGTCAAGGAGACGGTGGCCACCAACCAGCAGATGATGGTCCACTGGGGGGAACTCGCTGAATTCGGCAAACAGAGCCTGGATAACGCGGCTCTCCTCCTGTCCGGTCAACAGTCGAAAATGACCAACGAGATCCAATCCGGCAAGGACGCGGCAAGTCTGGCGGAACGATTGGAAAAGCTCCAAGGGGTCTACGAAATCATCAATACCGTCAACCTGACCCGGAGCGCCGTCCTGCGTGCACGGGCGGAGCGGCAGCCGAAGATTGTCGAGGACGTCACCACCAATTTCGAGATCATGAAGGAAAAACTCGATGCCCTTCATAAGCTCATCCGCTCGGAGGAGGACACCAAACGTCTCAACAACGTTGAGCTGGCGGTCAATGGCTACAGACAAAGGATGAACGAGTTTCTCGCCCTCTGGCAAAAAAACGAGGAAATCGCCAAAAAACGCACCGAAATCGGTAATGCCATTACCTCCGAATCAAGAGAGGTTTCAGGCAAAGGGATGGAGGGGACGACCACCATCGCCAAGGAAACGGTGGCGGCTCTGGATACCGCCAGCATGATCATGATCGTCGGGCTGATCGTGGCGGTGATCCTTGGATGCATCATCGCCTTTTTCATTACCCGTGCCATCACCAAACCGGTTTCCATGGGTGTCAAATTCGCCGAAACCGTGGCCGAGGGCGACCTGACCAAATCGCTTGACATCACCCAAAAAGACGAAATCGGCCAGTTGGCCGGGGCCTTGAATACCATGGTCGACAAACTCAAGGAGGTAGTGGCCAATGTCCAGGCCGCTGCCGACAATGTCGCCTCCGGCAGCCAGGAGCTTTCCGCTTCCTCCGAAGAGATGAGCCAGGGGGCCACCGAACAGGCGGCCGCCGCCGAGGAAGCCTCCAGTTCTATGGAAGAAATGGCGGCCAATATCCGCCAGAATGCCGACAACGCCATGCAGACCGAAAAGATCGCCATCAAGAGTGCCGAAGACGCCAAGGTCGGCGGCGAGGCGGTGGCCAAGACCCTGTCGGCCATGCGGGAAATTGCCGGCAAGATTTCCATCATCGAGGAAATTGCCCGCCAGACCAACCTCCTGGCCCTGAACGCCGCCATCGAGGCCGCCCGGGCCGGTGAACACGGCAAAGGCTTTGCAGTGGTGGCCGCCGAGGTCCGCAAACTGGCCGAACGCAGCCAGCACGCCGCCGCCGAGATCAGCGAACTTTCCGGGAGCAGCGTCGAGGTTGCCGAGCAGGCCGGCGACATGCTCGCCAAAATGGTGCCCGACATCCAGCGGACCGCCGAACTGGTGCAGGAAATCTCCGCGGCCAGCAAGGAACAGGATACCGGTGCCGAGCAGGTCAACCGTGCGATCATGCAGCTTGACCAGGTCATCCAGCAAAACGCCTCGGCCTCGGAAGAGATGGCCTCCACCTCGGAAGAACTCTCCAGCCAGGCGGAACAGTTGCAGGATATCATGGCCTTTTTCAAGGTCGATACCCGCAGCGGCGGCGTGGTGCGTACGGCGTCGCCCCGGATTGCCCATCCTGTGAAGAAACAGGCGGCCCTGCCGCCGGTCAAGCAGGAACCCAAGGTCAAGAAGGTGGGTGCTTCCAAAGGGCTGGACCTGGATATGGGCAGCGACAGCGACAAACTCGATGAGCAGTTTGAACGGTTCTAAGCAGGAAATGCTTCCCCGGGAGCAAGTGTCGCCCTTGCTCCCGGGGAAGCGATAAACCGAAGCCGAAAACAAACGCCATGATCAGCCGTCACGATTTTCACCAACTCAGTTCCCTGATCTACCAGGAGCTGGGCATCAAAATGCCGGAATCCAAGCAAACCATGCTCACCGGCAGATTGACCAAACGGTTGCGGATCCTGGGGATGGGCAGCTTCTCCCAGTATTGTGATTTTCTTTTCAGCCCCGAGGGATGGGAAGAGGAGATGGTCCACCTGATCAACGCGGTGACCACCAACAAGACCGATTTTTTCCGGGAACCGACCCATTTCCACTACCTGACCAACACCAGCCTTTCGGTCTTGCAGGAAAAACAGCGGTTCAACTCCCGCAATCCTTGCAGGATCTGGAGCGCCGGTTGCTCGACCGGCGAGGAACCCTATACGCTGGCCATGGTCCTTGCCGAGGTGCAGGAGGCGCAACCCGGCTTTCGGTTCGAGATTCTGGCCACCGATATTTCCACCAGAGTACTGGACATCGCCCGACGGGCAGTGTATCCAATGGAACGGATCGAACCGATCTCGAATCTGCGCCGGAAAAAATACCTGCTCAAAGGCAGGGATCGCAAAACTCCGGAGGTACGAATCGTCCCCGAACTTCGACGTCTGGTACGGTTCGGGCGGCTCAACTTCATGGACAAGGACTTCGGCCTGCCGGAGATGGTGGATGTCATTTTCTGCCGCAACGTCATCATCTACTTTGACAAACAAACCCAGGAAAAACTCATGCGCAAGTTCAGCAGCCACCTGCACCCGGGAGGTTACCTTTTCCTCGGCCATTCGGAGTCGCTCCACGGCTATCAAACCCCTTTTCTCCAGGTTGCCCCAACCATCTACCGCAAACTATGAATCATCCTGCCGGACGCCGGGCAGTTGCCCTCTATCTCAATCCCTCGGAAATCGTGGTTGCCGAGGGGCCTGCCACAGTGACCACTGTTTTGGGGTCGTGCGTGGCGGTGACCCTGTTTTCCCCGCGTACCCATCTGGGCAGCATCTGCCATGCGGTCCTGCCCAGCGGCCAGGACATGGAACCGGGGAAATACGTCGACCAGTCAGTACTGTATATGCTCAGTTTTTTTCGCGAAAAACAGGTGACTCTCAAGGAGCTCGTCGCCAAGGTCTTCGGCGGGGCGGATATGTTTCCGCAGATGCCGGGCATCCGCGACAACCGCACCATCGGAGCCCAGAACATACAGGCCGCCCTGACCACCCTGGAGCAGGTGGGCATCAACCCGGCGGTGATCGAGGTGAGCGGCCAATTGGGGCGCAAATTGGTGTTCTTCTCCGACACCGGCGACGTATATGTCAAGCGGGTGCAAAAAGATCAGATGCGGGTGGCGGAACAGATGCTGACCGCTCAGGGGAAACAGCGCAAGATGAATCCGCCTTCGCGGAGCATCCGGGCGGCTTCCTGAACAAAGGAGAAAGGATGAACAAAAAAATCAGGGTACTGATCGTCGATGATTCAGCCGTTGTCCGCCAGACCATGAGTGAAATCCTGGGCAGCGACCCGAACATAGAAGTCATGGCCACCGCCAACGATCCCTTTGCCGCAGCCGCCCGGATGAAAGAGGAGATACCGGATGTCATCACCCTGGACGTGGAAATGCCGCGTATGGACGGCCTGACCTTTCTCCAAAAGATCATGAGCCAGCACCCTATTCCGGTGGTGATGTGCTCCAGCCTCACCGGGGACGGTTCGGTGAGCGCGATGAAGGCACTGGAATGCGGCGCGGTCGACATTATCACCAAGCCACGTATGGGAACGAAGCAATTTCTCGAAGAATCACGGATGCATATCTGCGATGCGGTCAAGGCGGCCTCCCAGGCTCACCTGCAGAAGTTCAACCAACAAACCCTCCGCAGGGCCCCCAAGCTCACGGCCGATGCGGTCCTCTCCAAGGCATCGGTCAGTAACAAGGCCATGCTCCAGACCACGGAAAAGGTGGTGGTGGTCGGCGCCTCCACCGGCGGGACCGAGGCCTTGCGGATCTTTCTCGAAATGCTGCCCGAGGATGCACCGGGTATTGTCATTGTCCAGCACATGCCCGAACATTTCACCTCGGCCTTTGCCAACCGGCTCGACTCGATTTGTCGGGTGACAATCAAAGAGGCGGAGAACAACGACACCGTGGTTCGGGGTAGGGCCCTGATTGCACCCGGCAATCACCACCTCCTCCTCAAACGCAGCGGTGCCCGCTACTATGTCGAGATCAAGGATGGGCCGCTGGTTTCCCGCCATCGCCCTTCGGTGGATGTGCTTTTCCGCTCCGCGGCCCGCTATGCGGGGAAAAACGCCGTGGGGGTGATCATGACCGGCATGGGTGACGATGGGGCCCGCAGCATGAAGGAGCTGTTTGACGCCGGGGCCGTCACCATTGCCCAGGACGAAGCCACCTGTGTGGTCTTCGGCATGCCGGCCGAGGCCATCAAGCACGGCGGGGTCCATAAAATTCTGCCGCTTGAACGAATCGCCCAGGAGGTCCTGCGGTTATGCGAATGAGGGGAGACAGAAGACCGGACAATGGCGATCACCCAACCCGGTTCTCTACAGCAGTCAGTGAATGATCCCGCCCTGCTCCAGGCCTGCCGCCTGTTGTTCGGCGAGGAGGTGGTTGTTGGCGAGGAATTCCTCGACTACCTGCAGCCGGGCGGCCTGAAAAGCGCTTTTCGCAGACGTGCCAAGGAAACCCATCCCGACAACCGGCATGCTCCCGCCGGTGGCGGGAGGAGTGCAGCCTTCTCCGCTGTCCAGCAGGCTTTCGAGGTCCTGACTACCTTTCTCCGGGAACGGGATGGTTCCGTTCCCTCCGCGCAGGTGATCACCCCTGCAGGTCCGGTAATGCAGGATCTTCCTTCGTCGCTCGGGAGTATCGACCCGATCATTCTGGACTCGCCCCATCGGCGCCTCCCGTCCCAGACCTCGATCGATCGCCTCTACCGGGGGCCACTGCCCCGGCGTCCCCTGCTCTTCGGCCATTTTCTCTACTATTCCGGCCTGACCACCTGGCGGACAATCACCTCGGTGCTCATCCAGCAACAACGGGACCGCCCCCGCTGCGGCGAATTGGGTTCCCGTTTCGGCATACTTCAGGCAGAGGATATCCCTCGCATCCTCGCGGCCAAGACGGCCCGGCAACCTTTTGGCGAGGCGGCGGTCGCCCTGGGCCTGCTCAACGAACAGCAGCTTGCGACCTTGCTCCGGTACCAGCGACGGCGGCAGAAAAAATTCGGCACCATCCTGGTGGAAAAGGACCTGCTCACCTTGCGGGAACTCAGCCTCCTGCTCACCCTGTTCCGCCGCCACAACCGTTTTCACGCACCCCCCTGATCGCCCCACCCTCATGGTTTCACTTTGGCACAACACCGCCCGAGAGTTGTTTCAAAATGAAAAATCCGTTGTTTTCGCTTTCAGGCAACCAATTGTATCCTATTAATTTTACGAATAAAATAAGGGTGGCATAAATACTGTATATAAGCGAATGGTTAGCGGTCGCAGACGGCTCAACGCGTATTCTTACAAAAAGGTTTGCCGTGAAAGTACTTCTTGGTATTTATCAGAAAAGTGGGTATGCAGTTAACTCAACCACGCACCACAGGTTGTGATTGTCCACCAATCAAAACCTTACGGGGTGCAGGCGCACAATCTACAGCTTGTTCCATCAATCGATAGAACAATAACCCTCGG
>JBFWIP010000090.1:0-9819 GCA_050255935.1 Desulfobulbus sp.
TCATGACCCGAACCGGACACGCATTTATCAAGGAAAACATGCGTGCCCTGAACGCCATTTACGGTGGCGAAATGTCGGCGCATCATTACTTCCGGGACTTTGGCTATTGCGATTCCGGCATGCTTCCCTGGCTTCTTGTCTGCAGATTGATGAGCAAAAGCGGCAAGCCGTTGTCTGCTCTCTGCAATGAACGTATGGAGGCCTTTCCGGTCAGCGGCGAGATCAACTCGACCGTCAGCGATCCCGATGCGGTGATCAAGCGTATCGAACGTCAATACAACGATGGGAAAAAAGAGTATATTGACGGTTTATCGGTCGAATATCCTGCCTTTCGATTCAACCTTCGCAAATCCAACACCGAGCCGGTCCTGCGGCTTAATGTCGAAACCCGCGGCGACAAGCTCCTGCTGCAACAAAAAACCGAAGAGCTTTTGCAACTGATTCGAGGTTAATTTTTCCTTCATTTCCTTTCTTTTCATCAACGAGGTGTGCTGTGGCAATTCAGCCCATTATTCTTGCCGGTGGAACCGGTTCCCGCCTGTGGCCGCTTTCCCGTGAACTGTATCCCAAGCAAGTCATCAATTTAATTGGAGAATTGTCCCTCCTGCAGAATACGGTGCAGCGGATGGCCTCTCTCAAGGATGTGCTTGATCCGATCATTGTGGTCGGAGAAGAGCACCGTTTCCTCACCAAAAGCCAGATTGAAGACTTGGGCTGTTTTTCCCATTTCCAGATTCTCCTGGAGCCCTGCGGCAAAAACACCGCGCCGGCAATCTGCGGTGCAGCCGTCTTTGTGGCCGACAGGGGACGCGGGCAGGATGTCCTCCTGGTGCTTCCGGCCGATCATCTCATCCGTCAAACCGGGCTCTTTGCCCAAGCAGTGGATCAGGCCGCGGCCCTGGCACAGGCAGGCCGGATTGTCACCTTCGGCATAGTGCCCGATCACCCCGAAACAGGCTACGGCTATATCGCTCGCGGTCAAGGCAACGAGGTGGAAAGTTTTGTCGAAAAGCCCGACCTTCCAACCGCGGAGCAGTACCTTGCCAGTGGCCGTTATTTTTGGAACAGCGGCATGTTCGCCTTTACCGCGGATACCCTTTTGGCCGAAATGGAAGCTCATGCTCCCGAAATTGTTGAGCACATGGGCAACGCGGTGCGCAAGGGAACTTCCGATGGCGTTTTTTTCCGCTTCGATCCCCAGGAAATGAGCCTCTGCCCCTCCGATTCCATCGATTACTCCGTCATGGAAAAAACGCTGAAGGCGTCGATGGTCGAGGCCGATATCGGCTGGAGCGACATCGGTTCCTGGCGGGCACTCTGGGAGGTGGCGGATAAGGATGAACAGGGCAATGCCGTTTTTGGCGATGTTGTACTTGAAGATGTGCACAACTCGCTTGTCCGTTCGGAACAAACCTTGGTGGCGTCGGTGGGATTGCGTGACACCCTGGTGGTGGAAACCGCGGATGCCGTCCTGGTGGCCCCGATGGATCGTTCCCAGGATGTGAAGCGGATCGTCGATCGGCTCAAAAAGGAAAAACGGCCTGAATATCATACACATCGGACCGTTTATAGGCCATGGGGAAGCTACACCACCCTGGAGTTACAAGATCGATTCCAAATCAAGCGGATTACGGTCAATCCCGGGGCTCGCCTTTCCCTGCAAATGCATCACCATCGTCATGAGCATTGGGTGGTGGTTTCCGGCACCGCTAAGATTCAAAATGGCGAACAATCGATCCTGCTCAAGGAAAACGAGTCAACCTACATTCCAAGTTGCACCGTTCACCGGCTGGAAAACCCGGGGGTGATCCCCCTGGAACTGATCGAGGTGCAAATCGGCAGCTATCTGGGTGAGGACGATATTGTCCGCTATGATGATGAATACGGACGAACGCAAGGATAGAAAAGGGAAACGGCAAACAGCGGTTCAAATCCGGAGACCGTGATTTGAACCGCTGCTGAATCGGTCGCCGCGGGAACGACGTTCCGCGCTTGGTGACGTGTTGTTTTTCGAATGCGTGAATTCTCGAATGTTGACTTGCACTTATTATGAAGCCATCGAAGGGTTGATTCCCTCTCCCGAATAGATGGAGTGGAAGGCGGCGACGTACCGGTCAAGCACCTCTTTGTCGGCATCGGAAAGGTGGAAGAATTCGATACCGCTGTGAAAACGGCCTGACGCACCGACGACATAAACAACACGCCCCATCACATCAATGAGCTGGTCCTTCAGCCCCAGCGTGATCAGCACCTGCTGCCCCTTGGGCAGTTGATGATGGGTTTCCATTAAAATCCCGCCTTTGCTGACATTCAGGGTTCTGGCCAGGGAATACTCCCCCTGGCGGCCCTGTTCATCAACCACAATATAATCAAGCAAATTCAAAGATTCCGGCCTGATAAAACGTCTTCGCTCCGAAGTCATCTTTTCCTGTCCTTTGCACCTGGTGCGGGAGAAATGAATACCAAGACACTTCTTTTCGTAAAATATCTCGAAAAGACAGACAATTCTCTTGTAGTAAAAACACTACCGGCTCCATACGCCTTTGTCAAACAGTGGCTCGAACCACCTGGGCGACATTTTCGTTTATTTTTGCTTTAATATTGACAAAAACGTAGACTTTCTTCGCCGCCGCGTCTCCTCATCACGCCATTTCTTTACGTATTATCAAATAATTATCTGCAAAATTCACTCCTGGCATTTATTTTGTAATCTTTTGCCAAATGTGACCATACCGGTGCGCCACAAACAGGGGCTGATCTCCCCAGCTTCACGACGTTCCCCCCTCTCGGAACGAATCATGAAGTAGCATATTGCGGCGTAATTGGTTCTTTGCCTGATCTTTGACAAAAGGCCTGCGTTGCGCTTGCTTATTCCGCCCCTCCTTGTTACAATCGCGTAAATTTTTCTAACAAGATTGTAATTTTCATGAGAGGGGGAAAACATGATCAACGGTGCTGATACGGCGTTTATCCTGGCTGCGGCGGGGCTGGTCCTGCTGATGACACCAGGATTAGCCCTTTTTTACGCGGGAATGGTACGAAGCAAAAATGTGCTCGGCACAATTATGCAGAGCCTTATTCTCATTTCACTTATCTCGCTTGAATGGGTGTACCTTGGCTACTCCATGTCTTTTGGCCCGGATGTCGGCGGTTTTATAGGAGACTTGTCCTGGCTGGCCCTCAAGGGTGTCAGCACCGCACCCAGCGACACCTATGCCACAACCATTCCGCAGACCGTTTACATGATCTACCAGTGCATGTTTGCCGTCATCACACCGGCGCTCATTGCGGGCGCATTTGCCGAACGGGTCCGTTTTCCCGCATTTGTGGTCTTCAGCCTCTTCTGGGCCGTCCTGGTATACAACCCGGTGTGTCATTGGATCTGGGGGAGTGGCGGCTGGCTTGCAAAACTGGGTGTTCTTGATTTCGCCGGCGGCTTGGTGGTGCATGCCACCTGTGGCATGGCCGCCCTTGCCTCGGTTATGATCATCGGCCCGCGCAAGGGTTATGGCCAAACCAACTTCATGCCGCACAACCTGCCCATGACCATGCTGGGGACCGGGCTTTTATGGTTTGGCTGGTTTGGTTTCAATGGAGGGAGCGCCCTGGCTGCCAATGAAGTGGCGGCAACCGCCTTTGTTGCAACCCATCTCGGCGGCATGGCCGGTATGGCGATGTGGACAGTTCTGGAATGGATAAAGCTTGGCAAACCAACTACTTTGGGTGCGGCTTCCGGAGCGATCGCCGGTTTGGCGACCATCACCCCGGCCGCAGGTTTTGTTGGACCGAATGCCGCGATTATTATAGGATTGATCGCAGGCGTTGTCTGCTACTTGGCAGTCAACATGAAAAGCAGATTCAAGTTCGATGATTCCCTGGATGTAGTGGGCATCCATGGTGTCGGCGGCGTGACCGGAACCATTCTTCTGGGTGTGTTTGCCTCCAAAGCCGTTAATCCCGGCGGGGCAGACGGTTTGCTGGCCGGAAGCAGCGCTCAACTGGTTTCGCAGCTGATCGGAGTCGGTGTCGTCTGTGTGTATGCGTTTATCGTCAGCTGGATTATTCTCAAGCTGGTACACACGTTGATGGGGCTCCGAATTACCGAGGAAGCCGAACATCAGGGCCTGGATTCCACCGAGCATTCGGAAACTGCCTACAACTGATGGGACTCGAGCCAATTGCGAATCGACTGCGTGCGAGCTTTTTTTGAGGAGGGCTTATGAAGAAAATTGAGGCCATTATCAAACCCTTTAAACTCGACGAGGTGAAAGATGCCCTCAATGGTATCGGCATCAAGGGGATGACCGTGAGCGAGGTCAAGGGATATGGACGGCAGAAGGGCCACACGGAGATTTACCGTGGCGCCGAGTATGTCGTTGACTTTGTACCCAAGATAAGGCTGGTCATCATCGTGCAGGACGAATTGGTCGACCAGGTGATCAACACCATCGTCGAAAAATCCAGAACCGGGAAAATCGGTGACGGCAAGATTTTTGTCACCCCGGTTGAACGGGTTATCCGGGTACGCACCGGGGAGACGGGCAGCGAGGCAATCTGATGGCCGCAACCTTGCGTCCGCAGCAGGAAGCCCTGGCCGATGCCTGGCGCCAGGGCCTCAGCGGACAGGAGATTCTCCATCGTTGTGCCGATCTTGTCGATGACTTCATCATCGGCAAATACAAGGCGGCACCGGCGGTGCAGAAGGCTCGGGGCAACATCGCCGTTATCGCCCTCGGTGGGTATGGCAGGAGCGAGTTCTATCCCTATTCGGATATCGACCTGCTCCTGCTCCACGATTGGCGCTCCAAAAAATCGATGCAGGCCGTGGTCGAAGCCCTGCTCTACCCGTTATGGGATGAAGGTTTTGAGGTCGGGCACAGCGTTCGTGGCGTCAAGGATGCAATCCAGTTCGCCCAGGAGGACTTCCACTTTCAGGTGGCCCTTCTTGATGCCCGTCTGCTGATCGGGTCCGAGGAACTGTTTCACGATCTCAAAACGCGCTACACCAAAAAAATTCTGGATGGCCGCCGCCACCAGTTTGTCCAGACCATGGAGGCCCACAAACTGGAACGGTGGCAGAAATTCGGCAGCCACACCTACCTGCTTGAACCCCATGTAAAGGAAGGAAAAGGCGGGCTGCGGGATATCCAGGCCATGATGTGGGTGGCCAAGGGAGTCTTTGGGCTCAATAATTTGGCAGCGATCGAATCATCGGGAATGCTTGAGGCCGGGAACAGGCAAGCCCTGGAAATTTCATGGTCGATGTTGGCCAAAATCCGCAGCAGGCTGCACCTGCTGGGCCGGCGCAAAAGCGATCATCTGATCTTTGAATTTCAGGAAGAAACCGCCAGTGCCCTGGATTACAAGGATGAAGGCGGGCTCCTCGGCGTCGAGCATTTCATGCGTGACGTCTACAGCCACCTGCAGACCGTCTCGGTGGTCACCGACCTGTTTTTCGAGCATGTGCATGAGGTCCTGGGACTCACCAGCGGTGCCAATGTCGAGCAACAGCTTGAACGCTCGATCGTGGCCCGCGGCGGGACGATTCGCCTCACCACGCCGGAGGCGCTCAACGAGCGGCCTTATCTGCTGATGCGGCTCTTCCTCCAGTCCGGCCGGACCGGATTACCGCTGCATCATCGTACCCGCCAGATGGTGACGGCCAATCTCGACAAGGTGGACGACCATTTTCGCGGCTCGAAACGGGTGACCCGGGTCTTTTTGGACTTGCTCACCCAGACGGACAAAATCTTTGCCGTGTTGGAGGCGATGCTGTCAACCGGTCTGCTCACCCGCTTTATTCCTGAGTTTTCAGGGGTCGAGTCGCTGGCCCAGCATGACCTCTACCACCTGTATACCGTGGATCGCCACCAGCTGCAGACCGTGGCCGAACTGGGGGCCCTGAAGCAGAGCCACGGCGAACTCTTTGCCGAACTCAAGAACGTTGAGGTGCTCTATCTTGCCGCATTGCTTCACGATATCGGCAAGGGTAAACAGAGCGATCATTCGGTGCTCGGCGCGGAAATGGTTGTCGCTATCGGCCAACGAATGCGGTTGGCACCCGAGGAATGCGAGTCCCTTGCCTTTCTCATCCGTCACCATCTGTATTTGCCGGAAAATGCGATGCGGCGCGATTTTACCGACCGGGAGTTCATCCTCCAGGCGGCGGACCTGATCGGCGATCTTGAACGGTTGACCATGCTTTATCTGCTCACCATTGCCGATTCAAAGGCAACCGGACCATCGGCCTGGTCGGATTGGAAATCAAGCCTGCTCTCAGAACTGTATCTGAGCATCAAGGCCTGCCTCGGTGCCAACTGCCATATCGGTCAGAGGAGTCAGGACGAGGAAGACCAGGGGGTCCGCTGGCTGCAGGAACAGATACTCACCCGGCTTGACGGGCAACCGGCCCGGATTGACATCAAGACCCTGCCTCCGGACTATCTGCTGAGTTACAGCCTGGATACGGTGTTGCGGCATCTGGCGATCCATTCGGAGATGGCGGCGCGGCTGAAGCAGCAGGTCAAACTTTTTGCCGAACCGGGCACGCGTTCCTGGTCCCTGTTGATCATGGGGCCGGACAAGGTGGGGCTTCTGGCTAAATTTTGCGGAGTGCTCGCCCTGCACAATCTCAGCGTCCTTTCCGCCCAGATCTTTACCTGGCCGGACGGCACCGTGGTCGACACCCTGGAGGTGACGCCGGCGACATCGCGCAGTTTTGAAGAGCAGGACTGGGAAAAGGTGGAGCGAGACCTGAATCAGGCCATCAACTACCGCCTTGACGTCGGCTACCAGCTCTACGAACGGACGGACCCGCAAAGTTATCGTGTCCCGCGCCAGGTGCAGCAACTGGAATGTAAGGTCGTCATCGACAACGACACCTCGCAGCAATACACCATTATCGAGGTCTACGGGGACGACAACCGAAGCGCGCTCTATCAGTTGACCCAGACCCTGGCGGATTTCGGCCTGGCGATCCACCGGGCGAGAATCGCCACAGAAGTGGAGCAACTGATCGACTTTTTTTACGTCAGTACCCAAAGCGGTGCCAAGCTGACCGACGAAGCCACCAAGGAAAAAATCAGCCTGACCCTGATGCAAATTATCGGCGCGGAGGAAGCCGACCTCGAAACCGCCGGTCTCTCGCACCGCCTATGAAAAACGATCCTATGCGAAAACACCCGGATATTTCATCAGGCAATACACGATCCTGACAGCCTCGTAATCGAACAGAAAGGCCAGTCAGGGAATAAAAAAACAAGACCTTACAATGCGAGCAACTGTCATTCTCGTCTTTTTTGCGACAATGACAATCCTTAATGAACAGCTGTAGTCATCAACATCATTTTCAACCCTTTATGGAGCGTGCACTATGAGTGGAATCCAGGCCCGTCTGAACGCCATTTCGGCGATCATCAACTACAAACCTTCCCATGCCCCACTGAATTTCAACGAAACAAAGCCCACCGAGGTGTTTGGTTCCAACGTGTTCAGTGACAAGGTCATGAGGGAACGTCTGCCCAAGCATGTCTACAAGTCGCTGAAAAAAACCATTTCCTTCGGCGAAAAACTGGATCCCACCATTGCCGACGTGGTCGCCAACACCATGAAGGATTGGGCCATCGAGAAAGGCGCCACCCACTTCACCCATGTTTTTTATCCCCTGACCGGCCTGACTGCGGAAAAACACGATGCCTTCCTGGTTCCGGACGGCGAGGGCGGAGCCATTGCCGAGTTCTCGGGCAAGCTGCTCATCCAGGGCGAGCCGGATGCCTCATCCTTCCCCTCCGGCGGCCTGCGCGCCACCTTTGAGGCCCGCGGTTATACCGCATGGGATGTAACCAGCCCGGCGTACATCCTCGAGAATCCCAACGGCACCTTTCTCTGCATCCCCACCGCTTTCGTTTCCTGGACCGGTGAGGCCCTCGACAAAAAAACCCCGCTGCTGCGCTCTCTCCAGGCCCTGAACAAGCAGGCCAAACGTGTGCTCAGCCTGTTCGGCGTGCAGACCAAGCTGCCGGTTATCTCCTTTGCCGGTCCCGAGCAGGAATACTTCCTGATCGACCGCAACTTCGTGTTCGCCCGTCCCGACCTGCTCATTGCCGGACGCTCCCTCTTCGGCGCGCCGTCGGCCAAGGGACAGGAATTCGAGGATCAGTATTTCGGCGTCATCCCCCGCCGCGTTCTCGCCTTCATGATGGAAGTGGAACGGGAACTCTTCAAACTGGGTGTCCCGGTTAAGACCCGCCACAACGAGGTTGCCCCCAGCCAGTTCGAGATCGCCCCCATCTTCGAGCAGGGCAACCTGGCCACCGACCACAACCAGATGGTCATGACCACCCTGCGTACCGTGGCCAAACGGTACGGCATGATCTGCCTGCTCCATGAAAAACCCTTTGCCGGCATCAACGGTTCAGGAAAACACCTCAACTACTCCATCGGCAACGACGAGCTGGGCAGCCTTTTTGATCCGGGCGACACCCCGCATGCCAATGCCCAGTTCCTGGTGTTCTGTGCCGCCGCCATCCGCGCACTGCACAAGTACGGCGCACTGTTGCGCGCCACCGTGGCCTCCGCTTCCAACGACCACCGCCTAGGCGCCAACGAGGCACCTCCGGCCATCATGAGCGCCTATCTGGGCGAGCAGCTGACTGACGTGTTCGAGCAGATCAAGAAGGGCGAGGTCAAAAGCTCCAAGTCCAAGGGCGTCATGAACATCGGCGTCGACACCCTGCCGCCGCTGCCCATGGATCCGGGCGACCGTAACCGGACCAGCCCCTTTGCCTTCACCGGCAACCGTTTCGAGTTCCGCGCCGTGGGTTCCTCGCATTCCATCGCCGGTGCCCAGGTGGCTCTGAACACGATGATGTCCGAATCCCTCGATTACGTCGCCACCGAGTTGGAGAAGCTGGGTAAGGTCAACAAAACCCAGTTCAACGAAGGCGTGCAGAAGCTGCTCCAGAAAATAATGAAGGAGCACGATGCCGTCGTCTTCAACGGTGACGGCTATTCCGAGGCATGGCACAAGGAAGCCGGCAAACGCGGCCTGCCCAACCTGAAGACAACCCCCGAGGCCATGCCGGTTCTGAGCAGCAAGGAAGTCGTTGAGCTTTTCACCAAGTACAATGTCTTCTCCGAGGCCGAATTGAAGAGCCGCCAGGAGATCTACCTCGAGCAGTATGTCAAGGTCATCGCCACCGAGGCCAACCTGGTCATCCGTATGGCCCGGACCGTGATCTTCCCGGCGGCTATGCGTTATCAGGGTGAACTGGCCGCAACCTGCGCCAACCTCAAGGCCATTGAGCATGACTTCAAGATGGCCGCGCTTGAGGATGTCACCGCCAAACTGCGCTCCATGCAGATTGAGGTGGACAAACTGGAGAAACTTCTAGCTCACGAGGGTGGCGACACCCTGGCCCACGCCACCTATATGTGCGAGAAGGTGCTTCCCGCCATGTTGACCGTTCGTGGCTATGCCGATGCCCTGGAGTCTGTTGTCGCCGACGATCTGTGGCCGCTGCCCTCCTACCAGGAGATGCTGTTCATCCGTTGATTTTGGATTGACAGCGCATGCGTTCAAGGCCACTCCCACAGGGGGAGTGGCCTCCTTTTTCCCCTCCGCCATTACCTTGTCGGCCCTTGCGGATCGATGCGCCAACCCGGTTGAATCCCCGCACATCCTTTTCGGTGGAGGAGCCCAACGTGTTTTTCCCTTGTCTCGATATTGAAGGTTGACCTGGTACAGTAACTTTCGTACTGTGTGTTTCGTCATTTCTTCTTTTTTGAAAAAGTCAGAATTTTACAAATTCGTCATCCAGG
>JBFWIP010000091.1:0-8032 GCA_050255935.1 Desulfobulbus sp.
CGAGCCGGTCCATGTTGGTTTCGATCCATTTGGCCCGGTTGCGGACATAGGGGCTCGGACGATCGGCATGCAACCGCCGAGGATTGGGGAGGACCGCCGCCAGCAGGGCGGCCTGACGGCGGGTAAGACGTCCCGGAGAGGTGGCGAAGAGCTGAACGCTTGCGGCCTGGATACCGTAGATACCGTCCCCGAATTCGGCGATGTTGAGATAGACTTCCAGTATCCGCTTCTTGGGCCAAAGCAACTCCAGGCACAAGGTCAGGCCCGCCTCCAGTCCCTTGCGCAGCAGGCTGCGATCTCCCCAGAGGAAAAGGTTCTTTGCGGTCTGCTGGCTGATCGTGCTCGCCCCGCGCATCTTGCGGCTGTGCCTGCCGTTGTAATCGATGGCCCGGCTGATGGCATGAAAATCGAAGCCCCAATGGTCCGGGAAGCGTTGGTCCTCCCCGGCAATGACCGCCAGGGGCATCAGCGGGGTGATGTCTTGCAGGCTGACCCATTGATAATGAATCGGCGGGACCTGACTACCGGGCATCAGCCGTTCCACCTGCCGGATCACCATGAAACTGCTGCAGGGGACCGGAAGCCAGCGAAAGGCAATAATCGCAACCACCGGCAGAAAAAGGATCAGGACGACAACAAGAAGGATACGCCGGGAAAGACGGCGCAACCAGCGCCTGAGCCCTCCCCGGAAGGAGGGCTCAGGGGATGAAGGAGACCTGCGGCGAAGCAAACGGATCATAAGTTTCTCTGTACCGGCCGCGGATCGAATTGCGGCGTTTACTGCCCTTGGGCCGGAACGGTTGCCTCGGGCATCGGTTGCGATGGGCCGGAAGGCGCGGATGTCGATTCGCCCGAGGGTTGCACCTCTACCGGCTGCGGCGGTGTCGCCGTTACCTTGGCCTTCACCAGTTCGGCACGGCTGGCCTTTTTCAGCATATCCACCTGCCACCCATCCACCCGCAGCAACTGTTCCTGGCTGGAGACTTTGAGCACATAGCTGGTCACGGGCAATGGCTGAGAGTCTTTTGCCTCCGCCGGTTTCGGCGGTTGCCCGAACAGATAACTGATCGTGGCGCCGCCTTCAAGTTCAACGCTGTATTCCAGGGCCGGATGGTCCAGACCGTATTCCGGCTTGGCCTCTGGACCGAGAAGAGCGGAAATCGACAGCCCGGTCAGCCGGTTAACCAGTCCATCACGCTCGCTCTTGACCAGTTCTTCACCCTCCTGCAGGCCGACCGGCTGCAAGCCGTCCTTGCCCCGCTCCAATTCCACGCCCGGAAGATGCACCCGCACCACCTGATCGGCCTTGAGATGGAGGACGCTGGTATCGATCCAGTCGTCGACCTTGGTTGCCAGATCATGGGCGGCAAGGGTCATGGCATGGATTTCCGGGTCCTTGTCCACCCGCAGGTAGAGCTTGCGCAGTCCGGGTGAGGTGCCGAAGTACAGCACCTTCAAGGGGTTGCCGTTTTCCAGCAGGGTGAGGCGGTGGACAAAATTTTCCGGTGCGACCTTGAACCGGGTCGCGGCATCGCCGGTGGTGGCCTCGGGCCATCCGCGCTGCAGGTGGACCAGTTTGTCGATCAGCCCCTGAATGCGGATCGAGTCGGCCGGAAACCCGTCTGAACCCGGCAGCACCCAGTGGTCCTTGACTTTTTTCAACGCCAGTTTGTGCCCCTCGTTATCCTCGAGCAGGAGGCTGCTGATCGAAGCCGCCTGCACCGCCAGCAACGGCCCCTTGGCGGCCGGGGCGCCGCCATCCCGCTGCCCCCAATTGGTCCAGAACGTCAACCCCGCCTGGATCAGAACCAGCAGGGCACAGACAATAATCCATCGTTTCATCGTTCGATCCTCCCTCCAATCAGGGCCAATTCACGCCGCCGTGCCTGAGTCCGCATCAGACGGCGCACGACCCAGACCACCAGCAGACCGCAGGCGGCCAAACCGTAGTTGAGATATTCCCAGGCCATCCGGGTTTCCTTACTCATCGGCAGCAGGGTGCGGGCAAAATGGCCCCGGCCGCGAATGGAGAGCAGATCCCGGTCCTCGAGGGACCAATCGACACAGTTGGCCATCAGTTGCAGCGGATTGAGGTAGCGGGTACCGCCGGCGCCCGAGGCCAGTTCCAGGCTGGTATCGGCGAGAAAGGTGTTGGACGACAGCAGGATGATCCGGGCCGAATCCGGTGAATGCTCCAGCACCCGGCCAATCACCTCCGGTTTCTTGGCCGTATCCTTTGGCTGGTCCTTGGTGCCGTTTTTCACGGCGGCCTCCTGCTCCTTCTGTTCCTTTTCCGCCTGCTTGCGGGCCTCGTCGATCAGAGGCGAGATCTTGCCCTTGAACCAGGAATCGAACTCGCCCTCGACCATCACCCCGAGCAACTGACGGCCCTCGGCCTTGCCCTGGGCGAATCCGGCCTCTCCGTAACGACTGAAGTCGGGCTGGATATCGATCGAATCGGAAAGCCAACTGTCCTTGGAACTCTCCAGCAGGCGAACCACATGGCGTCCCTTGTTTTTTTCGGTGTCGACCACCACAGGCGAACCCCAGGTCATGGACAACTGGTCAATGCCTGAAATCAGGCCGTTTGCCCGGTTCATGCCGTCGTTGCGGATATCGACAAAGTAGGGGTAATTGATCAGATGGGTCTCGCGAACCGAAAAGCCGCCGACCTGCCGCTCCACCGGCACCGGGAAGGCCGCGTTCTGCGGATCCAGCACCAGGCTGTGCGTCTGGTTGATGCCGTATCCCGCCAGCCAGTCCTTGAGACCGCTCTCCTTGTCCTCGGCCGACAGCCGACCCTGCAGACTGACATCAAAGGGAGAGGTGGCCAGGACCACGGTGCCGCCCTGCATCAGGAACTGATCAATGGCGAACAGCTGCTTGGACTGCAGCCGTTCCGGGGAGACCACCATCAATATGTCGGCCTCGGGATCCACCTGGCCGGCACTCAGGTCCACCGGAGTGACCCGGTGCTCCTGCTCGACAAAACGGGTGAGCATCTGGAAAGTATTGCCCTGGCTCGGCATGCCGTATTGGGCCATGGCGGGATTGTTCGGCGGGGTGTACAGGGCCACGGTTTTGAGCATGCCCTTGGAAAACCGTTTGAGCGTGGCATCGATGGCATTCTTCAGGGCCGTCTTGTCCAGGGCGGAGGGCAGGGCCACCTGGACCTGCTGCCCGCCGCTTTCCAGGGTCATGTAAAACCAGAAGGTGTCGCTGGAAAGCAGACCGGCCACCATGGGCCGCATGCCGAAATCCTGGGTCAGCTTGCCCGCCAGGGCGCCGCCGTCGGCCTCGGGGTCGGCAAAGGCAAAGGAGAATTTGTCGCCACCCTGCTTTTTCAGGTCGCCAAGGACCTCCTGGAGGTTCTTCTTGAGTTCCACCAGCGGCTTGGGCAGGGTGTTGTCCGCGGAAATATAGCCGTGAAAGACCACCGGACCGCCGATGCCGGCAAAGAGATTGCCCCCGCCCTGGTAACTGTAGAGCACCTTCTTGATCGCCCGGGTGATGTCATGCTCCGGGTTGCGCAGTTCCACCTCGAGCTTGGTGTCGCCCTCGCTCTTGACCTCGATCAGGTCCTGAAAACCCAGGGTCTGAAACTCGTCGCCATACTTGATGAGGATATCGAAATAGGAGTTGGTCACCGCGGTCTGATAGCGGGAGGCGGTCTGAAACGGCACCGGCCGGATGCCGTATTTCTCCCCGGCCTCCTGCTCCAGTTCCGGTTTCTCCTGGGGATCGACGAACTCCACCTTGACCCGGCCCTTGCCGGCCACCTCGTATTCCCGCAGCAGGTCGCGTATCTGCGGCACCAGGGGCGCAAGCAGGGGGTGGGTCTGGGCGGAGAAGTAGCCCCGGATGAGGAGCGGCTCCTGCAGGCGGGCCAAATAGGACTTGGTGGCCGGGGAAATCGAATAGATCTTGCCGGCGGTGAGGTCCGTGCGGAGGACGCCGATCGGCGCCAGCCAGAAGTTGAGCAGGAGGAAGTTGGCGATCAACAGGCCGGTCAGCACGCCCCAACGCCGGTGCGCGGTGTTGGTCCGGTTGCCGGCCCAGCGTCCCCGTTCAAGACTGAAGACGTTCAGCGAGAGAAAGATGCCGATCAGGCTCAGGGAATAAATCAGGTCGCGCACGTCGATCACGCCGCGGGTGATCGAGGCGAAGCGCGATCCCGCGCCCAAGAGCTTGAGCAGCTCGCCGCCTCGGGTGCCGAAAAACCCGGTGAGGGTATCGGAGCCGAGCATATAGAGTACGCTGCAGACCAGGGTGGAGACGATCAGGCTGACAATCTGGCTGTTGAACTGGGCACTGACGAAAAGACCAATGGCGATATAGGCCCCGGCCAGGATCAGGCTGGCGAGATACCCGCCAAAGACCGGGCCCCAGTCCAGCTGGCCCAGGAAACTGACCGTCACCGGCAGGGGCAGGGTCAACGCCAGGCCGATGGCCACCAGGGTGAGGCAGGCGAGGAATTTGCCGAACACCAGGGTCGGCAGGCTGACCGGGGCGGTCAGCAGCGGCTCAAGGGTTCCGGCCCTGTGTTCCTCGGACCAGACCCGCATGGTGATGGCCGAGGAGAGGAAGATCAGCAAAAGCGGCATCCACTCGAACATCGGCCGCACATCGGCAATGTTGCGGCTGAAGAAGGTCTCCACCCAGAAAAAGATAAACAGGGTGGCGGCGAGAAAGGCCCCGAAAAAGATAAAGGCGGCCGGCGTGGCGAAAAAAACAGCCAATTCCCGCCGGGCTACCTTGCGCAAGGTGTTCATTGTTTCCTCCCTGCAGCCATGTTGATTTCACTGAAAACCCGTTCCAGGCTGCGCGTCTCGGGACTGAGGCGATACAGCGGCCAGCCCTTGGCCGTGATGGCGGCGGCCACGGCCGGGGCCAGTTCCGCCGCTGGTTTGTTGCCGGTGAGGGCGAAACAGGACTTTCCCTGCACCTCGGCCAAGGGCTCCACCGAGGCGACGTCGGGAAGCGACTTGAGCAGTGCGCCCGCCTCGGCCCGATCGGTGGTGACCAGCAACCGTTGCCCGGCACTGAGGTCGGCCAGCTTGGCATCCAGGGCCTTTTGCCCGTGCTGGATGATGATCACCCGATCGCAGACCGCCTGCACCTCCTGAAGGATATGGGTGGAGATGATCAGGGTGGCCTCTTGGGCCAGTTCGCGGATCAGGCCGCGCATGTGCTGGATCTGGGTCGGATCGAGACCGTTGGTGGGTTCATCGAGGATGAGGATGCGCGGACGATGGAGGATAGCCTGGGCCACGCCCACACGCTGGCGGTAGCCCCGGGAAAGGGTGCCGATCAGTTGGGTGGCCCGGTCCATCAGTCCGGTACGTTCCAGGGTCTCGACCAACAGACCTCCCAACCGGTCCTCGCCCACCCCGTGGAGCGAGGCGATATATTCCAGGTAGCCGGCCACGGTCATCTCCGGGTACACCGGACAATTCTCCGGCAGGTAGCCGATCAGGGCCTGGATCGCGCGGCGGTCGGTTTGCATGTCCAACCGGTCGATGGTGATTGTCCCGGAGCTTGGTTCAAGATACCCGGTGATCATCTTCATGATCGTGGTCTTGCCCGCACCGTTATGGCCCAACAGGCCGACGATCTCTCCCTGACCGATGGTAAAGGAAACATCATCGACCGCCCTGACCGTGTCGTAAGTCCGGGTCAAATGTTCAACATGAATCATTGATGGCCTCATAGAAAGTCAAAAATCGGAAAACGCATATCACATGAAAACAGTTTATTACAAAGCAGGAGAGGTCCTTCTCGCCACTTCACGCCAAAGCGGCAACCATTGATTCGTTCTTGCAACGGTTCTGCTTCGCGCCAGACGATGAGACACCGCTCATCTGACGCCACAAAGATGGCGGGGGCCGTTCATGGAAGCAATTGGGCGGTAAGGAGAGTGAAGGGGGGCGCATGGCACCGGAAAGAACAAAATCCTGGGGAAACACAACGCTATGATAGTGAGAGGCAAGGCGAACACAACACATCCTTGTGCGACAATCCGGCCATAGCATAAAGCAATGCGGCCAGTTGTCAACCAGGGGATGCATTTTTCCAGGATGAGGGGGTGTGGCCGTGTTGAAAAATTTTGCGCCCGACCGAATCAATCATGCCGATTTTTCGTTGATTGGAAACCTGGCGAGGAGCCCCCCATACGTTGCCGCAGGCATCAGGCAGTCTCTAATCCCCTCCCGGGAAAAAGCTGTCGATATTCGATTCACCGCAGACCTGTCCGCCGACGCTGTGCGGTTTATAGACCTCGATCACTCCCGGCTCGGGCATGTAGACGTTGTTGATCGGGTTTTGTGAGTACCAATATCCGACAAGGCTGCCGTCCGGGGCCAGGATACGGCCGCCACGGTAGTCGCAGATACCGTAATGCTCGCTCCGATACCACTGCAGCCAACCGGCCAGGCGTTGCGGACTCATCGCCACCTCGGCCCAGACCCGGGTACGCAGCTGCCAATGGTTATCGATGGCGATGAAGGAATCCGGGGCAGTGATCGATCCCAGATAGTAATAGGTATGGTCCGGAAAAAGGGTGCCGGCCTCAATGGTCTTTTGTATCGCCGCCTCTTCCAGCCACTCTCCCTCGGGGGAGGACGACTTGTCATCGGCACATCCGGCCGTCATCAGGCACATCACCACACATAGCCACCAACCAAAATATTTCATCGCCGCCGCCTCACTGAACTTGCTGAAAAAAAACGGGACAGCAAGGCTCTCCCGTTTTTTTCATACTTGATCTTCTCCCGCCTGGGGATGGCTGTTTTCGTCCCCTACTTGATTTTAAGGAGATTTTTCACCCCGGTTACGCCATGCACCCGGCGGGCAATCTTTGCGGCCCGCTCACTTTGGGCGCTGTTCTCCACTGCCCCGGTCAAAACGACCTCTCCCTTGAAAGTTGCCACTGAAACCGCCAACCCGCTGACTTCCCTGTCGGCCAGAAGGTCAGCCTTGACCTGGGTGGTGATGCTTGCATCATCCACGACCTGGCCGGTACTTCTGCCGGCAGGCGTGGTGCAGGAAACCAACAGGAAAGTCAGAAAAAATGCGCTCAGTAAAGAAAATACCTTCCATTGCCGATGTACCATGCCGTTCCTCCGTTGTCTGGTTGTTGATCCCTGGCCGCTCCGGCAGAACTCCTCAATCGCTTCCGCGCGGCCATATTTTCGCTGCTCGTATCGCACGACACCAACGTTATTTTCGCTCAACGTCTCACAAACAATGTTCATGCTTCCCCTTCACTCTTTTCAGTCATTCACAGCACGCAGATAGACGTCTTCATTCTTCACGAAACGATCAAAATGTGCGAAAGAGGGGGTCGAGTAAAAATCAATGGATAGGCCAATAACGTACAAACATTAATGAACTTTTCCTTCTTCCACAAGGAGGAAAAAAAACTTGACCCTATTTTCCTTCTCCGCATTTTCCGCTTTTAAAGAAGGGCGAAAAAGCAATTAAAAATCATCCCAAAAAGCCGAATAGAGTCGGGGGAACGGAAAAAAGCATTCTGAGAATGCCTGCCGGATTGTGGCCCGGATACAAGGCGCTTCAAGATGTGAATATCAAGCGTATCACAAACCTTGAAGCAACGCCGAAGCCGGAGGGAAAGACAAACAGGATGATCTGATGGGAAAAATGAGTCCCTGTCTGAAAAAAAAGAAGCGCGCGGGGCACAAGGACAAAAACGACGGGAAGGAACCGGGAGCGAAGGAGTTCTCCCGGTATGAATCAGGAATTGCCGATTGTCCGATTATTGAGAACTTCCAGTTTGACCTGGGCAAAGCCACGTTTTTTCATGCCCAGTTTGGCGGCCGCGGCGGAGGTGAGATCAATGACCCGGTCGCGGTGGAAGGGCCCCCGGTCGTTGATGTAGACCTCGATCGATTTGTTGTTATGGAGGTTGGTCACCAGTACCTTGGTGCCGATCGGCAGGGTGCGATGGGCGGCAGTCATTTTCTCCTGGTTGAACCGCTGGCCACTGGAGGTTTTGCGGCCTCTGAACCTGTCG
>JBFWIP010000091.1:8132-9611 GCA_050255935.1 Desulfobulbus sp.
CGATTTGTTGTTATGGAGGTTGGTCACCAGTACCTTGGTGCCGATCGGCAGGGTGCGATGGGCGGCAGTCATTTTCTCCTGGTTGAACCGCTGGCCACTGGAGGTTTTGCGGCCTCTGAACCTGTCGGAATAAACGGAGGCCATCCCACTCATGGATGGAGTTTTTCTGACTGATTTGATGTTTTTCTGGGATTTATGTCGAGCAGGAACTGCTGCGATCTTTTTGGTCGAATTGACGTGCGATGCATGAGATGCCGTGGTTGCGGCCACAGCGGGAAATACTTGTCCAAGAAATAACCCAATCATCGCCAAGCCGACCACAACCATAGGGTTGAGCCTGGTTTTCAGCATGGTATCGTTCTCTCAAGTTGAAGTCACGAGGGGCTCTGCGCTCTTAAGATGAGACAAAATACCATACTTTCAAGACAATGCAAGACAAACCCATTCCAACGCCCGGAAACGGCACGTCAAGGGATGGAAAAAGACGGTCTCAAAAGGCCTGCAAACCGAAAAACAGGGCATCAAAAAACCACTGGGGAGACAAAAAAAGGCGTGCTGTTTCCGCAATTTTTGCCCAAACGGCATTACTCAGGATTTTTTCGAAGAGGGCATTTCGAGCACTTCCAATTGAACCCGGGCCACTCCGGTTCCGACCATACCCAATTTCCTGGCTGCAGCTTTGGAGAGGTCGATGATGCGCCCCCTGCCCCAGGGACCACGATCGTTGATATGCACATCCACCGTTCGTTTGTTGCGCAGATTGGTGACCCGTACCTTGGTGCCAAGAGGGAGATGGCGGTGGGCGGCGGTCAGTCGTCCTTGATGAAAGATTTGGCCGCTGGCGGTTTTGCGGCCGATAAACTTGTCCGCATAGAAAGAGGCCACGCCCCGCATCGATTTATTGGGCTTCCGGGCAATGGCAACAGGTCTGGAAATGACGTGGGTTGAGGCGACTGAAGATTTGGCCGCTTGGGTTGTTGCAGCGGCGTTCAGGGATTGACCACAGAAAAACTCAAAAATCGCCAAGCCGATCATCACCATGAAAACGAGCTTGGAGGTTCGCATACATCTCCTCTTCCAAGTTGAAGTCGTCAGGGTTTATCTCGTATTGACGAAAAAAAATAACATAAATTCGAGCCATTGCAACATGAATACTATTCAGTCATCATTGGGAACGGCAAAGCCCTTGAAAATGCAGCACAAAAAAAATGCTTTTTTATATCGGGCATATTTCTTGCTTTTCATCAATTCAGGCAATTTTGACCACCTTTAGGGAGCGGAGAGATGTTCATTTTAAAAAATGATATAAAAATAATGTGTTACAAATATGCGACACCTTGCCCCACAGCTATCCGCAAAAACGGCACCGTTTCTCTTACCTTCACTTTTTGCAAAATCAGGGGGAAATCCATGTGCTCCGGGGGGCGCAAGCGGCGCGGCTGCCTCTCCCGCAGCGAGGCGAAAAAGGGAGGTTGACTC
>JBFWIP010000092.1:0-3356 GCA_050255935.1 Desulfobulbus sp.
ACGGCCCTTCCCCTGCAGGCCTCAAGCCGTTCCACCAATCGGGTCCGGGAGAAAGTGCAGACGGCTCTTCTGCCCGGGTCCCGGATGCAGGAACTGCTCGGTCGAGGACAACAATGTGACGGCCTGGTGACGGCATTGCAACAGGATCCATCCCTTGCCCTCAAAAAAGCGGAGATAAAGGCGCTACGTTTTTTTCTGGAGGAATTTTTCAACACCAATCAGCAGGCGGTACCGGGTTCGCGGATCAATCGACTGTATGCCGGAGCCGGCCCCCGAATAAAACGTCTGGTCGAGTTGGGTATCCTCGAGGCCGTCCAGCAACGCATTTTTCGTGATCCCTTTGGCGACCCGCCTCCCTCCTTTCCCGAACCCGATCAACTGACCCGGGAACAGGAACAGGTTCTGGCAACTCTTGTTCCTGCCATTCAACAGAGGGAGTTCGCGTCCTTCCTTCTCTTTGGGGTCACCGGCTGCGGCAAGACCGAGGTCTATCTCCAGGCCGTGCAGCGGGCCCTGGATCAGGACAAGACCGCGTTGGTGCTGGTTCCCGAAATCGCCCTTGCCTCGCAGCTTGAAGCCCATTTCTACTCCCGCTTCGGGGGACAATTGGCGGTGTTGCACAGTGGCTTGAGTGACGGGGAACGGTTCGATCAGTGGCAACGGGTGCAGCAAGGATTGGCCAGGGTGGTCCTGGGCGCGCGGTCGGCGGTGTTTGCCCCCCTGACCAACCTGGGGCTGGTGGTGGTGGACGAGGAGCATGAACCGGCCTATAAACAGGAGGACGGCCTGCGCTACAACGGCCGCGATCTGGCCGTGTTGCGGGCCCGTATGGCCGGTTGCCCGGTGTTGCTCGGGTCCGCCACCCCCTCGGTCATCAGCTATCATCATTGCCGGGAACAGAAATACCGTCTCCTGACCATGCGCCATCGGGTGGCCAATCAGCCCTTGCCCGGGGTGACGATTGTCGACCTGACCCAAACAGGGCGTTCACGTCCGGATTTAAGCTTTTCCGACCCACTGATCAACGCCTTGTCCGACACCCTGGAAATGGGCAAACAGAGCCTTTTGTTCGTCAACCGGCGGGGCTTTGCCTCATCTATGCTCTGCCGCGACTGCGGGGCCATTGTCCAGTGCGAGCATTGCCAGGTTTCACTGACCCTCCATCGCAGCCGCAACCTTCTGCTCTGCCATTACTGTGGCTACAGCCGCCATCCCAATGCGCTCTGCCCGGCCTGTGGCTCCACGCGGATGCATGGCGTGGGCATGGGATCGGAACGGGTCGAAGAGGAGGTGCGGCAACTCTTTCCCCAGGCGCGTGTCGCCCGGCTCGACAGTGACACCACCGCCAATCGCAAACAGTACCTGTCCATCTTGAAGGCGGTCCGGGAAGGCCGGGTGGATATTTTGATCGGCACCCAGATGATTGCCAAAGGCCTGCACTTTCCGGGAATTCGTCTGGTGGGCGTGGTTTGGGCCGATTCGGGATTGAGCATGCCCGACTATAAGGCTGCCGAGCGCACCTTCAGCCTGCTGTCCCAAGTGACCGGACGGGCAGGGCGGGGGACAGATCCCGGCGAGGTGATCATTCAGACCTACCAACCCCAGCATTACGCGATCCAGCTTGCGCAGCAGCACGACTACGAATCCTTTTTTGCCCGGGAAATTGCTGTACGGGAACCGCTTGCCTATCCGCCCTTTTCACGGATGGTCAATATTCGTTTTTCCGGAGCACGGGAAGAACAGGTGGAGAAGGCGGCGCTTCGGGTAGCCGAGTTTGTCCGCGGATACAAATGGGCGAACAACATTGACCTACTCGGGCCATCACCGGCCCCTCTGGTCAGGATCAAGGACAAGACGCGCTGGCATCTGCTGCTGAAAAGCAGGCATCAACAGGTTCTCCACGCCTTGTGTGACGAACTGTTGGAAATGAAGGGACGGCTCTGTCCCGCTTCGGTGCGCTTGACCCTGGACGTGGATCCGGAAAACATGATGTAAACGGGGGGAGGGGGAAGGAAAAAAACGCCCCGACGGAAAGGAGGGAGGGAACCGCCGGGGCGACAGGAGGGCAGGTGTGGTTACGGATGCTTATTTCATCATGTGGTGCTTCATGGTGTCGTCATGATAACTCATGCCGTCCCAATCATGGCCCATGAGCAGCATCGGCAGGGGGATGTTGCTTTCTTGCGCTTTGAGGCGCAGTTTTTCACGGAGATCAAACAATTCGCCGGCGACTTCGGAGGCCTTGACCGTATCGGGGGTGCCGGCCTTCATGATTGCCCGCATTTCCGCTCTTTTTTGTGCCAGCGCTTTGCGCTCGGCAACGGTTTCGGTCAAGAATTTATCCCGGGCTTTCTGAAATTCTGAATTCATCTGGTACTGGCAAAGATTGTCAACCTTCCCGCCCTGGGGGCCGTGACCACCGTTTTTGGCTGGTTGCGCCATGACCGCCTGGCTGATTGCCAAGGTCAGCCCGCTGGTCAGGATGGCAGCCATCATGATTTTTTTCTTGGTGTTTGTCGTATTCATGGTTTTTTTGCTCCTGAGTCCATGAGGTTGAAGATTTGCCTGTTGTGCCTTGTCCTTAGCGAGTTGCGTGCCAAAATCTATTTTATTTTTAACTTACTGATATTGCTTTAAAAAATATTAAATACCCCAGCGGTGGGTGGAACGTGGGGTAAATCATGGCGGCATCTGTTTCCTTCTTATCCACTTTTGAGGTTCGCGGTGTATAAAAAATACCCACCCCATGGTGCGGATCAGGGGCGGGAGCCCGATGCATCCGCCGGAAATCGTGGTTCTTTTAGCGACTTCTCCGTTGGTTTGATCCTTGCAGGAACCAACGCCATGAAGTGGCGTCTCCTCAAAAAAATCAAGCGACCGGCCTATATTTTTTCTTCCCCTTGGCTCCTGGCGGCTGCCGGCGGTCTGCTGATCATGATCGTGGTCACCTTTGCCTTCCATAACCTGCGTCTGGAAGAGCGATTGATGACCAACGCCATGCTGCAGAAGGCCTCCACCCTGACCAGGGTGCTCCATTCCGGTGCCCGAGCCTCATTTATCAATGACCTGCGTAATAATTATTGGAGCAATGAATCCTGGTCGGTTCATGTACAGCGGGTTATCGACCATCTTGCTGAAGATCCCGACGTTTTGTTCTTCATGGTGGTGGATCAAAACGGTACAATCATCGCCCATAACAACCATGCCCGCATCGGCGCCAAGGCTGTTGTTCCCCAAATTGACGAGGCCGGGGACATCGGGGATGGCCCGCCCAGAATCATTTTCAGCATTCAGGAAAGAAAAGAGTTCGGTCGTGTTTTTGAAACCATTCGGCCCTTCACCCTGGTGTTTCCCTC
>JBFWIP010000092.1:3456-9588 GCA_050255935.1 Desulfobulbus sp.
TGATTCAGGAAACCGAGCGGATGAACCGCACCATCACCGAGATGTTGAGTTTTACCCGGCCTTCGGTTTTGAACCTGGAACGGATCGATCTTGGCCGGTTGCTGGAAAGAAGCGTTGCCCTCATCCGCGCCGAGGCCTCGGAAAACAGGATAGAAATAGCCCTTGAGATGCAGCCTGCCCTCAAGCCGGTCCTCGGGGACGCCGACCGGCTCCAGCAGGTGGTGATGAATGTCTGCATCAATGCGATGCAGGCCATGGAAAAGGGCGGCAGGCTGACGATCGCTCTCCGGAACCGGGAAGATGCCGGTGCGGTTGAACTCAAGCTGCACGACACCGGCGCCGGCATTGATTCGGAACTGTTGTCCCAGGTCTTTTACCCCTACTTCTCCACCAAACAGGCGGGGACCGGGCTTGGGCTGGCGATCTCGCAAAAGATCATTGCCGACCATGGCGGCTCGATTGAATTGGAGAGTGAACCCGGCATCGGCACCACGGTCATTATTCAATTACCGGTCTGGGAACAGAACGAAACCGCCTGACTGCGTATCCCGGCGGGAGTCAGGCTTCCGCAGCGGTGAAATACTTGTTGAGGAACTCGCATTCACGCGGCGTGAGGTCAAAGCGCAGTTGGGCTTCCTCAACAAGGAGATACCGTGCCTTTTCCGGCGTGTCATAGAGTGCTTCCGCCATCCACACAATGGCTTTTTTCAACTTGGCTGATTGGCTGGTCAAGGGTGATTGCTCGCTCATACCCGTCCTTCTTTTCTGTGATAGCAGTTGCTTGTTGTCTGTGTTGCGATTATAAATTACCGGAAAGCAGGGCTTGCAGCAAGTTCGGGATACGTCATGGTGGAATGGAAAACACTCCTTGACCCTGTTTGAACCCAGATGGTAGCATATAAAAGACAGGGAGACGACAGCGAGGTTCATGATGGAGAGTTTGGCCGGTAATTTTCTCATTTCCACCCCACAGATGCCTGATCCCCGGTTTCAGGAACAGGTGATCTACCTCTGTGCGCACAACGAGGAAGGGGCCATGGGGTTGGTGGTCAACAATCCCAATCCGGAAATTACCCTTCTGGATGTGCTGCACGGCGCCAACCTGGCCATTCCGGACGGACCGTTGCCGCAGGTGTACATGGGCGGGCCGGTGGAGATGGATGCCGGTTTCATCCTCTACACCAACGAGGTGGCGGACCGGTACTCGGTCGAGATCAAGCCCGGCATTTATCTGAGCCGGGATTCCCGATTGCTTGAAGACATATCCCAGGGGCGCGGGCCCAAGGAATTCCTGTTCATGCTCGGCTATGCCGGTTGGGGTGCCGGGCAACTGGAGTCGGAACTGGTGGACAACAGTTGGCTGACCGTCCCCGCCGACCGGGAAGTGCTCTTCCATGCGCCGGTCGACCAGAAGTGGCGGCTGGCGGCCCAGAAATTCGGGGTTGATATTTCGATATTTGGTGATATCATCGGCTACGCCTGATGACTGCCTGATGTTCCGTGCTGATTGGAAAACGTCGGCCTTTTTTTCGGAAGGTCCGGCGATTTTTTTTGTCCGGTGTGCCGCTGGGACGGCTACAAGCCGCGAAGAAAACATTTCGTACTTCGCCACTCTTTGTTTTTTACGATCCCCGGTTTCCTGGATTGCTCGATTTTTGACGAGGCCATTTTATTTCGGTTATGAACGAACACGCTCCTTCTTATCGTATCTCTGACATTTACGCCTGTACCCTCTGCGGTTTCTGCTGCCAGGGCGAGACCACGGTCTCTCTTGATGTGCATGACCAGGAACGGATGATCAAAGCCCTGGGACTGACCAGGGAAGAGGTCAAAAAGCGGTACTGGCGGGTTACCGGCTCGGTGGTGCAGATGCAGGTCCGCGACGGCCATTGCATCTTTTACGACAAGGATGCCGGCTGCACCGTCCATGAAGGCCGGCCCTGGAGATGCCGTCAATGGCCGCTCCACCCCAGCATGCTGGCCGATGAGAACAATTTTAAAACCATCACCGAGTCCTGTCCCGGTTTTAAAAAAGGCGTGGGCTACGAGGAGTTCTGCCGTATCTTCCGGGCGTTGATCGATCAGGGGGATGCGGAAAAGTTCAGCCGATGAGGTTGCTGATCCCTTTTCTCGGCAAAACCAGGGAATCGTACTTGGATGCGGGAATCCGCGATTATGCCGGTCGTCTGGGGCGCTTTGCCGCGGTAGACCTGCCGGTGCTGCGCGAACGCCATAATCGCAAGGATCCCGACGAAAGCATCAAGCTGGCCGAGGCCGGTCAACTGCTGGAACAGGCGCGCGGGGCCAACATCCGGGTGGCCCTTGACCCCAAAGGCGCTGAACTTGACTCGGAAGGGCTGGCCGCGCTCCTGACCAAATGGGAAGATCAAGGTGCCGCCACGGTCTGCTTTTGCATCGGAGGCTTTCTGGGCCTGCATCGGTCGGTCCTCGACCAGGCCGATTACACCCTCTCGCTTTCCCGCCTTACCTTTACCCATGAAATGACCCGTCTTCTTCTTCTGGAGCAACTCTACCGCGCCTGGACCATCAAGGCCGGTCACAAATACCACAAGTAAGTGACCGGTTCCCGTTGATTCTCCGGCACGCTCTTCAGGCCGGTTTGTCCATACGGCAGACACAAGAGGACCACTTCCGACTTCATTATTTTTTCCGGCTATGGTACTGATGGGCCACCGTTGCCCCTGAAGCAATCAGTAAACCATGCCCAAACAGCCGACGACCTTGCAGAGCCCAAGCCCCACCGAACATTCGTTGCAGTTTGTCTGCGCAAGTCCTGAGCATCTGCAGCCCCTGGCATCGATGTTGGCCGGAATGCTCCGCGCGGGCGATGTGCTTCTGCTCTTCGGGCCGCTGGGAGCGGGGAAAACCACCTTCACCCAGGTTCTGGCGCGGGAACTGGGCGTGGGGGAGGAGCAGTACGTTTCCAGTCCTTCGTTTGCCCTGTTGCACGAGTATCAAGGCAGGTTGCCGATCGCGCACATGGACCTCTATCGCCTTGCCGACGAAGATGATGTCGAGGCGGCCGGCCTTGTCGATTATTTGGGCCAGGGGGCGATCAGCATTGTCGAGTGGCCGGAGCGGCTGGGTGCACTGACCCCGGAGGACCGGCTCGATATCTATCTTGAACCGATCGATGCAACCCGGAGGCGGCTGGTCTTGGTTCCCCATGGGCGGGAATGGCAAGAACGGCTTGCCCGGCTTGGCGCGCAACTGGCAGGCATTGCCGGGCCGGACGGCCAGGCACCATGCAGCAAGTGACTTAAGTGGCGAAGCGGTCCCCGAAAAAGGGCAAGGGAATAGTGTCGTCGGTGCACAATACCGCGAAAACACGGTCCCGTGCTTATTGAAGATGAAGAACACCAGATGACAATTCCATGGAAAAGAGATTGATCACCCTTAAGCCTTGCAGAAAGCAATACACCTTTGACCAGGACAAGGCCTGCAGTCCGGAAGACACAGTGGCCCGGTTCCATGAGCGGCTGAAGGCGACCAACCTGGATGTACTCAAGGAAATTCGCCGGATTGACAATGGCCGGCTCGATATTCCCGTCTATTTCAGTGTGTGCGGTGAGGATGCGAGCAGGATCATCGGCAACAAGAAACAGATGGGCAAGGGCTCCACGCCTGAGCAGTCCCGGGCCAGCGCCTGCATGGAATTGGGCGAGCGGTTCAGTTTTTTCAGTTTTCTCCGCAATCCCGACAATTTTCTCGTCGGTGACTATGCCGCCATGGAAGCCTGGGGGTATCCGGTGCTGCCGATGGAAACCCTGCTGGCCTCGGTGCACGATACCGATTTGCAACCCGCGGTTCTCCGCGCCCTGCTCGCGGATCTGCCCCTGCAGTGGACCTGGGCCGTGCGCCTGACGGACAACAGCCCGGTGCTGGTCCCTTTTTCCTGGTTTTATGCCATCAATGAGTTCAACGGTCCCGCAGCCGGCAACACCTATGAGGAGGCCGTCATGCAGGGCATGAGCGAGGTGGTCGAGCGCCATGTGTGTGCCCTGATCACTCGCGGCCAACTGCGCACGCCGCGTATCGATCCCGAATCCGTCACCGATCCGGTGGCCGTGGACCTGCTCGCCAAATTCCGCAATAACGGGATCGAGGTCTATCTCAACGATTTTTCCCTGGAGACCGGTATCCCCACCATCGGTGCCCTGGCCTGGGATCCGTCGACCTTTCCGGAATCGAGCGAGATCGTCTATACCGCCGGAACGACCCCGGATGCCAACAAGGCCCTTATCCGGGCCCTGACGGAAGTGGCCCAACTGGCCGGCGATTTCAACAGCAAGGCCAACTACGTGGCCAGCGGCCTGCCCAAACCGCTTGAGCTAAGCGAGGTGGACCATGTGGTCAACCCGAATGGGGTGATCCCGCTTTCGCAGGTCGCCGACGTGAAGGATGCCGATATTTATCAGGAAATACAAAATTGTGTCGCCGCGCTTTCCCGAATCGACATGGAAGTGTTGGTCGTGGATACCGCTCATCCGCAACTGCGGATTCCGGCGGTGTACACTATCATCCCGGGCGCCCATTTCCGTGAACGGGCGATGGGCGGCAATGCGGCCCTTTTTGCGGCCAAACTCGCCGCCGAACTCCTGGAAGGCGAGCGCCTGGATGCCAAGCTTTCCACCATGCAGCAACTCCTGCCCGATGCCTATGCCCTGCCTTTTTATCGCGGCCGCCATCTCTATGAGCACGGTCTGGCGGAAGCGGCCCTGGAATGTTTCCGTGAGGCCCTGACCCTGGCTCCCAACGTTGAGGATTTGCCCTACCTCTATTCCTACAGCGGTTGCTGCCTGCGTGATCTGGGCCGCTATGCAGAGGCCATCGAGGTCCTCGACCGGGGACTGGCCCATGACGAGGAACGGCCGGATATCTACAACACTATGGGCGTGTGCCATTTCAAGCTCGGCCAGCATGCCGAAGCGGCGCGCTGTTTCCAACGGGCCGTGGAACTCAACCCGGCCTCAGCCATTGATTTTGCCAACCTGGCGCTCAACCTGGAACGGTTGGGGAAAGTTGAGCAGGCCATTGTCAACTACGAGATCGCCCTGTCCCAGGATCCATCCATCAATTTTGCCGCGGAACGGCTGGCCGCCTTGCTGGCCGGTGTTGGCGGACAGGAGCGTACCGCATGAAGGCCTTTCCCCAACACCCGCAGAAGATTCTGGTCCGATCCACCAACTGGATCGGTGATGCGGTCATGACCACGCCCGCGGTGCGGACCATCCGCGAGAATTTCCCGGAAAGCGAAATCACCTTGCTGGCCCACCCTTGGGTCGGCGATGTTTTCCGGTTCAGCCCGCGCATCGATCGCTTGCTGGTGTATGAGAAAAAAGGGCGGCACAAGGGGATCCGGGGCATGGTGCAACTGGCTCGGGAACTTCGGCAGGAGCGGTTTGACTGTGCCATTTTGCTGCAGAACGCCTTTGAGGCTGCCTTTATCACCTGGATGGCCGGTATTCCGGTGCGTGCCGGATACACCACCGATGGACGGGGCCTGCTGTTGACCCATGGGGTCCACAAGACCATGGAGGCGGTGAAAAAGCATGAGGTGTATTATTATCAGCGGATCATGCTCGGATTGGGCTTGCGGCCTGCCGTCAATGAACTGGAACTCTTCATTCCCGGTGACCAGATCAATGCCGTCAAGGCGCGTGTCGGCGCCATGGCCGGTTTTGAGATCGGCAGCCGGCCACTGATCGGGTTGAATCCGGGAGCGGCCTTTGGTCCGGCCAAGCGCTGGCCGGCGGAAAAATACGCGCAGCTGGCGCAACTGATCTGCCGGGATTTTCCTGCCTGGATCGTCCTTTTCGGCTCCGAGGCCGACCACGCGACCTGTACCGAGATCATCGCCCAATCCGGAACGGCGGCGCCACGGATGCTCAATCTCGCCGGCGCCACCAGCCTGGTCGAAGCCATGGCCCTGATCGGGGAGTGTGATGTCTTTGTCACCAACGATTCGGGGTTGATGCACGTCGCCGCAGCCCTGCACACCCCGCTTGTGGCGATCTTCGGTTCCACCGACCATGTCGCCACCGGACCCTATTCCGACAACGCCGTTATCCTGCGAAAACCACTGCCCTGCAGCCCCTGCAAAAAGACCCA
>JBFWIP010000093.1:0-9531 GCA_050255935.1 Desulfobulbus sp.
TTCATCATCTCGACCGAAAACTTGACCGAGCCCATGCGAATGTAGGGTTCGGGAATCTTCACCCACAAAAACATGCCGGCCTTGGGCGGCTCCACCTCCCAGCCCATGCGGCTCAGCCCCTCGCAGAGCACGTCCCGCCGTTTCTGGTAGATCGCCACCTGTTCGAGGATGGTGTCGTCACAGTCGCGCATGGCCACGATCCCCGCCACCTGGATCGCCGAGAAGATGCCGTAGTCGTAATACCCCTTGATTTTCGCCAAGCCGCCGACCATGGCGGTATTGCCCACGCAATAGCCCAAACGCCAGCCCGCCATGTTGTAGGATTTGGAAAAAGAGCCGAACTCGACCCCCACATCCAGGCCGCCGGGAATTTCCAATAACGAGGGGGCCACCGCCCCGTCATAGGTGATCTGGCCGTAGGCAAAATCATTGATCACCATAAAATCATATTTCTTGGCCAACTTGACCATCTCGGCGAAAAATTCCCGGGAGGCCAGGGTACCGGTGGGGTTATGGGGATAATTCAGCATAACCAGCTTGGGCTGGGGGGAAAGCGATCGGCACATCGAACTCACCTGGCGCAAATACTCCTCCTCCGATCCCAGGGGAAAACGGATGACACTGGCCCCGGCGATCACCGCGGCATACACATGAACCGGGAAAAAAGGCGAGGGCACCAAAACCGTATCCCCCGGACCGAGCAGGGCCAGACAGAGATGGGAGATCCCCTCCTTGGAGCCGATGGTACAGATGACATCATCCTCGCCGGTGAGTTCGACCCCGTACTTGCGCTTGTAATAGACGGCGATTTCCCGCTTGAGGTTCTTCATCCCCCCGGCCGCCGGATAGCGGTGGGTCTTGGGGTCGACCGCCACCTCGCAGAGCTTTTCGGTGACCCGGCTGGGGGTGGGATCCATGGGATTGCCCATGCCCAGATCGATGACATCGATGCCCTGCCATCGCTTCTCCATCTTGATTTTGTTGATCATACCGAACAGATACGGCGGCAGCAGTTTCATACGTTCGGCAAAACGGATTGTGACCTCGTTGTTCATGACGCGCTCCTGCAATAATGGTTGGGCCATGGGCAGTACGGCCGGCTTTTCCGGACAACCAATAAAAAAAGCCTGAACCTTGCGGCCCAGGCTGAAAAAAAAACGCCATGGACCGGTGTTTCAGTCCATGGCGAAGTGTACAAAATCGGTGTTTGAAAATTAAGCAACCGGTCGCCAATGAACTGAGTCCATCGCCGCGGCTGCCGCGATCAAGTAGTGCATACAGTGATCCGGGGTGTCCTTGAAAAAGAATTGTTTGTCTTCGTATCGAGCAGTATTAGCGGCAAATACCGCTCTTGTCAACTGCTCCCTGGCCAGAATCGGGCTGAAAATCAACCGACCCGCTCCATCATCCGCTCCATTTCCAAAATTTTGGGGCGTGCGTCGTTGCGCTCCTCCACCGCAAGCACATCTTCCAGTTTGGCCAGTTGCCTGAGCACCTGATCGAGTTTGTCGGTTTCGTCGACCTTGAGCCAGATGCAGCTGGTGTCCCCCTGACCGGTGGCATTGCAGAAGATGCCCTCCATGTTAAAGGCGCGCCGGGCAAAGAGTCCGCAGATCTGGGACATCACCCCGGGATGGTTGTTCACCTGTAAACGCAGAATGGTGGTGTTCATGGGCTGGGTCTCCCTTGCGGGCCGGGTCTCAGTTTTGTGCATGGCTGCCTCCGATCATGGTGGTGTTGGCGGCGCCGGGCGGCACCATGGGGGTCACCTCCTCTTCGATATCAATCGGGATATTGATCAGACAGGGACCGGGATGGCGCATGGCCGCCTGAAGCGCCCCATCCGGATCGGAAGCGGTGCCCAGATCGTAGGCCTGCATGCCGAATCCACGGGCAATGGCGGCAAAGTCGATCTTGATCCCGTAGGAGGAGGCAAAATAGTGCTGCTCGTAAAAGAGCCGTTGCTGCTGGCGGACCAGCCCCAGGCTCTGGTTGTTGAACACCACGATCTTGATCGGGGCCTGCTGCTCGACCGCGGTGGCCAATTCCTGGATGTTCATCTGCAGGCTGCCGTCGCCGCTGAAGCAGATGACCGGTCGGCCGGGATGGGCCAGAGCCGCGCCGATGGCCGTCGGCATGCCAAAGCCCATGGTTCCCAACCCACCCGAGGTCAGCAGCTGCCGCGGAAAGGTGAAGGGATAGGCCTGGGCCACCCACATCTGATGTTTGCCGACATCGGTGGTCACCAAGGCATCGGGCCCGGCCAATTCCGCGACCTTGCGGATATAGGTAAAGGGACGCCCCGGCAGGAAGTCATCGGCATGGTAACGGGGAAAATCCTGCTGTAGCTGATGAACGCGCGCCTTCCATGCCCTTCGCGGCTGCGGCTGCACCTTGGGCAAAAGGGCGGCAAAGGCGGCGCGGGCATCGCCGATGATGTCGGCGTCGGCCGGCCGCAGTTTGCCGATCTCGCTGGCATCGATATCCATATGGACCACCTTGGCCTTGGGACAAAAGGCACTGATCAGGCCGGTGGCGCGATCATCGAACCGAACGCCCGCTGCAATCAGCAGGTCACACTCCGCCATGGCCAGGTTGGTGGCCCGGCTGGCGTGCATTCCCAGCATCCCCAGGGAGAGCGGATGATCGGTGGGCATGATTCCCAACCCCATCAGGGTCATGACCGTGGGGATATTCCCCTGTTCCGCCAACTCCCGCGCCTCGGCCGCGGCCCCGGCGTGAATGATGCCGCCGCCCAGATAGAGGATCGGCCGCTCGGCATTATTGATCATGGCCGCTGCCGCCTCGATTGCCCCGGAATCATTGGCCCGGTTCTCCTCCGCAGCACTGCCGCTTTCAGGCCACTTGTCGAAATCGATCACCTCGGTCTGCACGTCTTTCGGGACATCGATCAGGACCGGGCCGGGACGTCCGCTTCCGGCCAGGTCAAAGGCCCGCGGCAGGATGGCCAGCAGTTCCCCGGCCGAACGGACCAGATAGTTGTGCTTGGTGATCGGCATGGACAGACCGTAGGTGTCGACTTCCTGGAAGGCGTCGGTTCCCAACAAAACGCTCGGAACCTGGCCGGTGATGCAGACAAGGGGCACGGAATCCAGGTAGGCATCGGCCAGAGCGGTGAGGACGTTGGTGGCGCCAGGCCCGGAGGTGGCGAAGCAAACCCCGATCCCGCCGGTGGAACGGGCCATGCCCTGGGCGATGAAGCCGGCGCCCTGCTCGTGGCGGGCCAGTACATGGCGGATGTTTGAGCTGGTGGCCAGGGCATCGTAGATGGGCAGGTTGGCACCGCCCGGGATGCCGCTGACGGTTCGAATGCCGCGCCTTTCCAGGTAGCGGATAATGATCTGGGCGCCGTTGAGTCTGGGCATGGTCTGTTCCTCCTTGGATGAAAATGTCGCGTAAGGGCAAAAAAAAACCCCCGCCGGCAGGCGCCGGCGGGGGTTGAAATCTCTTGTTTGAACGTTTCCCGCTAAGGCGCCTCGAACCGTGTACGCACCACGACCACCACACTCACGACCACGAGTGCGAGGAAAACGATGATGATGTTGGTGGTGGAGGATACGGTCTTCATGGCTATTGGAACGGTTAAGCGGTTAAACGAAATAGTGGTTGCCGTAGTGGAAACGATTCTTGTTGATACCCAAGTGAGGGCAATACGTCAAGAAGAAATGCGGCCTACATTCCCAAACGACGCAATAACCGGCCAAGATCCGACTGATCGATGCGGGTCAACCCCTGTTTATGCGCATATTCCAGGGCCTCCTGGTACTCCTCGCCGCTGATCACGCGATCAATCTCGGAATAATCCCTCGCCCTGCCGCAGGGGTGATATTGCCCCATGAGGTTGAAATAGGTATCGATGGGTAGGTGTCCCGCGATAAAGCGGAGGATCGCCTTGGTTTCCTCGAGCATGCCGGGCATGAGTAAATGGCGGATCAGCAGTCCGGAACGGGCGCATCCGTCTTCGCCGATAACCAGGGTTCCGACCTGGCGCTGCATCTCCGGCAGGGACTCCCGCATCCGCCGGGGATAGTCGGGAGCGCCGGTGAACCGGGCGGCGGTTTCAGGCTCCCGAAACTTGGCGTCGGGCATGTATATATCCACGACACCGTCCAGCAGGGTCAGGGTTTCCAGGCTCTCGTAACCGCTGCAATTATACACCAGGGGAAGGTCGAGGCCGCCTTCTAAGGCCGAGACCAAGGCCTCAAGTATCTGCGGTACCACATGGCTTGGGGTCACCAGGTTGATGTTGTGACAGCCCATGGACTGCAACGCAAGCATGATCGCGGCAAACTCGGCCGCACTGACCTCCCCGACCGGTTCATCGCCCTGGCTGATATCGTAATTCTGGCAAAAACAGCATCCCAAACTGCAGCCTGCAAGAAAAATGGTCCCGGACCCGTGGCTGCCGACCAAGGGCGCCTCCTCGCCGAAATGGGGGCCGTAGCTGGCGATCCGGGCCTTCGCCCCGGTGCGGCAGACACCAACCTCCCCGGCAAGACGGTTCACCCGGCATTGACGCGGACAAAGGGTACAGCAGGAAAGACTTTTGCGGGCGGCCTCGGCGCGTTGCTGAAGTTGGCCGTTCTCGAATAATTTCCGTGCGGCAATACTCATGGAGCTTTTTCAACAAAATTCGTGGAGAACACCACCAGCCAACAATCAGCAACCACCATCCGAATCCGCTCCAGGCCGTGGAAGGCTGTACAGCTGACGCGCAACCCCATACTTGATTTTTTTCAATCGATCACGCGCGTTACATCCAAACAACAGATCCTGCATCTTCAACGAAAAAAGGCGCCAACACGCTTCAAGATAGCGAATCCTGGCAATCCTGTGCACGACTTTTGTCGAATAATGTTTGCGATAAAACAAAAGCTCTGCCTTTATTTTTTTTGTAAATAAATCTTCCGGTGGCGTTGTTCGTTCACTTTGGCCTCCAACATGTTGAATCCGTGCGGCCTCTATATAACCCAGTGGCCAGCTGGCTTTCCTGATTCGCAGACTTAAATCGATATCTTCTCCGTACAAAAAATAATCCGGGTCAAACCCTTGCACCTGTTCCATAACCTCCCGGCGAATGACCAACCCGGCACCAAGCAACCAGGCGATGTTGCCCGGCAAGCGCATAAACGTGTTTGGAGAATATCGTTGTCCAGGATATTCATCTTCCACGGTTGGTTGTTTACTCCCATCTATATTAAAGGTGGCAGTGCCCGCCATCCCTATATCGGGATGACTCGCCATGTAACTCATGATCGAATTCAGGCAACCAGGTTCAGCATATCCATCCGGATTCAACAAAAAAAGAAGATCTCCGGAACTCTGAGAAAAAGCGAGATTATTGGCAACACCAAATCCAAGATTTTTGGGGCTCTCGATTAATTCAACCCATGGAAAATTTTGTTTCACCAGGGTGACACTGTCATCCTCCGAAGCATTATCGACGACAATAACTTCGTGGATTGAATCTCGTTGCTTTTCCAAAGAGGACAAACAGGTGTCAAGAGTAGATGACGTATTGTAATTAACAATAATTACAGAAATTTTATAACGCATGAAAGATGCACCAATTGATTTGAGAGGTGACCTCACTTGTCTGAATACATTTTTTTGATTTTCAGGGACAACCTCCATGTCGACTCCATGGCTGACGCCCGACTTATTCAGGGTTTTCCTGAATCTTCCTGAGCAAGGCCTGCAGGCCGATGGCCTGGAGGACGGTCAGGCATTCGTCGTGGTGGAAAAATCCGGCCATGACCGCGGCAAACTGGGTGGCGAGAAAGACCATTTCGTCATCCTCTTCCCGGGCCAGCACCCGCCGGCATCCGGCAATATCATCCGACTCCACTGCGCTGAGGAGGTCGTTGAGCCAATCGAGTTGGGCCTCCTCAAAATGAAACTCCACCATGGCCTGGGCATACATCGACACAATCGCCGCCCGGTGGTCGTAAACGGCATCCAGGTCATTCTCCTGGGCAGCGTCCAGGACCTGCTCGATCTGCTCCATCAATTCCCGGATTTCCTGATTTTCTCCGCTCATAGGACGTCTCCTGTGCTTTATGCACGGTTTGATTGAGGTGTTTTCCGTCCGGACTCCATCCCCAGATAGAGAGCGAACAGGGTTCCCGCCACTCCTGCCCAGTTTATCATGCCGGTGGGCCGATGAAACAACAATACGTCCCAAAGAAAAGAAAGCAGTGGTTGAAACAGAAGAATAAAACCGGTCAGGGAGGCGCGCATCCGGGGCATACCGCCAGCAATCAGGGCCCAGCCGATGGTCTGGCTCAAAAGGCCGAGAGCCAGCAGCGAGAGCCAACTGGTCCGGTCGGGAATGGCAAGGGAGGTATCCGTGCCCCCCAGAAAGATACCTAAAAAGAGCGCACTCGCCCCGGAAATGAGCATCAGATTGTAATAAAAGGAAAACTCCCCGGCCTCGGTCTGGAGTTGACGCAGGATCAGTAAAAAGCCGCTATAACAAAGCGCGATCAGGAGCCCCAAAACGATGCCCCAACGATATTCCGCCGCCAAGGTCTGCCAGGAACCGCCGACCAACAGAAAGAGCCCCAGCAGTGCCAGGGGAATCGCCAACAGAAAGCGGAGATGGAGCCGCTCCCCCAAAAACAGGACCCCGACCGCGGAAAGCACAAAGACCTGGAAATTGCCGAGAATGGTGGCCAGTCCCGGGCCGACGAACCGGATACTGGCATGCCAGCAATAGAGGTCCAGGGCAAAAAGCAGTCCGCAAACGAGCCCCCACAACAGATGGCGCCGATTGAACGGATGATATTCACCCCGCAGGATACAAATCAGCAGCAGGAAGAGAAAACCGAAAAAAACGCGGTAAAATGCGGAGACGGTTGACTCCACCGAGGCCAGTTTCACCCAGACCGCGGAAAAGGAAATGCAAAAGGCCCCGATCAGGATCGAGGCCAATCCGGGTAATCGGGCCGTTATCGGGATCATCCGGCAAGCGAACCAGACGTCCCTGCCGACAAGGCTTGCGCCTGAATGGCGGTGATGGCCACGGTATTGACGATATCGGAAACCAGGCACCCCCGGCTGAGATCGTTGACCGGCTTGTTGAGTCCCTGGAGAATCGGGCCGATGGCCACGGCGCCGGAGGATCGCTGCACCGCCTTGTAAGTGTTGTTGCCGGTGTTGAGGTCGGGAAAGATGAAGACACTGGCCCGTCCCGCCACCTCGCTTTCGGGCATCTTTTCATGGGCCACCGCCAAATCGATGGCCGCATCGTATTGAATGGGGCCGTCGATCTTCAGGTCAGGCCGGCGCTGCCTGGCCAATTCCACGGCCTTGCGGACCTTGTCCACCTCCTCCCCCTTTCCGGAGGTGCCGCTGGAATAGGAGAGCATGGCCACGATCGGCTCGACGTTGAACATGGCGGCTGTTTCCGCCGAGCTGAGGGCAATTTCCGCCAATTCCTCGCTGTTGGGATTGGGATTGACCGCACAGTCGCCGTACACCAGGACCCGTGTGTCGAGGCACATGAAAAAGACGCTGGAAACAACCGACACCCCCGGACGGGTGCGAATGATCTGGAAGGCCGGGCGCACCGTATGCTGGGTGGTGTGCACAGCCCCGGAAACCATGCCGTCGGCATGGCCGGTATGGACCATCATCGTCCCGAAATAGCTGACATCATTAATCGCGTCGCGGGCATAATCCAGGGTCGAGCCCTTGTGCTTGCGGACCAGATAAAGGCTTTCAATCAACTCCTCACGCAGCGGCGAGGTCCGGGGATCGATGATGGCCACATCCTGCAGCTTGAGTCCCAATGCGGCGGCCCGGCTGCGGATGGTCTTCTCCTCGCCGAGCAGGGTCAGGTCGACCACCTCGCGGGCCCGCAGGATCTCCGCGGCCTGGAGGATACGGTCCTCCTCGCCTTCGGGAAGGACAATATGCTTGCGGTCGGCCCGGGCCCGTTGAAAAAGCGAATATTCAAACATCAAGGGAGACATGGTGGTGGCCGTGGTTTCGATCACCTGCTGTTCCAGGGCCGCGGCATCGACGTGACGCTCGAAGACCCCCAGGGCCCGGGCGATCTTCTGCGCGTTACGGGGGCGAAGGGTGCCCTTGACGGCAGCGGCTCGTGTGGCCGCGGTATAGGTATCGCCGGACATGAGATATATCGGCAGGGGAAGGTCGTCGATTCCCTCCAGCAGGCGAGTCATGGACGGACTCGGCTCCAGGTTGCCGGAGAGCAGCAACCCCGCCGGGGTGGGATAGTTCCGTGAGGCTATCGCTCCCAGGGAGGCAAAAATGATATCGGGCCGGTCCCCCGGCGTCACCACCAGGTCATCTTCTTCGATGAAATCAATGTAATTGGCGGGACTCATTGCCGCCACCTTGATGGCATGGACGTCGCGCTGCAGCCCAGCCTCGGGACCGCTGAAATGACGGGCGCCGAGATCCGCCATGATTTCCTCCATGGTCGGCATGCTGAAACCGTTCATTTCCGGCAGGAAATCAAGCCGATAGCCCTTGCCGTTATGATGGGCCCGAATCTCCGACTCCGCCGTTTGCAGCAGGTCGGGATCGATCCGATTCACAAACACGGCCAACAAGGGGCATTGGTACTGTTCGTAGAGCTTTTCGGCCATGCGGATATTTTCCTCAATCTCCGCAATAGTTCGTTTATGGCCATTCACCACATGCAGGGTGGGCGTTCCCAGCTCACGGGCAATGCGGATACTGATATCGTAATCAAAGGCCTCGGACATACTGACTATGTTGGGCCCCTCGCAAAGAAGAAAATCGCATTTTTTCCGCACTTCTCCATACTTGCGGACGATTTCCCGAAACAGGAGCCGCTCGTCGCCATCCGCGATCAGGGTCCGCGCCAGTTCGTGACTGACGCCGGCCATCTCGTCAAAGCGCAGGGGAAGATTGTAGCGGTCCTTGATCAGGGCGATATCGTTGTCATCATGCCCGTCTCCGGGAATGATCGGCCGGAAAAAACCGATGCGGCCAATACGCCGTGAAAGCAGTTCCATGACCCCCAGGGTCACAACCAGTTTGCCACATTCTTTTTCCAGGTTGGCAATATAAAGACAGTCCGCCATGGGGTTCACCTACTAAAAAAAGACTTTTGAAATGAATGAAACATGATAGTTGAGTCCAGCCGACAACGCAAGCAGAGGAATGATCCCTCTTGAAGCCCCAAAATACCAAGTTGAATATTCCCAATAATTATCGTTCCTGAAAAATACGCGAAAAACGTTTCGTGTTTCGTCTTTCCCCCTCTAATTTCATCATCCCCATGCCTGATTTTCCTCAAAAAAAAAAAATTACTTGACGAAAGAGGGGACAGGAACGATGTGGGACAAACTGAGCGAGCAGTCGGGAGGTCCCGAATATTTTTACAGTTTAGGCTGAATGGCGCGTCATTGTTTGGCTTGCTTAAAGTTAACCTCCTCAAAAAAAAGGTAAAAATCGGCACCAACACCTTGATTTTGTTCGTTGACAGCCATTTCCTTCTCCTTTATAGTCACC
>JBFWIP010000094.1:0-9418 GCA_050255935.1 Desulfobulbus sp.
GCGCTCAACATCATCAGCGCCCTGATCATGGTGGTAATGGAAAAGACCCGGGACATCGCCATCCTCAAGTCCATGGGCGCCACCACCAAGGCGATCATGCGCATCTTCTTCTACCAGGGCATGGTCATCGGCCTCTCGGGGACGGTCCTGGGCGTGGCCGGGGGCCTGGGCCTCTGCGGGCTGCTCGCGCGCTACAAGATCATCGAGCTGCCGCCCAACGTCTATCCCATGTCGACCATGCCGATCAAGGTGGTCCCTTTCGATGTGAGCGTGATCGCCGTGTCCGCGATCCTGATCACCCTGCTGGCCACGCTCTATCCCTCGTGGAAGGCCTCGCGGGTCCGTCCAGCGGAGGCGTTGAGCTATGAATGAGCCCCTGCTCCAGGCCCTGGAGTTGAACAAATCCTACCGCAGCGGCCAGGCAACGATCCCGGTGCTCAAATCGGTGGATCTCTGCATCGCCCCCGGTGAGATGACCGCCATTGTCGGCGCTTCCGGATCGGGCAAGACCACTTTGCTGCAGATCCTGGGGACGCTCGACATGCCCGATTCGGGGCGGCTCCTCTTTCAGGGACGGGAACTGACCGGCAAGAGCGAGCCGCAACTGGCCGATCACCGCAACCGCCACATCGGGTTCATCTTCCAGTTCCATCATCTCCTCCCCGAGTTCACCGCCCTGGAAAACGTGATGATGCCCGGGTTGATCAACGGCAGGCCGCGATCGGCCATGCTGGCCAAGGCCAGGCAGCTGCTGGAACAGGTCGGCCTTGGCGAACGGCTCGACCACCGCAGCGGCGAACTCTCCGGAGGCGAGCAACAACGGGTGGCCCTGGCCCGCGCCCTGGTGATGGAGCCGGCCCTGCTCCTGGCCGACGAACCCACCGGCAACCTCGACTCCGCCAGCGGCAACCGGGTCTTCGGCCTGCTCAAGGAACTGAGTTCCAGCCTGGGCCTGTCGGTGATCATGGTCACCCACAACATGGAACTGGCCCGGGCCATGGACCGCTGCCTGACCCTGGCCGATGGGATTCTGCACTGATGGCTTCCTTTTCTCCCTGAGATATTGTATGGCCCGGACCTGCCCGTTTCTCCCCCTCCTGATCCTCTGCCTGCCGTTCTGCCTGTTCGGATGCGGGCAAAGCTCCGGACATCATCCCCTCCCCGGCAGCCGGCCTTCAGCCACCGTTCCCGAGAAGGGCCAGACCGGGGCAAGCCAAGTCCCGCGGCCCCTGCCACAGGCGGGTGCCGAAACCAGCTCCTGCATCGATCCCATCGTGGTGCAAAACAGCAAGCGCAACCGGGCCGCCTGCTACCACCTGCAACCGGCGCGAACCGTGTCGACCACTCAAACCGTGCACCACGGCGGCAAGAGGAAACAGGCCCGGGTGGCCACAAAAAAATCCAACAAAAAAAACGCCAAAACCAAATCAACCCGGCCCCGGAAAACGGTCTCGCGCACGGTCGGCCTCTGCCAGCCGCAAAGTCTGATCTATGCCCGCTGCCGCACCGGGATCACCACCTGCCGCCTGGGCAATACCAGCCCGGTACAGTGGTTCGCCTGCGCCCGCAAAAGGGGGGCGACCTCCAATATCCCGGTGGCGGGATCGGTGATGGTGATCGATGTTCACCCAGAACGGCGAATCCACACCGGCCATCCGGCCTACGTCGAGGAAGCCCGGCGCAACGAGGACGGGACCTGGCGCCTGCGCATCAGCCACACCAACTACGACCGCAAATGCCACCTCGACCAGGACGCCACGGTGCTCTTTTTCCCCCGGACCATGACCGCCTCCTTTGCAACCGGTCCCTGGTCCCCCTGGGCAAAGCACTTGAAGGTGCTGGGCTTTATCCTCCGCTGATCATTTTTTCAACACAACACCGACGCTCCCATGCCGCTCGCCATCACTGATCCGACATATCAAGCACTGCTGCAGAAGGTTGACCAACTCGCCCCAGCGGAACTGGCCGTTCTCCAGGCCCTGGCCGTGGCCGATGAACCAATGAACGCGACCATGGCCCTGAACCTCTGTATCAGGGCGGGTCTGCTGCCTCCGGATTCCCACACCGACCTGGCCCCTAAACTGCGGCGGCTCAAACAACTCAACCTCATTGGCAAGGACAACCATGTCAATGAATCGATTGTGGAAGTGATCGTTCGCCGGGTCTTTGCCGATAGGCAGACCAAGCTCACCCCGCCGCAAGACCAGGAATACACCAACAAGAAACGGACGCCCGGCCGAACAGGTCTCAAGCCCCAAACACCCAAGGTCCAGAAACTGCCGATTGTCCGGGAACCCGCGGTTTCGATGCCGCTGGCACAGGCCATCGTCGATGCGGTGCGCCTCCTGCTGCCGGCCTCCGATTCCGTTTATTATCTGCGGGGCAATCAGCTCGCCACGGCCTGCCGGCGAAAATTGCGTGAACTGCGGCTGTGCCTGGTCGGCGGGGATGATTCCCGGCTCAATCATCTGGCGGACGAGTTGACAGCGAACTGCCTTCCAATCCCTTTGGCCGACGAACCGTTTGTCGATCCGGTGGTGCGCATGGTCAATACCCCCTTTGACCCCGCCTGGATCAAGACATTGCCCCCCGACCGGCAGGCCATGATCTTCGGGCGGATTTTCAATCACTCCTATTACAGCCTCGAGGATGATCGACAGACCCTGGAACTGGCGCTTGACCCGGAATTACAAAATGCCCTGACAACGGGACATCGGGTCGACCTGACCTTTCACCTGGTCAGCCGCCTGATCCTGGCCGGGCGCCTCGAACCGGCCCGGCAGCTGCTCAAGACCATGCGCGAAAAGGATACCGGCGAATATGACTTCGGCCTCAACGGTTGGATCACGCTGCTCTCCGGCACGCTCCAGGATTCGTTGGCCCTTTTTGAGGACGAACTCAAGGTCCTGCGGAAGCGGCGCCGCAAACGCACCGTTTTCCTCAACAACCGGACCGGCCCCTATTTCATCCTCGCCTTGCTCCGGCGTGGCGACCTGGCTGGCCTGACCCAGGCGGAAACCTTTCTCCGCCAGGCAACCCACCACAATTATGAGAATCTTCCGGCAGGCTACAGTGCCCTGGAGGCAATGCTGGCCAGCCAGAACGGATCCGCGCCCGAGGCGGCCCGCCGAATCCTGCCGCCGCTGGACCAGAATCTGTTGTTCAACCACGGCCCCGCGGGGCCGCTGTTTGTGGCCATGGCCCTGTTCTCCATCAACGGCCGGTTGAGCCGCAAGGAAATCTCGGTGCTCGAACAGGCCTGCAAGCGCTGCCGGGATGCCGGCCTGGACTGGCCGGGCCTGGAATACACCCTCTTGCTGTGCCGCGCGGACAAGGAAACCCCGGCGCGCCGCCAATACATCGACAAAGTCGTCCAGGCCAGCGGCATCACGCCGCTCAGCCAAGGCATCATGATCGAGGAACCCTGGCGCAAGGGACTGCGCGCGCTCCAATTGGCGGTGGAGGAGGCGTCCAGCCCCAAAAACCGCTCAGGCGCCGCCCCGCAATCACGCATCGCCTATCTGCTCAATTTCAGCAGCTCGGGTTCACTGACCGATATCGCCCCCCTTGAGCAGAAACTCGGCGCCAAGGGGGCCTGGACCAAGGGCAGGACCGTCGCCCTGCAACGGTTTATGAGCGGCCAGAAACTCGAGGGGCTGACCGAGGCCGACCAGGCCCTGCGGGCGGCTGTCCGCAGTTACGATTCGTATTACGGCCGCCACCGCTATGAATTCAACCTCAACCAGGCCCTGCCGGCGCTGGTGGGCCATCCCCTGCTGTTTCTTGCCGATTCGCCCACCACGCCGGTGGAGATCGTCCGGGGAGAGCCGGAACTCCAGGTGGTGACACAAGACGATACCATTGTCGTCCGTTTCACCCCGGAGGTTTCCAACGAAGAGCAATATATCCTCGTCCGGGAGACACCGACCCGATACCGCCTGGTCGAGTTGAACCAGGCCCACCACCACATGGCGCGCATCCTCGGCGCCAAGGGCCTGACCCTGCCCTCCTCGGCCCTGAAGGAGCTGGATCCGCTGCTCACCTCGGCCGCGGCCCTGCTCCCGGTCCATTCAACCATCCCGGGGTCTGCGCTGTCCGTGGCAACCGTGCCGGCCGACTCCCAGCCCCGAGCCCATCTCCTGCCCCACGGCGACGGCCTTCGCCTGGAAATCTTTGTCAAACCGCTCGGCAAGGGAGGCCCCTACCTCAAGCCGGGCATGGGCGGGGTCAACCTGATGGCCGATGTGGCCGGCCGCCGCTGCCAGGCCGAACGCGACCTGCACGAGGAACAGAAACGGGCCGCCCTGCTGGTGCGCAACCTGCCGAGCCTCGCCGGTCTGCCGGAGATGGACGGCCAGTGGTTTGCGGAACAAGTGGATGAGGCCCTGCAACTGCTCCTGGAACTCCGGGAGGCACAGGAACAGGGGCAGGCGACGGTGGAATGGCCCGAAGGGGAAAAACTCAAGATCGGGCAGACGCTCTCCTTTGCCGATATGCACCTGCGTCTCAACAGCGGCCGGTCCTGGTTCGAGGTGGACGGCGAAATCCGGGTGGACGACGAGCGGGTCCTGGACATGCGCCAACTGCTCGACCTGCTGGCCGCAACGCCGCAACGCTTCCTCCCCCTGGGCGAGGGGGAATTCATGGTCCTGTCGCGCGAATTGCGCAAACGACTCGATGAACTGGCGGCCTATGCCGATCGCAAGGGCAAAAAGCTGCAGCTCCACCCACTGGCCGCCCTGGCCATGGAGGAGTTCACCGATCAGGTCGGTCAGCTTGACGCCGCCCCCCAATGGCGGCAGCGTCTGCAGGCGATCCGCGAGGGCATGGCGCAAACGCCCCTGCCGCCGTCCACCCTCAAGGCACAGTTGCGCGACTATCAACTCGAGGGGTTCCGGTGGCTGGCGCGGCTGGCCCATCTGGAATTCGGCGCCTGCCTGGCCGACGACATGGGGCTGGGCAAGACCATCCAGGCCCTGGCCGTGATCCTCCACTGCGCCGCCCAGGGGCCGACCCTGGTGGTGGCTCCCACCTCGGTCTGCGGCAACTGGCTGCTCGAGGCGCGCCGGTTCGCCCCCACCCTCAAGTTGATCCCGTTTGGCGGCAACGACCGCGCCGGACTGCTGGCCGATCTCGGCCCCTTTGATCTGGTCATCGCCAGTTACGGGTTGCTCTACCAGGAATCGGAACTGCTTACCGCCGTGGACTGGCAGACCGTGGTCCTCGACGAGGCCCAGGCAATCAAAAACGCGGCCACCAAGCGTTCCCAGGCGGCCATGCATCTTGCGGCCCGATTCAGGCTGATCACCACCGGCACCCCGATCGAAAATCATCTCAGCGAATTCTGGACCCTGTTCAACTTCATCAACCCGGGCCTGCTCGGCTCAAAGGACCGGTTCAACACCCGCTTCGCCGGCCCCATCGAACGAATGCACGACCGCGAGGCCGGACGGCGGTTGCGAAAATTGGTGCGGCCTTTCATCCTCCGCCGGCTCAAGGCCCAGGTGCTCGAGGAACTGCCGCCGCGCACCGAGGTCATGCTCGAAGTGGAACTGAGCCCCGAGGAAACCGCCTTTTACGAGGCCCTGCGCCAGCAGGCCCTGGAACGGATCGAGGCCGAGGAGGGGGAGACGGGCGGCAGCCAACCGATGCGCATCCTCGCCGAAATCACCCGCTTGCGCCAGGCCTGCTGCCATCCGCGCTTGCTGGTGCCGGAGAGCGCGCTCCACGGATCCAAGCTGGCCCTCTTTGGCGAGGTGGTGGCGGAACTGCTGGAAAACGGGCACAAGGCCCTGGTGTTCAGCCAGTTCGTCGGCCATCTGGCCCTGATCCGCGAATACCTGGACAATCATTCCATCGGCTACCGCTATCTCGACGGATCCACCCCGCCCAAGCAGCGGCAGCGCGAGGTCGATGCCTTCCAGGCCGGTGAGGGCGATCTCTTCCTCATCAGCCTCAAGGCCGGCGGCCTCGGGCTCAACCTGACCGCCGCCGACTATGTCATCCACATGGATCCCTGGTGGAATCCGGCGGTGGAAGATCAGGCCTCGGACCGCGCCCACCGCATAGGCCAGGAACGCCCGGTCACCGTCTACCGTCTGGTGGCCAAGAACACCATCGAGGAAAAAATCGTCCGCCTCCACGCCGAAAAACGGGACCTGGCCGACAGCCTGCTCAAAGAGACCGATACCGGCGCCAGCCTCTCCGCCGAGGAACTGCTGCGGTTGATTCGGGAGGCCTGATCGTTTTTTTGCCCAGGGAGTTGCGGCCTTCGGGTTCACGGTGGTTTGGATGCACCCCTTACAAACAAAAAAAGCCCCTTGTCCCGAAATAGTGCATGGGACAAGGGGCACAATCCTTCAACGCCGGGAAAGCCGGCTCTAAAATTCGTTCTTTTTTCAGAGTTGGACTTCCTTGCCGTTCAACAACAACTTGCCGTCCTTGATCTCGGCCAGATGTTCAGCCCGTTCTCCATTTTCAACGAACAGGCCGGTCTGCATACCGGGAGAGATTGGCTGAAAAAGTGAAGCTTTACGGCCCAAAAGCTCCTTGGGCAGGCTGCAATGCGATTGCAGGGAGAAAATATCGAAGGCCAGGGTTGGTTGATTGGCAAGGGGCATGAACTGGGCAATGGTCATGTCCTTCTTGAGCCCCACACTCACGCCTCCGCTGACCTCGCCCTGGGGCAGGGTAAAATGCAGATCGGAGATTTTCAGTTCCAGCCCCTTGGTCAGCAATTTCTCTGCCGGCCCCAAGAGCTGTAGACCGATCTGTTTCATCTGTTGTTCCATCACTTTTTCCACCTGCTTGGGATCCTGTGCATTGACACCGGCACTGGTGATGGCCTTGTTGACCGCGCCTACATACAGGAGCAACAATTCCTCGTAGGCCGAGGCATTGACGCCATTCATCTCCAGGCACACCAACGCATTGCCGATCTTTTCCTTGCCCACGGCAATGGAATCGGCGGAGTATTCCATTTTGCCTGAAAGCCTGTTCTTCCCCTTGTCGAGATCGGAAACGTAGTTGACCTTCAGGTTCGCAAAGGAAAACGGCTCCTTGGCATCGTTTACCCATCCGCTTTTGGCAGCCAGGGTAACGTACCCATCCCAGAGGTAAATCGATTCCATATTCAGGTCGGCCTTCATGCTCACCCCATCCAGGGCCGCCTGATCATCCACCGCCAAACCGTCCCAGGAGCCCTCATACCCATATTTTTTGAGTTCCTTATCAACCCTGCCCATGATCCGGGCCGGTTTAACCTGCAGGGTGTGCGTCTCGAAGTTGACGGAACAAGCATCCAGGATGGTTGTGACTTCAGCATTGCCGAGCAGGGAATAATGCGTGGTGATGTGCAGTGGATCCTTACCGCCCAGTTTCGTTTTGATGAACTCCTCATACGCTGGATTTTCCATCAGCGATGTCGTGGCCACCACACCGGTCAACCCATGCTTGATCTGATCATGGAACAAGAGTTCCTTCACCCCGTACACGGAGGAAAGCGGCCCCAGATTATATTTCCACTCCACTTCCGAGGAAGCATATCCCCGGTCATAACGGGTGATTTCCAGTGTTGCCCCCAAGGTGGCATTCTTGTACATCTCGTTGTATTTGGCCAGGATCGCCCGGAATTGCCGCTCCGCGACCAATCCGCTGACAAACGGGGCACTGATCCCGGCAACAAAGACCATGATGATGACTGCACTCAAAAATTTTTTCATATGACTCCTTCGGACAGATGTCCTTGTTGTGTTGGTCAGGTGAAGGCAGGGAGAGCTCAACACGCAACTGAAATGCCGCAGGGACGCAATCGAAAAAAATCAGCATTGCGGCAAGAAGGGGAAACAACAAACAGGCAACACCCTCTCCCCGCGCACGGATGTGAGACCGATACCCTGCACGGTTAGAGTTCCTGCGAAAGCCGGCCCCAAGGCGGAAACGATGAAAAAATATCCCGCAATACGAACAAGCCCCCTTTCCTGTAGCAGGATTTCTCTTGTTTATGCAAGCAGATACTGAAACCGGTATCGATAAAAAATTGTCGTAAAATCAAGCAAGCAGGCCCCGAAAAGGGTATTGTTTCTTCCGTAACAAGGCTTGTTTTCCGCAAAAGCATTGTCACGCAATGGTTTTCCCCAGCGGCCTCGGGGGAGGCATCCTTTTTGTCTTGTCGTGGATGCAGGGAGGTCATACCTTACCAGAACAGACGCAGGCCAACCCTGCCATTGGTGCCTATTGAAGCCCTGCATTCCGATGGGTTGGGAAAAGTCACAATCCGAGACCTCACCCACTCAACGAACAGCACCTTACCAAGCTCCACAGGTGGTTCCCGAGGCTTTTCACGGGAACGGGATTGCAGCCTTGACTCGTTTCGCCTTTGATCAAAACGGGCCTCATGCACCACGAACAGAAAAGGGGAGCATCGCCTGCAATTTCTTGTCCCCATTTATTCCGGAGGATCGTCCATGCACCGCCTTTATCAACGTATTCTTCCCCTCGTCATGACCCTCTTCTTCAGCGTTGCCTCCTGGGTCCAGGCACAAACCCCAGTGACTGCCACTCAAGTCCCCGGTTATTACCGAATGCAACTCGGCAACTTTGAGATCACCGCCCTTTATGATGGTGCGGTGCAGATCGACACCAAACTGCTGCATAATATTGCCCAGGCCGACCTCAATCGACTGCTGGCACGGATGTTTGTCGGGAGTCCCAAAATGCAGACCGCAGTCAACGCCTACCTGATCAACACCGGCACGCATTTGGTACTGGTCGATGCCGGAGCCGGGGCCCTCTTTGGCCCCGACCTCGGTTTCGTCCGCCGCAATATGGAAGCCAGCGGCTATACCCCCGGACAGGTGGATACGGTCATCCTCACCCACATGCACGGCGATCACTTAGGCGGTCTCAACGATAAGGACGGCAAACCGCTCTTTGCCCACGCCACGGTTTGGGCAGCCAATGCGGAGAGTGGCTATTGGCTCTCCGGACAAAGGGCCGCGTCCGCACCGCAAGAACGGCAGCATGCCTTTGCCGTCGCTCAGGAAGCAGCGGCACCGTATCGGGCGGAAAAACAATGGCGAACCTTTACCGAGGGAGCGGTCCTGATGCCCGGCATCCGGGCGGTCAAAGCCGACGGCCACACGCCCGGCCACACCGCCCTGGCCGTGGAATCGGCCGGGCAAAAGCTGCTGATCTGGGGCGATATCATTCATGCGCATGCGGTGCAGTTCACCCGGCCGGAGGTCTCGATCGACTTTGATGTTGACCAGCAACGGGCGGTGGCCACCCGCAAGGCCTTGTTGCAGGAGATGGCTGCCAGCGGCGACCTGGTTGCCGGGATGCACCTTCCCTTCCCCGGTATCGGCCATGTCCGCGACGATGGCGACGGGAAATACGGGTGGGTACCGATCGAATTCGC
>JBFWIP010000095.1:0-9307 GCA_050255935.1 Desulfobulbus sp.
GAGGCCGGTGGAAAGTCTCTGTTTCACCCCATGTCAAAAGCAATGAGACCGTTGCCAGGATCATGTGGACAGTGGTCGCCTGCCTCATGCCCTCCCTGCTGCTTTCCGCTTTTCTCTTCGGTATCCGTACCCTGTTGATTACCGCTGTTTCCGTGGCCAGTTGCGTGGCCGTGGAGGCGGTGAGCCAGAAACTACTCGGACGTCCGGTCACTGTCCGCGACGGCAGCGCCGTGCTCACCGGCGTCCTGCTCGCCTTCGTCATTCCGCCGGGCGTCTCCTATTTGCTTCCAGTCCTGGGTGCGGTGATGGCCATGTACATCGGCAAGCAGATTTTCGGGGGCATCGGCTCCAACATTTTCAACCCGGCGCTTTTGGCCCGGGCCTTTCTCCTGGCGAGCTTCCCGGTGGCCATGACCTCGGCCTGGCTGCCGCCGCTGCACGATTTCTCCCAGCTCGGTTCGTTGGCCGGTTCGGTGGATGCGGTTACCTCCGCCACCCCCCTGGCGGTGATCAAGGGGCAGGGGATGGCCGGCTTCAGCCAGCTGTTCGGCTCCGGCTGGGAGATGTACGGATCGTTTTTCCTCGGATGGCGGCCCGGCTGTATCGGCGAGACCTCGGGCCTGCTCCTGGTGCTCGGTGGCCTTTACCTGCTCTCTCGCGGCTATATCACCTGGCATATCCCGGTTTCGATGCTGGCGACCATTGCTTTGTTGACCTGGATCTTCGGCGGCCCAACCCTGTGCAGTGGTGATCCGCTCCTGGCGGTGCTCAACGGCGGCGCCCTGCTCGGCGCCATCTATATGGCCAGCGACTATGTAACCAGCCCGTCGCAGAAAAGCGCGCAACTCGTCTACGGAATCGGTATCGGCGCCATCACCGTGCTTATCCGCCAAAAAGGCGGTTATCCCGAAGGCGTCTGCTACGCCATCCTGCTGATGAACGCCCTCAGCCCGGTGCTGGACGGTTGGTTCAAGCCGGTCCGCTTCGCTCCCCCGCAGGGAGGTGCGCAATGAAGGATATGCTCACCATCATCGTTCGCCTTACCCTTTCCTGCCTCATTGCCGGCCTGGTGATGGGCGGGGCCTACATCGTCACCGACAAGGCGAAAAAACAAAACGAATATGCCCGCGAACAGCAGACCGTGTATGCCCTGCTCGGCTATTCGGCTAAGAATCCGCCTCCGGCCTCAGTGGCCCTGACCGAAATATACCGCTACGTGGTCAATCGCCACGGCACACAGAGCATCGGCTATCTCCTGCCCGACAAGGACGGCCGCTACCTCTTTGTCAACATCGACCTGGACGGCCGTTTTGTCGCCCAGGAGCCCGTTGCCTTGAGCCGGGATCAGGCCCATGTGGCCGATGAACGCACGCAGGCGATCCTGGCGGCAATCGGGGTTGCGGATCTCCATTTCGGCGAAAGCATCACCGTTGTCACCAGCCGGGGCAAGCGGGTTTCCTACCTGCTCACCGGGCGGTTTCCCGGATTCAAGACCTTTATCCGGGTGATGCTGGCCCTGGATACCGATTTCGACATTTTCGGCCTGGAAATCCTTGAACACGAGGAAGACCCAGGCCTGGGCGGGGAGATCGAGAAGAAATACTTCCGTAACCAGTTCACCAACAAGTCCTTTGCCACCTTGAAGCATCTGCAGGTGGTCAAGACGCCGCTTCCCGAGGAATACCGGAGTGCCCTGACCGGGAGTTTGAGCCGCGAGGAAACGGAAGCGATCATGCGCAAATACAAGGAGAACGATATCTACGCCCTGACCGGCGCCACCATTTCCAGCCGCCACATGACCGAGGGGGTCAGGTCGGTGGTCGAGAACTTCGCCTATCGGGTCCATATTCTCGACCGGGTTTTGGCCCAGCAGGGAATTGCGGTTTCGTTTTAAGGGTGCAGGGAGGGAGTTTAAAAAATGGCTAACGATAAGACACCGCTGCAACTGGTCGCCCGGGGAATCCTCAACGAAAATCCCATCTTCAGACTGGCCCTGTCCATGTGCCCGGCGGTGGGCATTTCCACCACGGTCATGAACGGGTTCATGCTCGGCATCGCGGTCTTTTTTGTTCAGGTCTGCTCGAGCGTGACCATCTCCCTGTTCAAGAACAAAATCCATCCCCGTATCCGCATTCCCACCTATACCCTGACCATCGCCACCTGGGTGACGGTGATCGACCTCACCCTGGCGGCCACCATGCCGGCGGCCTACGCCAAGATGGGGATTTTCGTCAAACTGATCGTTGCCTTTGCCATCATCACCATGCGCCTGGAGATGTTTGCCTGCAAGGAATCGGTCCATGACAGCTTCTGGGACGGTTTCGGCATGGGGTTGGGATTCATGGTCGGGATGATGGCCATTGGTTTTGTCCGCGAACTCCTGGGATCCGGGGCCATTCTCGGCCATGACGTCCTCGGGTTCAAGCCGCTGTTGTTTTTCATTCTGCCCTGTGCCGGCTTCTTTGTCGTCGGCCTGATGATGGCCTTTTTCAACTGGATAGAAATCGTTTACAAACGCTACCGGAAGGTGAAATCATGATCGGGAAACGGTTGCGCTGCTTGAACCGCTTACACCGCTGGTTGCCGGTCGTGCTGGTCCTGGCCGTGGTGTTGCCTGGACTGGCTCCTGCGGCGGACCTGATTGTCGGCCAACGCTTTGAGGGCACGGGCGCCATCGTGCTCGATTTGGCCAGTCCGCTCAACCCGGCTGTCCTTGCCGAGTCCGCTCATTACACGGTGTACGCTGAGACTGACCCGGACATCAAGCTGGCGATTGACCGGGTCCGGGTGGCAGCCGACAACCGCAGTGTCAGTCTCTTGTTTTCCGAGCCGCTCAACACCACCAAGACCTATGTGGCCCTTGCCCAGGATCTGAGCCCCGGCATCAGCGCCCGCTGCACCGTGACCAAGCCCTATTTCGGCTATCTGCTCTCCATTCTGATCTCGGCGCTCTTGGTCAACAACTTCGTGTTCACCAAGTACCTCGGGCTGTGCGTGTTTTTCGGCACATCGAAGAAAAAAAGCACGGCCAAGGGCATGGGCGTGGTGTTCACCATCGTCATGGTGGTCTCCGCCTCCATGAGCTGGTTTTTCCATCGGTTCATCCTCATCCCCTTTCACCTCGATTTCCTCCAGATCGTGGTGTTCATCGGCTTGGTTTCCCTCACGGTTCAGGCGGTTGACACCATTTTGCGCAAGGTCAATCCCATCCTTTTTCAATCCTTTGGCGTTTATTTGGTGTTGGTGATCGCCAACTGCGTGATCATTGCCGTGCCGTTGATCATGGCCAGCAACAACTACTCCTATCCCGAGACCTTTATGTTGTCGCTCGGCGCCGGCGGCGGCTTTCTTCTTGCGCTCTATCTGATGAGTTCGGTCAGGGAACGGCTTGATCTCGCCAATATTCCGCCCAGTTTCAGGGGACTGCCCATTGCCTTCGTTGTGGCGGGCCAGTTCGCCATGGCCTTTCTCGGCTTTTCCGGCCTGCAGCTCTTCTGAACCGGCGCTATGATAGGGAAAGCGAGTTTTTTCCGGAGTTGAATTACATGGATCCTGCATTGGTCAAAATAGCCATCGGCGGTGTGGTCCTGTTGGGCTGCATCGGTCTTTTTTTCGGGATCGGCCTGGCCCTGGCCGCCCATAAATTCGCGGTCAAGACCAATCCGCTGATCGAGAAGGTCAAGGAGGTGCTGCCGCAGGCCCAGTGTGGCGGTTGCGGCTATGCCGGCTGTGAGGGGTATGCCATCGCCGTGGTCACCGATCCGGAGGTGCCGCCCAACCTCTGTTTCCCGGGCAAGGAACGGGTTGCCCGCCAGGTCGCGGAGTTGACCGGCAAGAAGATGACCGCCGTGGAAGACCAGGTGGCCGTGGTCCGCTGTTCGCGCATCGAAGGACATGTCAGCCTCAAGCACGAATACATCGGCTTTGCCTCCTGCACCGCGGCTAATCTGGCCTTTGGCGGGCCGATGCAATGCCGGTATGCCTGCATCGGTCTGGGCGAATGCGCCGAGGCCTGCCCGTTTCATGCCATAACCATGGTCGACAACCTGCCGGTCATCGACCCGGATAGCTGCGTGGGCTGCGGCGTCTGCGTTCGCACCTGCCCGAAACATATCCTCGAGGTGCAGACCCTCAAGGCCAGGGTATGGGTTCCCTGTTCCACCATGGATCCGGGAAAAAACGTCAAGGCGGTCTGCGAAGCCGGGTGTATCGGCTGCACCCTGTGCGTGAAGGTCTGCCCGGCCCAGGCGGTCAGCCATGAAAGCGGCCGGATTGAAATCGACCACAAGGCCTGTCTGGCCTATGGACCGGAATGTGCGGAAATCTGCGTCAGCAAATGCCCCCGGAATATTTTCCGGCAGTACCAGGGGCCGCAGGTGCTCAGCCGGGTACCGGAAACAGGCCTGAAAATGGCCGGGTAATCATACTTGAAGGCAAAATTATGAATGCATCGGAACTCGCCTGTGACCGCACAAGGCGGTCGCTTCTCAAACTCGCGGGACTGCTCGGCCTCGGCGCGGCCGTAACCGGCCTGGTGCCGGCGGAAAAGCTCGAATCCCTACTGTTTCGCCGCAATCAGTACAAGGTGAGCGAAACCCGGCTGGCCATGGGGACCTATGTGGCGATCACCGCCATCCATTCGTCGCGGGACCAGGCCCAGCAGGCCATGGGCGAGGCCTTTGAGGAAATAGCCCGGCTCAGTGCACTGTTGACCCGCTTTGATGAGCGTTCGCCGATCGGTGTTCTCAACGCCACCGGCTTCCTGGAAGAGGTGCCGGACGCGGTTGGCGCGGTCATTGGCGCCTCCCGCCATTATTATCAGCGGACCGGCGGCGTGTTTGATATTACGGTCAAGCCGCTGCTCGATCTGTACCAAGCCCGTTTTGCCGTCCAGCAGCAGCCCGGCGAGCAGGAAATGACCGAGGCGGTCGGGCGCATCGGCCTGGAGTCGCTGCAGGTTCGGGGCAGGGCGCTTGCCTTTGCCCGCCCCGGCATGGGGGTCACCCTGGACGGCATCGCCAAGGGCTACATTGTCGATCAGGCCTCGGCCCTGCTGCGGGCCCGGGGAATCGACAACCACCTGATCAACGGCGGCGGCGATATCCGGGTCAGCGGCCATGCGGCTCTGGGAAAACCGTGGAGCATAGCGGTGCAGAATCCCGACCCCAACGGTCGTCCTCTTGAAACCTTTACCCTGCAGAACGGCGCCGTGGCCACCTCCGGCAACTATGAGGTCTATTACGACCAAGAAAAGCTGTTCCATCACATCGTCAATGCCCGCACCGGCCATTCGCCCCATTTTTGGGACAGCGCCAGCATCGTCGCCCCAACGGTGACCGAAGCCGATGCCCTGTCCACGGCGGTCTTTCTCATGGAACCGACGGAAGGCGTCCGCCTCATTGACGCCATGCCCGGATGCGCCTGCCTCCTGCTGGCGACGGACCGCTCCCAAATGCAATCACGGAATTGGCCGTCCTTGACGAGAAAAATTGTCGGCTGACCGGCGAGATCAGCTCCCTGGCGATTCAACAACCTTGACAAGTGCACGAAAATAACGAAAAGGGAGGAGGTCCGTATCTTTATAAAGAGGGTAAAGAGTGTTTTGCGAAGCCCTGAACGTCGCTCCCGGCGATTTATTCCGGGAACGGCCAACCTGGCCGAATTTTTTGATTTTTGAGAGAGAGTATGAATATTGCTGTAACGACGACCGGCCCCACCCTTGAAAGCGCCATTTCCGAAGAATTTGCCCAAACGCCTTACATCCTGGTGGTGGATGTCGATTCGATGGCCTGCACCCCGATCGAGCATGCCATTTCCACTGATTCCGACCGTGATTTGGCCCGGACTGTTCTTGCGCATCGGTGCGAGGCGGTCATCACCGGAAAATTGGCTGAAGCCGCCTTTGATATCCTCGCTGACGACGGCGTAACCCGCTATCAGGCAAGAAACATGTCCGCCCGGGAAGCCCTGGATGCCATGGAAAGAAGACAGTTGGACCTGATCCGCAATTCGGACGGATCCGATACCTGTTCCGGCAGTCACCATCATTGATCAGTGGCCTGAATCAAGCGGCAATCGATTTCTTCAATGAAGACAATCGGTTGCCGTTTTGTTTTTTCTTGACATTCGGTCGGTATCCCGAATAGTCCACAGGGGAGATTGATCAGTGGCCTGTATCCGCAAAAGCTCGGGTAGATCCGTTCATCGACGGCGACTCGCACACGACCCACAACCTGAACGCAGAGGAGTGATTTGATGCAATGCTCAATTGCCCCGCAGTATGAAGACCCGTTTTTCTTTGACCGCGAAGGACTGGAGGTGAGAGCGTCCACCGCGGCCGTTGCGGCGGGATTGCGTTCTTTCAAGGAGCATCGGGTCATTGCCGTGGATCAGGATCAGGAACGGTTGTGGGCGCAGGTTGAGGACGAGGAGCTGGAGCTCCCCTGTACGGTTGAGGTGCTGGCAACCGAAAAGGACCTGGAGTTGTCCTGCGACTGCCGCGACGGGGAGGCGGTCTGTCATCACATGGTGGCCGCCCTCTATGCCTATGCCGAGCAGAAGGAGGCGAGCGACCAGGTCTTTTCCGCCGCCGATACCGCCGTCAGGGACCGGATCAAGCGCGGACGGACCGAGGTGGCGGTCGAACACCTCAGCGGCAAGCCCTGGTTCGGCGAGTGGCAGGCCGAGACCATGGGTTCGGAAACCCATTTCCCGCAGCGCTATCGGGTCACCATCCGCAGCCTCAAGGACCGGGCCAATATCTGCACCTGCCCGGACTTCCAGGTCAATCAGTTGGGGACCTGCAAGCATATCGAGGCGGTGCTGCACAAAATCGGCAAGCGCAGGGACTATCGAAAAATAGCGGCGCTGCAGGCGCCGCTCTCCTATGTGTACCTGGCCTGGGACGTGGACGATGCCCCCCAGGTTCGTCTGCATCGCTGCAGTTCCCTGGTGCCTGAGCTGGAAACTGTGCTCACCGCTTATTTCGATGCCACCGGTCGCTTCACCGGCCGCTTGCCGGATGATTTTTTCCGCTTCGTCGAACTGGTCGAGCATCGCGCTGACCTGCACCTTGGCGACGACGCCCTTGATTTTGCCCGCCATCTTGCCGCCAAGGCCGCCCATCGGTTGCGGGCCGAAACCATTCGCGGCCAGATCCTGGCCACCAACGGCCGGCTGCCGGGCATCAAGGCCAAGCTCTACCCCTATCAGATCGAGGGGGTCGCCTTTCTGGCCGGGACCGGACGGGCGCTGCTGGCCGACGACATGGGGCTGGGCAAAACCCTGCAGGCGATTGCCGCCGCCGACTGGCTTTGTGGTTGGGAAGGGGTACGCCGGGTGCTGATCATCTGCCCGGCATCCCTCAAGCATCAGTGGGCGCGGGAGATCGAGCGGTTCACGGACCGGGAACCCCTGGTCATCCAGGGGCCGGCCCAAGAGCGCGGTGTCCAGTACCGCCGCGAGGCCACCTTTTTCATCATCAATTACGAACTGATCTTGCGCGATCTTACGGTGATCAACGAGACCTTGTGCCCGGATCTGGTCATTATGGATGAGGCCCAGCGGATCAAGAACTGGCGCACCAAGATTGCCGCCGCCGTCAAACGCATCCCCAGCCGCTATGCCTTCGTCCTTTCGGGGACCCCCCTGGAAAACCGGCTGGAGGATCTCTACAGCCTGATGCAGGTGGTCGATCCCAAGGTGCTCGGGCCGCTGTGGCGCTATCTGGTCGATTTTCATGTTACCGACAACCGCGGCAAGGTGCTCGGCTACCGCAATCTGTCCCTGTTGCGCAAGCGATTGGCACCGGTAATGCTGCGCCGTGACCGCCGGTTGGTACGGGAACAACTGCCCGACAAGATCGTCCAGCGCCTTGACGTGGTCATGACCGACAGGCAGCGTGACCTCCACGATGCCGCCATGGGCGCGGCCGGCCGCCTGGCGCAGATCGCCCGTACCCGGCCGCTGACCCCCAGCGAGTCGAACCGGCTGCTCGCCGCCCTGCAACAGGCGCGGATGGCCTGCAACGCCGCCGGGTTGGTCGACAAGGAGACCCAGGGTGCGCCGAAACTCGACGAACTGGCCGACATCCTCGAAGAGGTCTGTCTGCAATCGGGGCTGAAGGCGGTGGTTTTTTCCCAATGGGAGAGGATGACGCAGTTGGTCGAAGCCCGGCTCAGGCGGATGGGCCTCGGCTGCGTGCGGTTACACGGTAGGGTGCCGACCGCCAAGCGCGGCGAACTGATGGACCGGTTCCGGGACGATGATTCGATTCAGGTGTTCATCTCCACCGATGCCGGCGGCGTGGGGCTCAATCTGCAGAGCGGGGCGGTGCTGATTAACCTCGACGTTCCCTGGAATCCGGCGGTGCTCGAGCAGCGCAACGCCCGCATTCATCGCCTCGGCCAGACCCGCACGGTGCAGATCATCACCATGGTGGCCGTCGACTCCTACGAGGAGCAGGTGTTTGCCCTGGTGCGCAACAAACAGAACCTGTTCGACAACGTGGTCAGCGAGGATGCCACCGAGGATGTGGTCGGGATCTCGAAAAAACTGCTCGAAACCCTGATCGAGGACCTGGCCGGACCGTCACCGCAGCCGGGGCCATCGGCGGAGGCAGAGGCCGTTCCGGAGGACCTGCCGGCGGAATCGGTTGCGGAGGCAAGCGGACAAAGCTCCGCCCCGACAGCGGAGGACCGGACAACCGCGGCCATCCGCCGCTGCATCGAGGCCCTGCAGCAGGCCTTTGGGCCGCGGATCGAGCGGATTTTCGGTTCGGGCGGCGGCCTGGTGACGGTGCTCGACCGGGTTGATGCCGAAGCCGACCGGCTGGCCGAACAGCTCTCCTCCGAGGTGCCGGTGGCGCTTATCGACCGGCTGGCGCTGAAAGGGTTGCAGCGGCTTGGAGGCGGTTCGCCGCTGGCCGGGGCGCAGAGTTATTTCGATGCCGCGACCGTGGACGGCAAATCCACCGAATCGAGACTGCTTCGGCAGGCCCGGGAAAAGCTCAAGGCGGCGCAACTGCTCTTTGAACAGGAAATGTTCGACAGCGCCCTGGAGATGGCCTTTACGGCCCTGCTCAGCGCCGCCGCGGACAAGGCCGGTCTGGCCGGGCCGATCAATCGTGCCGAGGTCGGAGTCTGGGCCTATGCCGAGGCCCTGCCGCAGGGGATCTTTGACCAGGAGCAGGTCGGGTTGCTGATGCGCGCCCTGGGGTTTGTCCAGGGCGGCGTGGCCCCGGCCGGTCTGGTGCGGGAGTTGCTTGACGACGCGGCCGGTTTTGTCGCTTTGTAGGAGGAATGCATCC